>JBGAMJ010000029.1:0-49681 GCA_044223035.1 Piscinibacter sp.
GAGTGCGAGCGCGGCCGCGGGGGCCAGGAGGAGTCGGTGCTTGGGATTCATGGTCTCGGGCGGATCGGGAGTGGTGAATGCAGCGGCGCCGGCTGCGGCGTTCAGCGGGTCCAGCCGTCGTTCAGTGTCTTGAGGAAGGCGATGACGTCGTCGATCTCGGCGTCCGTCAGCGCCGGTGCATCGCCCGGCCGCCGGTTGTAGGGGACCTCTGTGGTGTTGACGTTGCCCTTGAAGGCGGCGGGCAGGTCGTCGAACTTGTCGACCGTTCCGTCGGCGGCGAGCGGGTAGAACTTCTCGGGATGGATGTCGCGCTGCACGTAGAAGGTCAGCGCGTCCTTGAGGTTCTTGAAGCGGCCGTTGTGGAACAGCGCCTGGCGCAGCGCCACGTTGCGCAACGACGGCACCTTGAACGCTCCGCAGAGGTCGGTGCGCGCGGCCATGTCGCCGCCGGCGCGTGCGCAAAGGCCGAGGTCGAAGAATGCCGGGTCGGCATTGGCCTGCAACTCCGGGTTCCGCGGGACGCCCAGGTTGTCGTAGGTGAAATCGGTGAACAGCGGGTGGCTGCCGTCGGCGCCCTTGGCCGCGGGATGGCATCCGGCGCAGTTGCCCTTGGTGGGGTTGTTGTACAGCGCCAGTCCGCGCAGTTCCTGCTCGGCCAGCCCGGTGTTGCCGCGCAGGAATTCGTCGTACTTGCTGGAGAACGGGCGGAATTCGGCGTCTTCGAGTTGGTAGCGCTGCAGCGCCAGCTTGACGCGCTCGAAGGCATCGTCGGGGCGGCTGAAGATGTCGGCGCCGAACACCTGGCGGAACTCGTCGGCGTAGGTGGCCGCGGCCAGCTTGTCGATCAGCGCGGCTTTGCCGGGCAGGGCCATCTCGACCGGGTTGAGGAATGGTTCGCCCGCCTGCTCGGCCAGCGAGGCGGCGCGGCCGTCCCAGAAGAAGCCGCCGGTCGGCGTGCCTTCCGAGTCGAAGCGGAAGGCCGAGTTGAACGCAAGGTAGCGGATCGTCGGCACCACGCGGATGCCCTGCAGCGTCAGGTTCGCCCCGCCGAGCTGCGCGGCCAGCGGGTTGTCTTGCGCATGTCCACTGTCGGCGACATGGCACGACGCGCACGACTGGCGCCCGGATGCCGACAACGACACGTCGCTGAAGATCTTCTCGCCGAGCGACGCCGGCGTGGCCGCGGGCCCGGCCGCGACCGGCGCATCCGACGAGCCCCCGCCACAGGCCGCGAGCAACAGGACCACGAGGGCCGCAGCGGCCGGGCGCAGCAGGCGGATGAACGGACGGTGGGGCATGTGTCGGGGTGCGCAACAATGTCGAACACAAGTTTAACCAGAATAAGAGTGATTCTTACTTGCGTTACTGAAACTCCCACGCCGCTTCGGGCCCCAGCCTGCGGCGATCCCGCGGCATCCGACGTGAATACGGAGCTTCCACGGCCGGCAGGCGGCGCGGCGGCCGATCGTCTCGTGCGACGGCTGCGGCCATGGCTCGGCACCTTCGTCGAAGTGGGTGCCCGCGGCGAATTCGCGGGCGACGCTGTCGACGCGGCGTTCGCCGAGGTGGCAGACGCCCACCGCCGCTGGAGCTTCCACGAAGCTTGCAGCGAGTTATCGCGCCTGAACGCCCAGCCCGGCATCCGCACGCTGCTCTCGCGCCGCACGACGAGGCTGCTGCGCGCGGCACGCACGTTGATGCAGCTCAGCGACGGCGCGTTCGACTGCACCGTGGGCAACGCATTGGTGGACATGGGCGCGCTGCCGCGCCATCACGCGGGCCCCGCGCTGCCGCGCCATCGAGCGGGCCCCGCGCTGCTGCGCGGATGCGCCGGCGACATCGAGCTTGGCCTCGACTGGGCGCGTCTTCGGCGCCCGATCCGCCTCACGCTCGACGGCATCGCCAAGGGCTGGGCCGTGGACCTGGCCATCGCTGCGATGCAGCACCGCGGCTGCCGGGCCGGGTGGGTGAATGCCGGCGGCGACCTGCGGGTCTTCGGCGACCTCGTGCTACCGGTGCATCGCCGGCTCGACGACGGCGAGCTGCAGGCGCTCGGTGGATTGCGCGATGGCGCCGTCGCCACCTCGGTGGTCGCGGCGGCGCCGGCCGCGGACGCCGGCCGATGGCCCGGCCGGGTCGTCGGACGCCCGGGTCACGCCGCTGCCGCGGGCACATGGACTGTCCTTTCTGCCACTGCCTGGCGCGCCGACGCGCTGACCAAGGTGGCCGCCAACACACCCGCCGGCGGGCGTGAGGCCCTCGTGGGCCGGCTCGGCGGGCGCCTCCTGCCGGAGACGTCGCGATGAAGGGCTACCCACGCCGCTTCCGCCGGGCGCTGATCGGCACCGTGGCGCTTGCCTGGCTCAGCGGGCTGCTGCTGGCGCCGACGACGCTCGCACTTCGCGCCGACCTGCCACTGCCCTGGCGGCTCGCCTCCGGCTCGCGCGTCGGCATGGCGGCGTTTCATGGTGGGACCGCGTTCGTGCTGCTGTTCCTCTGCGGGGCACTGTGGGCCGTGCACATGCGCGCGGGCTGGCACCGGCACCGCCAGCGCGCCAGCGGCGCCATCGTCGCCGGGCTGATGCTGCTGCTCGCCGTCACCGCCCTCGTCCTCTACTACGCCGGTGAAGACGCGGTGGCCAATGCGGCGGCCGCTGCGCACCTGGCAGCGGGAACGCTCCTCGTGCTGCCGTTCGCCTGGCATTGGCGGCGCGGCCACGCCGGATCGACGCGACGAACCCTGGGCCGATGACCGATCGCTGCATTCACGCATCTTTACGGCCTGTCCACCGTGATTTCACGGCGTCGACGGACCATGCTTTCCACGGGCTCACCCACTGATCGGCCCGAGGAGAAGACGATGAACCACACACCACTCCGGCAGGCGGGCGCCTCGCGCGCGCCGCGCTGGATCGCCGCGTCGCTGCTGGCGCTTTCCGTGCTCGGGGTCGGGACGGTCCAGGCCCAGCCGGCGCCCCCGCCTGGGGCGGGATCCGCCGCGATGGGCGGCCATGGCCATGGCCGCATGCACCACGGCGGCCCGGGCATGGAAGGCCACGGCGCTGCGGAGGGGCCCGGCATGCTGTTCATGGGGCCGCCGGAGCATGTCGCGCGTGCGGTCGACCGCATGCTGGACGGCCTCTCGGCCACCGACGCCCAGCGCGCCCAGGTCAAGCAGATCGCCCAGGCCGCGGCCGAGGACCTGCGCCGGCAGCACGAGGCCGGCCGCGCGCTGCACGAGCGCTCGCTGGCGATCTTCGGCGCGCCGACGGTCGACGCCGCCGCTGCCGAATCGCTGCGCCAGCAGATGCTGACGCAGCATGACCAGGCCAGCCGCCGCGTGATGCAGGCGATGCTCGACGTGGCAAAGGTGCTGACGCCCGAGCAGCGCGCCCGCATCGCCGACCGCATGAAGCAGCGCGAGGACATCCGGCGCGACCGGATGCAGCGCATGCAGCGCGAAGGCCAGCGGCCCTGACCCTGCCGTCGCGGCGCGCGCCCCGGTGCCGCGCCGCGACACACATCTTTACGCCGTGGGCTTGGGCGCTTAACCGTGCCGGCCGAGCATCATGGGTTTGCCGATAATCCCTGCGGCCGTTCGTCGGCCACACCGCCCACCATGTCGCCGTCCTCCCCGTCCGCCCGCTTGCTGATGATCGATGACGACGCCCGCCTGTCGGCGATGGTCGGTGACTACCTGCGCGGCGCCGGCTTCGAGGTCGACACCGTCGGCTCGCTGTCCGCCGGGCGCGACCGCCTGGCCGGCGGCGGCTTCGATGCGCTGGTGCTCGACCTGATGCTGCCCGACGGCGACGGCCTCGACCTGTGCCGCGAACTGCGCGCCACGCCGCGCACGCGCCAGCTTCCGCTGCTGATGCTGACGGCGCGCGGCGAGCCGCTCGACCGCATCGTCGGCCTCGAACTGGGCGCCGACGACTACCTGCCCAAGCCCTTCGAGCCGCGCGAACTGCTGGCCCGCGTCAAGGCGCTGCTGCGGCGCGCCACGCCGCCGCCGCCCGATGACGAGCGCTTGCGCTTCGGCCGGCTGGAGATCGACCTCGGCGAGCGCCTCGCCCGGCTGGACGGCAAGCCCTGCGACCTGACCGGCCACCAGTTCGACCTGCTGGTGGTGCTGGCGCAGAGCCCGGGCCGGGTGCTCTCGCGCGACCAGATCATGGACGCGCTGAAAGGCCATCCGCTGGAGGCCTTCGACCGCTCGATCGACGTGCACATCTCGCGCATCCGCGCGGTGATCGAGGACGATCCGAAGATGCCGCGCCGCGTGCTGACGGTGCGCGGCGCGGGCTACGTGTTCGCGAAGAAGCAGGATGCCGACGACGGCCAGTGATTTGCGGCGCCGGGTGACGCGATGGCCTTGAGCCGCTGGAGCGGCGTCCGCACGCTGACGCTGCGCATCTACCTGACGGTCGTCGCGGTGCTGCTGTTGTTCGCGGCGACCTCGGGCTGGATCTTCCAGCATCACATCGAGCAGGAACGCTCGCGCTTCGAGCGCGTCTTCGCCGAACGCATGTCGGCCTGGGCGGACCTGCTGCAACGCTCGCTGCCGGGCGCCGAGGCGCCGCCGGACGAGCAGGCCGCCGCGCTGCGCGACTGGTCGGCCCGGCTGCGCCTGCCGCTGGCGCTCGACAGCCCGCAGGGCGAGCGCATCGGCACCTCCGAATCGTTCCAGCGGCGCGAGCAGGGCGCCGCGTCGGCCGCGCTGCCGATGCGGCTGGAGGACGGCCGCACGCTGTGGGTGCTGCGGCCGGGCGGCGGCATGATGCGGCCGCCGCCTGACGGTGGGCTCGGTGGAATTGGCGGCCCCGGCGGGCCCGGTGGCCCGGGCGGCCGGCCCGAAGGCGACGGGCCGATCGAGCCGCATCTGCCGGGTTGGCTGCCGTTCGGGCCACCGAGCTGGCAGCGCGGCGTCGGGCTGGTCGTGGTGCTGGTGCTGCTGTTCGTCGCGGTGGCCGCCGGTGCCTGGCCGGTGGTGCGCCGGCTCACGCGCCGCCTGCAGGCGCTGCGCAGCGGCGTCGAGATCTTCGGTTCGGGCGCGCTGCACCACCGGGTCGAGGTGAGCGGGCGCGACGAGGTGGCGGCGGTTGCGCGCAGCTTCAACGACGCCGCCTCGCGCATCGAGGCGCTGGTGCGCTCGCACCAGTCGCTGCTTGCCAATGCCAGCCACGAGCTGCGCTCGCCGCTGGCGCGGATGAAGCTTGCCGTGTCGATGCTCGAGGATGCGACTTCCGCGCAGCGCGAGCGCCTGAAGCGCGAGATCGACACCAACATCCGCGAACTCGATGCGCTGGTCGAGGAAGTGCTGCTCGCCAGCCGGCTCGATGCGCTGCAGGCGCTGGAGCAGCACGAACGCGTCGATCTGCTGGCGATGGCCGCCGAGCAGGCGTCGGCGGTCGACGCCGTCGTCGAGGGTGAATCACTGACGGTGGCGGGCGACGAACGGCTGCTGCGCCGTGCGCTGCGCAACCTGCTCGAGAACGCGCGCCGCTACGGCGGCAGCGACGTGCGGGTGACGGTGGGGCGCACTTCGTCCGCGGCGGACAGGCGCGCCGAGATCCGCGTCTGCGACCGCGGCCCGGGCGTGCCCGAGGCGATGCGAACGCGCATCTTCGAGCCGTTCTACCGCCTGCCCGGCCATGCCGAGCAGGCCGGGGGTGTCGGTCTCGGCCTGAGCCTTGTCAAGCAGATCGCCGAGCGCCACGCCGGCAGCGTGCGTTGCGAGGCGCGCGCGGGCGGCGGGAGCTGCTTCGTGATCGAGCTGCCGCTGGCGGCCTGACCGTCAGTCGACGACGGCGCGGCGCCCGGCTTCCGCCGCCCGCTCGTGGCCGCGCTGCTGCCGCAGCACCCACGCCAGGAAACCCGCCAGCCCCGCGCCGGCGACGCTGAGCCCGGCCGTCGCGGCCGACCAGAAGCCGGTCGCGCCGCGCAGCGCCGGCGGCGTCCAGCCGGTGAGGTCGAAGGCCACGGTGTAGCCGCCGCCGAGGCCGATGCCCCAGATCGCGGTGGCGTAGATCAGCATCGGCACGGTGGCGATCCGGTAGGCGCGCAGCGTGAAGGCGGCCAGCGTCTGCGCCGCGTCGGCGACGTGGAACAGCATCACCCAGGCGAGCAGCGGCATCGCGGTGGTCGTCGCCGGTGTAGGTGCGCACGATCGGCTCGCGCGCCAGGTACACCGCCGCGCCGACCGCCGCCGACACGCCGACGCCGAGCTGCAGCCCGTGCCAGCCGGTGCGCCGCGCATCCCGCCGGTCGCCGGCGCCGATGTGCTGCGCCACCAGCGTGCTGGTCGCGTTGGCCAGCGCCAGCGGCATCATGAACATCAGCGACACGAGGTTGACCGCGATCTGGTGCCCGGCGACCGCGGTGGCGCCGAGCCGCGAGATGAAGAACGCCATGAAGGTGAAGCCGGTGACCTCGATGCCGATCGCCAGCCCCATCGGGATGCCCAGCCGCAGCAGTGCCGCGAGGCTCGGGCCATCGGGCGCCGCCCGGTGGCGGCCGTGCAGGCCGAAGTCGGCGTAGAACGGGTCGCGCCGCCACAGCGTCCAGGCGGCGAGCCATTGCGCGCCGGTGACGATGGCGGTGGCGATGCCGCAGCCGGGTGCGCCGAGCGACGGCGTGCGCAGCCCGAGGGCCGGCAGCTCCACGCCGAAAACCAGCACGGCGTTCAGCGGCAGCTTCAGCAGCAGCGCCGCCACCTGCAGCAGCATCACCACCTTCGGCCGCGACACCGCGGTGTTGAAGCCGCGGAACGCCGTGAACAGCAGCGCCGGCGGCAATGCGAAGGCCAGCGCCGCCAGGTAGCCGCGCACCCGCTCGGCGACCTCGGGCGTGGCGCGCGCGAGCCACAGGAACGGGTCCGGCCAGAACAGCGCGGCGAAGCCCGGCACCGAGAGCATCAGCGCCAGCCACAGCGCCTGCTGGAACTGCCGGCCGGCTTCGGGCAGGCGGCGGGCGCCGAACAGCTGGCCGGTGATCGGGCCGATCGCGAGCACCACGCCCATCGAGCCGACGAAGATCGTGATGTAGGCGGCGCCGCCGATCGCCAGCGCGGCCAGGTCGAGCGCCGAGTGGCGGCCGACCATCATCGTGTCCATCGTGCTGAACGCGACCACCGCGAGCTGGCCGATGAACACCGGCCAGGCGAGCGGCAGGATCCGCCGCGCGCTGGCGACGAGACCGGGGGCGCTCAAGCGGGCGGGCCGGGGGCGGGAGTGGGGAGCGGGCTGGATTCTTCCGCCGCCGGCGGAGCGGGTGCGGGCTCCGGCGTGGGCGCAGAGACGCGGGTGGTTGCCGCCGTGGGCGCCGCGCCGCCGGGCTCGGTCGCCCGCTCCGCATAGCGGTTGAAGCGCCAGGCCGTGCCTTCCATCGTGATGCGCCGCCAGCACGCACGCTTCTCGCCAGGCGTCATCACGGTCCAGTTCTGCACCTCGTCGAAGCGCCGGCCGCAGCCCTTGCAGACGGCGTCGCCCTGGCTCGTCGAGCAGATCGCGATGCAGGGTGCGTCCGGCGTGGTGGCATACCAGGCGAGCCAGGCGTCGTGCGCCTTCGCCGGCATCGTGTCCTCGTCGCAATGCAGCTCGTGGTAGTACACCATCAGCGCGTACACCTCGGCCAGCGCGCGCACCTCGGCGCAGGCGGTGATGCCGTCGGGCGACGGATGGCGGTCGCGCCACCAGTTGATGGCGGACTCGATGTCGGTGATGTGGATGCCGGCCATGGGCCGTGTCGCCGTCGCGGCGGTCACTCGGTGGCGGCCGCGGCCGCGTGCGCGGCGGCCAGCGCCGCCAGTGCCGGCTCGACCTCGCTGCGTGCGGCGCTCGCGGCCCAGTCGATGGGCGCCGGATCGAGCGCCCCGGTGCCTTCGGCGCGCAGCCGCCGCACCCAGCCGCCGGCCTCGCGGCCGTCGGCCAGCCCGAGGCTCTGCAGCAGCGTCGTGCCGTCCACGGCGACCAGCTTGAAGTGGTGGCGGCCGTCCGCTTCGCGGTACTGCTTGAACACCGGCAGCGCGGCCTTGGCCGGGCGCTCGGCGCCGGCCGCTGCGGCTGGCGCCGCCGGGGCGATCGCCTGCATCGGCCGCAGCCCGACGGCATGGCGCAGCTCGGCCAGCAGCGGCGCGGCGCTGGCGCGTGCCTTGCGGGCGCCTTCCAGCAGCACCGCTTCGATGCGCTCCGGGTGCGCCATCAGCTCGGCGTAGCGTTCGCGCATCGGGCCGACGTGCGTCTCGATCAGCGCCGCGACGCGCTGCTTCGCGTCGCCCCAGCCGAGGCCGGCGCGCAGGTCGGCATGGAAGTCGTCGCGCTCGGCCGTGCCGGCGAAGGCGTCGTGGATCGTCACCAGCGCCGCGCCGTCGGGGTCCTTCGGTTCGCCGGGCAGGCGCGAGTCGGTCACGATGCGCGCGATCGCCTCGCGCAGCGCGCGGGCGCCGCCCTCGAACAGCGGGATCGTGTTGTCGTAGCTCTTCGACATCTTCCGGCCGTCGAGCCCGGGCAGCATCGCGACGCTTTCCTCGATCTCGGCGCGCGGCAGCACGAACAGCTCGCGCCCGCGGCCGTACAGGTGGTTGAAGCGTTGCGCCACGTCGCGCGCCATCTCGATGTGCTGGACCTGGTCGCGCCCGACCGGCACGCGGTGCGCATTGAACAGCAGGATGTCGGCCGCCATCAGGATCGGGTAGCAGTACAGGCCCATCGTGATGCCGGCGTCGGCGTCCTCGCCGGCGGCCTCGTTGGCGTCGGTCGCGGCCTTGTAGGCATGCGCGCGGTTCATCTGGCCTTTGGCCGTGACGCAGGTCAGCAGCCAGGTCAGCTCGGGCGTCTCGGGGATGTCGCTCTGGCGGTAGAAGGTGACGCGCTCGGGGTCGAGCCCGGCAGCGAGCCAGCAGGCGGCGATCTCCAGCCGAGAGCGGTCGACGCGGTCGGGGTCGTCGCACTTGATCAGCGCGTGGTAGTCGGCGAGGAACAGGAAGCTCTCGACGCCCGGCTCGCGGCTGGCCGCGATGGCCGGACGGATCGCGCCGACGTAGTTGCCCAGGTGCGGCGTGCCGGTGGTGGTGATGCCGGTGAGAACGCGTTCGGTCATGGCGGGGAAGGGGCCGCCGCGGCGCAGCGGGGCGCTGCGGCCGGCCGGCGGCTCGGCTGCGGATCGGGGGCGCATTGTAGGTGGCGGCTACACTCCCGGCCCCCTGGGCGCATGGCGGGGCGCGTGGCCCGACTCCATGAAGAACATCGTCATCCTGATCTCCGGCCGCGGCTCCAACCTGGAGGCGATCGCCCGCGCCTGCCGCGACGAGCGCTGGCCCGCGCGCATCGCCGCGGTGGCGAGCAACCGGCCGGACGCCGCTGGGCTGGTCTGGGCGCGCTCCCAGGGCATCCCGACCATCGCGCTCGACCACCGCGCGCACGCCGACCGCGAGGCCTTCGACGCCGCGCTCGCCGCCGCGATCGACGCGCACGCGCCGGACGTGGTTGCGCTGGCGGGCTTCATGCGCATCCTGACGACCGGGTTCGTGCGCCGCTACGAGGGGCGGCTGCTCAACATCCACCCGTCGCTGCTGCCGGCCTTCACCGGGCTGAACACGCATGCGCGGGCGATCGAGGCGGGCTGCAAGTTCGCGGGCGCGACGGTGCATTTCGTGACGCCCGAACTCGACCACGGCCCGATCGTCGCGCAGGCGGCGGTGCCGGTGCTTCCCGGCGACACGCCGCAGGCGCTGGCGGCGCGCGTGCTGGAGCGCGAGCACCTGCTGTACCCGCGCGCGCTCGGCTGGCTGGTGCGCGACGAACTGCGCGTCGAGGGCGGCATCGTCAGTCATGTCCGCGGCGAGCCGCAGTGGCTGCTCTGAGAGGGTGAGAGGCCATCCGCCATGGCCGCTCATCCCCACCGAACGCCCCCACTCGTCGTTGCAAATGCTCGCCGTAGCCCGAGCTACGGCTGTGCTTTGCGCCTAGATTGGGGCCGCCCGGCGGGTCTGCTCGGCCACGCCGGATTGCCTCTCACCCTCTGACGGGATCGCCGAGCAACCGGCCCGGAACGCTCGTGAGCGTCGCCGTGCGGCTCAGAACAGGCCGGCGGCGATGTTGATCGTCAGCGCCAGGATCGTCGTGTTGAACACGAACGACAGCACCGATTGCGTCAGCACCAGCCGGCGCATCGGGCGCGAGGTGACGACCACGTCCGCGGTCTGCGACGCGACCGCGATCGTGAACGAGAAATACAGGAAGTCGAGGTAGTCGGGCGGATTGGACGCTTCCAGCCCGGGGAACTGCAGGCCCCCGTGGTGTTCGTTGCCGTAGTACCGGCTGGCGTAGTTCTGCGTGAACAGCACGGGTACCAGCAGCCACGAACCCGCCACCGTCGCCAGCGTGAACAGCACCTGCGACAACGCCCGGCTGCCGCCGCTGGCCTTGCCCGCCGCCAGCTCGAGCACGATCGCGGCGAAGCTCGCGATGGCCGCGCCGATGATGACTGTCGACACGATCGCGAGTCCTTCGGAATGCACGCGCGCCGCGTGGCGCATCCGGTCGTGGTCGGCGCGAAGCATGGCCGACAGCGTCAGCGCGATATAGAGCCAGACGGCGGCGTTCCAGCCGACCAGCAACCGGCCGACGACGGTGGTGACTTCCGGCACCGCCACGCCGGCGAGCGTGCCGATCGCGATCGACCAGCCCAGGCGCGGCCGGGCGCGCAGGTGCGACAGCAGCGAACTCAAGCGTGGGGCCAGGTCGGGTTCATGGGCGGGCCGGCAAGGATAATCCCGCCCCCATGCACCCCCACGCCCTGCTCGAACTCGCCACCGAACTGCTTCACCGGGTGCTTCGCTTCGACCAGCCGGCCGACGCCGTGGTCTCGGCGTTCTTCCGCGAACAACGTGCGCTGGGCGCGCGCGAGCGCCACACGCTGGCCGAAACCACCTACGCGGTGCTGCGCCGCCGCCTGCTGTACCAGCACCTGGCGCAGTCCGGCAAGGGCGAGATGGAGCGCCGCCTGGCCGTGCTCGGCTGGCAGGGCAACGATGGCTTCCTGCGCGCCGCGCTCAGCGACGCCGAGCAGGCATGGTGGTCGTCGGTGCGCGCGGTCGATCCGGCGTCGCTGCCGGAGCGGCTGCGGCACAACCTGCCGGACTGGCTGGCGACCGCGCTGGCCGCCGAACTGGGCGACGACTTCGAGCCGCTGGTCGCCAGCCTGGACGCGGTGGCGCCGCTGGACCTGCGCGTCAACACGCTGAAGACGCGGCGCGACGATGCCCGGGCGGCACTGGCCGCCGACGGCATCGACGCGGCCGACACGCCGTTTTCCCCATGGGGGCTGCGCATCCAGGGCAAGCCGGCGCTGAACAAGCTGCCGCTGTTCACCGGCGGCGAGGTCGAGGTGCAGGACGAGGGCAGCCAGTTGCTCGCGCTGCTGGTCGATGCGAAGCGCGGCGAGATGGTCGTCGACTTCTGCGCCGGCGCCGGCGGCAAGACGCTGGCGCTCGGCGCGTCGATGCGCAACACCGGGCGTCTGTACGCCTTCGACACCTCCGGCCACCGGCTGGCGGCACTGAAGCCGCGGCTCGCGCGCAGCGGGCTGTCGAACGTCTACCCGGTGCAGATCGCGCACGAGCGCGACGACCGCATCAAGCGCCTGGCCGGCAAGATCGACCGCGTGCTGGTGGACGCGCCGTGCTCCGGGCTCGGCACGCTGCGGCGCAACCCCGACCTGAAGTGGCGCCAGTCGCCGCAGTCGGTGGCCGAACTGGTGGTCAAGCAGCAGGCGATCCTCGACAGCGCCGCGCGGCTGCTGAAGCCCGGCGGCCGGCTGGTCTACGCGACCTGCAGCCTGCTGCGCGCCGAGAACGAGGCGATCGCCGCCGCGTTCACCGCGGCGCATGGCGAGACCTTTGCCGTGCTGTCGGCCGCCGAGGCGCTGCAGCGCGCCCACGCCGGGCAGGCGGAGGCGCTGGTGGCGGGCGATCACCTGCGCTTGTGGCCGCATCGGCACGCAACGGACGGCTTCTTCGCGGCAGTCTGGGAGCGCCGCTGAGCGGCGCGACCGCGCGAACCCGCACTGTCCGCATCCGGTTCGTGAGGCGGCCACGGGTTGAGACGGATCAAAGCACTACCACATTCGTCGAGTCGAAGGGGTGAGACCCGCCATATTCAGGGGTCTTGATAAGGGGTCTCCCTTACAATTCGCTGGTCGTCGTTCTGGCGGCCTGAAAGAGATTCAATGAACGGTTTGATGACGCTGTGGGACGGGCTGGTGCAGTGGCTGGCCCACGGACTGATCGAGACGACGTGGTGGGAAGTTGTTCTGTACACCCTCGTGACCACGCACTTGACGATCGCCGGGGTGACGATCTTCCTGCACCGCGCGCAAGCCCACCGCGCGCTCGACCTGCACGCGATCCCCTCCCACTTCTTCCGTTTCTGGCTGTGGCTCGGCACCGGCATGGTGACGCGCGAATGGGTGGCGGTGCACCGCAAGCACCACGCCAAGTGCGAGACCGTGGACGACCCGCACAGCCCGCAGACGCGCGGCATCCGCAAGGTGCTGCTGGAAGGCGCCGAGCTGTACCGCGTCGAGGCGGCCAATGCCGAGACGGTGTCCAAGTTCAGCCACGGCGTGCCGGATGACTGGATCGAGCGCAACCTGTACAGCCGCTTCTCCTGGCAGGGCGTCGGGCTGATGCTGATCATCGACCTGATGCTGTTCGGCGCGATCGGCGCCACGGTGTGGGCGGTGCAGATGCTGTGGATCCCGATCACCGCGGCCGGCATCATCAATGGCCTGGGCCACTGGTGGGGCTACCGCAACTTCGAGGCGCCGGACGCGTCGACCAACGTGTCGCCCTGGGGCATCCTGATCGGCGGCGAAGAGCTGCACAACAACCACCACACCTACCCGACCTCGGCCAAGTTCTCGGTCAAGCCCTACGAGTTCGACCTCTGCTGGGGTTACATCCGCGCGATGGAAATGGTCGGCCTGGCCAAAGTCCGCAAGACGCCGCCGATGCTCAAGCTCGGTGACGTGAAGGCGGTGGCCGATTCGCAGACGCTGGAGGCGATCATCGCCAACCGCTACGAGGTCATGGCCAAGTACGCAGCGCACCTGCGCGATGCCTGCCACTCCGAATTGGCGCGCCTGAAGGCCGAGGGCGGCGAGAACACCGCCCGCTGGAAGGACATGCTGCAGGCCAAGCGCTGGCTGCACCGCGACGAGGACAAGATCCCGAGCGGCGTGAAGCTCCAGGTGGCGAACGCCTGTGCCCAGAGCGACCGGTTGTCCAAGCTGGTGGCGATGCGCGAAGAGCTGCGCCAGCTCTGGACCCGCACCAACGTGTCGGCCGAGCAGCTCGTCGCCGACCTGCAGGCCTGGTGCCGCAAGGCGGAGGAGAGCGGCGTCGCGACGCTGCAGGACTTCGCGCTGAAGCTGCGGGCCGCGCGCGCCTGAGCTGACACCGGCCGCTGATCCGTACACGCCGGCCGGCACCGCGAAAGCGGCGCCGGCCGGCGTCTTTCATGGTGGCGGCGCGATGGGGCGGATGTGCCGCGGCCGCACCCCGCTCAGCTGCTGCAGTCGACGACGCGGAATTCGACACGCCGGTCCAGCGCGTCGCGCAGGTCGTCGGTGCCCAGGCCGATCAGTGTTTCGCGTGATCCGGCGCCTTCGGCGGTGACGCGCGTGGCGAGCTTGCGGTTCAGCTTCTCGAGCTGCTGTTCGATCACCGCGGCGCGCTTCTGCGACAGGACCTCGTTGGCGCTGGGCGACCCGGTCCGGCTGGTGTGGCCGACGACCTTCAGGCAGGCGCTGCCGGCGGCCGCGTGCTGTGCCACCTCGCGCAGCCACAGGCCGTACTGCGCCTGCAGGTCGGCGACGGGCAGCAGATTGGTCGTCGCCGGCGAAAACAGCAGCTTGACCGGCAGGCGCTTCGCTTCGAGCCCGGCGGCGACGATGCGGCTGAATGCGTCCGCGGCGTCCTTGCGGCGGTTCAGCTTCCAGCTCGTCAGGTAGAGCCCGTTCAGCGCGCGCAGGTCGTCCGGTTCACCGATCAGCAGGGCATCCTTGTACAGCCGCGCTGCGTCCGCGTGGCGGCCGTCGCCGTAGGCGAGGATGGCCTCGTTCAGCAGCGCCGCGGCGGGCAGGCGCAGCAGGTACGCCGGGTCGATCGAGTCACCTGGAGAGCTGCCCTGGCATGACTTGATGTAGGCGACGATGGTGCGGTCGCGGTGCCAGGTCGGGCTGTCGCGGAAGAACGGCGTCGGCTCGGCGTTGACTGTCTCGACGGTCGCCCGGTCCACGCGCTTGGCGATCAGCTTGCCGGTACGCAGATCGATCAGCACGACGCACAGGCGGAATGCGTCGGCCGTTTCGGTGGCCACGTTGCGGGTGTTGATCGCGGTCAGCGTGCCGATCACCAGCAGCGGCCCGTTCGACAGGTTCTGGCGCGTCAGCGGCTTGACGCTCCAGTTCGGTGCGCGGGCCTTGAGCAGTGCGACGAGTTGCTCGCCCATCTGCACCGTGCCGCCGGTCTGGGCGCCGGTGCTGGCGTCGATCAGCGGGTCGATGATGACGTCGCGCGGGCCCTCGCCGAGCTGGCCGCGGGCGTCGGCGATCAGGCGTTCCCCGGCGCGCGCGACCGCGTCGGCGAACGCGACGGGTGGCGCCGGCGGCGGCGGTGACGGGGCGACTGCGACCGCCGGCGCACTCGCGGCGGAAGCGGGTGCCGCGGCGGCAGGCGCGCCGCCGGCACCCGGCGCCGCGCAGCCGCCCAGCCCGGACAGCCACGGCAAGGACAGGGTCAGCGCCGCGGCCAGCGCGGCGGATCGGAAACGGCGGGTGGTGGGCATGACGGCAACCTCTCGGCGCGCGGAACGGACGCCGATGGTGTCGCAAAGGGCGACGCCGTCAAAGACCCGGGTGGGGCGATGTGACCAAAGTCCGCCGGACCGGCGGGCACGAAAAAACCCGCCGGGCGGGTCTGGCAGGGCCAGTCGCGGGCGGGTCGAGGGGGCGATCACCGCCGAAGCGGTGGATCGACCGGGTTGCTTACTTGAGCTTGATTTCCTTGTAGATGACGTGCTTTCGAGCCTTCGGATCGAACTTCATCATCTCCAGCTTTTCCGGCGTGGTCTTCTTGTTCTTGTCGGTCGTGTAGAAGTGACCGGTGCCGGCGGTCGATTCCAGCTTGATCTTTTCGCGTCCACCTTTGGCCATGATGTGCTCCCGGCTCAGATTTCACCGCGGGCACGCAGGTCGGCGACGACCTGATCGATGCCCACCTTGTCGATCAGGCGCAGCGCGGCGTTCGACACGCGCAGGCGGATGAAGCGGTTCTCGTTCTCGAGCCAGAAGCGGCGGTACTGCAGGTTGGGCAGGAACCGACGCTTCGTCTTGTTGTTTGCGTGGGAAACGTTGTTTCCCACCATCGGGCGCTTGCCCGTGACCTGACAGACGCGTGCCATGACGCTTCTCCGTTCGCTACTGGGTTGCTCGTGCGGCCGCGGCGGGCGCTCCGTCGACGCCGTTCGGGGCATCTCGCGGGGCTCGGCGCCGAGGCCGGTGCGCTGTCGGGGCTCCTGGAGTCCCGACGGGCCGGGCTGCTGGAGCCCTGACGGTCATCGCACTCCCGGCGCCGCAAAGGCCGCACTGCCGTTTTCGGCAAAGACGACGATTATAGCCAGAATCTGCGAGCCGCCAACCCGCTCGCGGATCACTGCTCCAGGAAGCGTTGCGCGTCCAGCGCGGCCATGCAGCCGGTGCCGGCGCTGGTGATCGCCTGCCGGTAGACGTGATCCTGCACGTCCCCGGCCGCGAACACGCCGGGCACGCTCGTCATCGTCGCGAAGCCGTTCAGCCCGCTGCGGGTGACGATGTATCCGTCCTTCATCTCGATCTGGCCCTTGAAGATGTCGGTGTTGGGCTGGTGGCCGATCGCGATGAAGCAGCCGTGCACCGGCAGGTCGGTCAGGCTGCCGTCCTGGGTGTTGCGCAGGCGCACGCCGTTGACGCCGCGGGCGTCGCCAAGCACTTCGTCGAGCGTGCTCCACAGGTGCAGTTGCACACGCCCGGCGGCGGCCTTGTCGTGCAGCTTGTCGATCAGGATCGCCTCGGCGCGGAACTTGTCGCGACGGTGGATCAGGTGCACCTTGCTGGCGATGTTCGACAGGTACAGCGCCTCCTCGACCGCGGTGTTGCCGCCGCCGACCACGCAGACCTCCTGCTCGCGGTAGAAGAAACCGTCGCAGGTGGCGCAGCCGCTGACGCCGCGGCCCATGAAGGTCTGTTCCGACGGCAGCCCGAGGTACTTCGCCGACGCGCCGGTCGCGATGATCAGCGCATCGCAGGTGTAGCTTCCGGCGTCGCCGGTGAGCGTGAACGGGCGCTTCGAGAAGTCGACCTGGTTGACGTGGTCGAACACGATCTCCGTCTTGAAGCGCTCGGCGTGTTGCTGGAAGCGCTGCATCAGGTCCGGGCCCATCACGCCGTCGACGTCGGCGGGCCAGTTGTCGACGTCGGTGGTCGTCATCAGCTGGCCGCCCTGGGCGAGGCCCGTGACGAGCACCGGCTGCAGGTTGGCGCGGGCGGCGTAGATGGCGGCAGAGTAGCCGGCCGGGCCGGATCCGAGGATCAGGACGCGGGCGTGGCGGGTGTTTTCGGTCATGGCAGCTATCGATCGTTGAAATGGCAGTCTTACATGCGGTAGTTCCGCGGGCCGTTCAAAGGTGACAATGACGACAATAGTGAAATGCTAGGGGCCGTGAAAAGTACAGCCCCACCGAATAACAGAGACTCAGGAGTCTTGGCATGGCAATGCTGTCGAACCTCGATCTGATTCGTCGGGTACCGCTGTTCTCGATGCTCACCAACGACCAGGCGCAGGGCATCGCCGACAGCGTGGTCAAGCGGCGCTTCCGTCGCGGCGAGATCATCGTCGAACACGGCCGCAAATCGAATGCGCTGTTCATCCTGCTGACCGGCCGGGCCCGCGTGCTGACGGCGGATTCGCGCGGGCGGGAGGTGATCCTCGCCGTGCTGCAGCCGGGCGATTATGTCGGCGAGATGAGCCTGATCGACAACGAGCCGCATTCGGCCACGGTGCGATCCGAGGTACAGACCGACATGCTGATCCTCGGGCGTGCGGAGTTCGCGCGCTGCCTGCCGGAGAACTCCAGCCTGTCGTACGCGATCATGCGCGGCCTGGTCCAGCGGCTGCGCAACGCCGATCGCCAGATCGAATCGCTTGCGCTGCTCGATGTCTACGGCCGCGTCGCCCGCACGCTGCTGGACATGGCCGAGGAGATCGGCGGCGTCAAGCTGATCCGCAACAAGGTCTCGCGCCAGGATCTGGCCAAGGTCGTCGGCGCGTCGCGCGAGATGGTCAGCCGCGTCATGAAGGATCTCGAAGAGCGCGGCATGGTCGAGACCCAGGAAAACGGCTCGGTGATCATCAAGGAACGGCTCGCCTGAACGCCGGGCCGGTGCTGACGCCGGCCGGTCCATCGGCGCGGCTGGGCTGCGCCGCCCCCTCGATCCGGCGGGATCGATCGGCCACAATCGCCGGATGACCTTCCCGCTCGGTTCGTTGCGCTCCGACGCCGGGGCGACCACCGCCCCTCCCGCGGCCGCGCCAGCGCCCACCTACACCCGCAACCGCAACCGTACGCCGGCCGCGCCGCCGCCGGCGCCGCCGATCGCCGCGTGGAAGCTGCAGCTCCTGCTGCTGGCTGGCGGCGTGGTCTGGCTGCTCGCGCTGCTGGCGCTCGTCACCCACGATCCGGCCGACGCGGCGTTCTCGACCTCGGGCTCGGTGAACCTGCCGCACAACAAGGCCGGCGCGGTCGGTGCCTGGTTCTCCGACCTGTCGTTCTTCCTCGGCGGCTATTCGGCCTGGTGGCTGATGCTGATCGCGGCTCGCGCGTGGCTCGGCGGGCTGGCGCGCGTGCTGCGGGCCGACGATCCGGAGCAGACGCCCCCGCCGCAGCGCCCGGCCTGGATGTTCTGGTGCGGCATCGTGCTGCTGCTGTGCGCCAGCGCCGCGCTCGAATGGACGCGCATGTACCAGTGGGAATCGCGCCTGCCGGGCGGGCATGCCGGCGGCGTGCTCGGCTACACCCTCGGGCCGACCAGCATGCGCCTGTTCGGCTTTGCCGGTTCGGGCGTGCTGTGGATCGCGGCGCTGGTGACGGGCCTGGCGATGGCGTTCCGCTTCTCGTGGCTGCGCGTGGCCGAGCGCATCGGCGCGCGCATCGAGGCGCTGAAGGAGCGCCGCGTCGAGCGCATCGAGCGCGCGGAGGATGCGCGCCTCGGTGAACAGGCGCTGCGCGAGCGCGAGAAGGTGATCGAGGTCGAGCACCAGTTGAAGGAAGAGCACGCGCCGATCGTCATCGAGCCGGCGGTGGTCGAGGTGCCCAAGAGCGCGCGCGTCGTCAAGGAGCGGCAGAAGCCGCTGTTCACCGAACTTGCGGACACCAAGCTGCCGCAGGTCGACCTGCTCGACGCCGCGCCGCAGCGCATCGAGAGCAGCGTGACGCCCGAGACGCTGGAGATGACCTCGCGGCTGATCGAGAAGAAGCTGAAGGACTTCGGCGTCGAGGTGCGCGTGGTCACCGCGTCGCCCGGGCCGGTGATCACCCGCTACGAGATCGAGCCGGCCACCGGCGTCAAGGGCTCGCAGATCGTCGGGCTGGCGAAGGACCTGGCGCGTTCGCTCAGCCTGGTCAGCATCCGCGTCGTCGAGACCATCCCCGGCAAGACGACGATGGCGCTCGAGCTGCCGAACAGCAAGCGCCAGATGATCCGGCTGTCGGAGATCCTCGGCTCGCAGATCTACCACGACGCCGCCTCGCAGCTCACGATGGGCCTGGGCAAGGACATCGTCGGCGCGCCGGTCGTCGCCGATCTCGCCAAGATGCCGCACTGCCTGGTGGCCGGCACCACCGGTTCGGGCAAGTCGGTGGGCATCAACGCGATGATCCTGTCGCTGCTCTACAAGGCCGAGGCGCGCGACGTGCGGCTGATCCTGATCGACCCGAAGATGCTCGAGATGAGCGTCTACGAGGGCATCCCGCACCTGCTGGCGCCGGTCGTCACCGACATGAAGCAGGCCGCCAACGCGCTGAACTGGTGCGTCGGCGAGATGGAGCGGCGCTACAAGCTGATGAGCAAGCACGGGGTGCGCAACCTCGGCGGCTTCAACAAGAAGATCGCCGAGGCGGCGGAACGCGGCGAGAAGCTTCCGAACCCGTTCAGCCTGACGCCGGAGGAGCCGGAGCCGCTGGAGCGGCTGCCCTTCGTCGTCGTCGTGATCGACGAGTTGGCCGATCTGATGATGGTGGTCGGCAAGAAGATCGAGGAACTGATCGCGCGGCTGGCGCAGAAGGCGCGCGCCGCCGGCATCCACCTGATCCTCGCGACGCAGCGGCCGAGCGTGGACGTGATCACCGGCCTGATCAAGGCCAACATCCCGACGCGGCTGTCGTTCCAGGTCAGCAGCAAGATCGACAGCCGCACCATCCTCGACCAGATGGGCGCCGAGGCGCTGCTCGGCCAGGGCGACATGCTGTACCTGTCGCCGGGCACCGGGCTGCCGGTGCGGGTGCACGGCGCCTTCGTCAGCGACGACGAGGTGCACCGCGTCGTCGAGTACCTGAAGACGCAGGGCGAGCCGAACTACATCGAGGGCATCCTCGAGGGCGGCGTGCTCGACGGCGACGGCGGCGACCTGCCGGCCGGTGACGCGGGCGCCGGCGGCGGCGAGTCCGACCCGATGTACGACCAGGCGGTGGCGATCGTGCTGCAGCACAAGCGCGCATCGATTTCGCTCGTGCAACGCCATTTGCGCATCGGATACAACCGCGCCGCCCGATTGCTGGAACAAATGGAGAAGTCCGGCCTCGTATCGGGTATGGCCACCAACGGAAACCGCGACATCATCGTCCCGGCGCGCAACGAATGAGCGCCCCCTGGTCCGGGCTGCGCCCATCCCACCCCCCGCGGGGATCGAGAAAACCTGGGGCGGACCGGCGTCTTCTTGCGAGAAAGCTCCTGTGCGCTGCGGCGCTCGTGCTGTCGGCCGCCGCGGCGCAGGCCGATGCCGTCGACACGCTGCGCGATTTCGTTCGCGACGCCAAGTCCGGCCGCGCGTCGTTCACCCAGACCGTCACTTCGCCGGATGGCAGCAAGACCAAGTCGTCGAGCGGCAGCTTCGAGTTTTCGCGCCCGAACCGCTTCCGATTCGCGTACACGAAGCCGTTCGAGCAGCTCATCGTCGCCGACGGCCGCAAGGTCTGGATCTACGACACCGACCTGAACCAGGTCAGCTCGCGGCCGTTCTCGAAGGCGCTGGGCGCCACGCCCGCGGCCCTGCTGTCGGGCTCCGACCTGGAGCGTGACTTCGACCTGTCCGCGCTTCCGGCGCGCGACGGGCTGGACTGGGTCGAGGCCAAGCCGAAGGTCAAGGAAGGCGCGTTCCAGTCGCTGCGCATCGGTTTCCGCAGCAAGGCGCTTGCCGCGATCGAGATCACCGACGGCTTCGGCCAGCGCTCGTCGCTGCAGTTCGGCGGGCTGGAAGTGAACGTGCCGGTGGCGGCCGACGCATTCAAGTTCACGCCGCCGCCGGGTGCCGACGTGATCGAGCAGTAGCCGAGCGGCACCGTGGCCCCGCGCCGGGCCGCGGGCCGCAGCCCCGTGCGCCGCTGGGCCACTGCCACAATCGTCGGCATGAGCCTGTTCCCGTCCGACGCCGATGCCGACGGCACCCACGCTGCAACAAGCGCCGCCACCGCCGCCGCACCCGGCGTCCCGCTTGCCGAGCGCCTGCGGCCCCGTCACCTCGCCGACGTGATCGGCCAGAAGCACCTGCTGGGCGCCGGCAAGCCGCTTCGCGTGGCGTTCGAGTCGGGCCGGCTGCATTCGATGATCCTGTGGGGGCCGCCCGGCACCGGCAAGACCACGCTGGCGCGGCTGATGGCCGACGCATTCGACGCCCAGTTCCTCGCAATATCGGCCGTGCTGGGCGGCGTCAAGGAGATCCGCGAGGCGGTCGAACGTGCGCTGGTGGCGCAGGGGCAGGGCCGTCGCACCGTGCTGTTCGTCGACGAGGTGCACCGCTTCAACAAGAGCCAGCAGGACGCCTTCCTGCCGCACGTCGAATCCGGGCTGCTGACCTTCATCGGCGCCACGACCGAGAACCCGTCGTTCGAGCTCAACTCCGCGCTGCTGTCGCGCGCCACCGTGCACGTGCTCAAGAGCCTGGGCGACGCCGAACTGGAGCGCCTGCTGCAGCGTGGCAGCGACCTGCTCGGCGCGCCGCCGCTCGCCGACTCGGCGCGCCGGCGGCTCGTCGCTTACGCCGATGGCGACGCCCGGCGGCTGCTCAACGCCTACGAGAACCTGGTCGCCAGCGCCGGCAGCGTCACCGAGATCGACGAGGACATGCTCGAAAAGTCGCTCGGCGAGCAGCTGCGGCGCTACGACAAGGGCGGCGAGCAGTTCTACGACACCATTTCCGCGCTGCACAAGGCGGTGCGCGGCTCCGACCCGGACGCGGCGCTGTACTGGTTCGTGCGCATGCTCGACGGCGGCGTCGACCCGCGCTACGCCGCCCGCCGACTGGTTCGCATGGCGAGCGAGGACATCGGCCTGGCCGACCCGCGCGCGCTGCGTCTCGCGCTCGATGCCGCCGAGACCTACGAGCGCCTCGGCTCGCCCGAGGGCGAACTGACGCTGGCGCAGGCCGTCGTCTACTTGGCGATCGCGCCCAAGTCGAATGCTGTGTACAAGGCCTGGAACACTGCGCGGGCGTTTGTCGCCAAGGATGGCACCCGCGAGGTGCCGCTGCGCCTGCGCAATGCACCGACCCGGCTGATGAAGGGGCTGGACTACGGGCGCGGCTACCGCTACGCCCATGACGAAGCCGGTGCATTCGCTGCCGGCGAGCGCTACTGGCCGGACGACATGGACGAACAGCGCTTCTACGAACCGGCGCCGCGCGGTCTCGAGATCCGCATCGGCGAGCGGCTGGCGGAACTGCGGCGACTGAACGACGAGGCGAATAAATCATCGTGAACCGGCTTGATTTTGGTCGATTCGCGTTTTCGACTGCTCGTAAGTCTGAATTTCATTCGTGGCACCTTGACCCTAGAATCCGCCCCGCTCGGTGACTTGATGGTGAAAGACGAGCCCGCCTGCAGAAATGCGGCGGGCTTTTTGCTACGAGAGTGGGATCGGTCGCCCTGGGCCCCGTGCCAAGACCAACCGAGGCCGCCGCCTCCTGCACCGCAGGCGGCCCGCATTGACCCCCTGGAGACCTCAGATGGATACTTTCATCCAACAGATCATCAACGGTCTGGTGCTGGGCAGCGTGTATGCGCTGGTCGCACTCGGCTACACGATGGTCTACGGGATCATCAACCTCATCAACTTCGCGCACGGCGAAGTGCTGATGGTGGGGGCCCTCACGAGCTGGACGCTGGTCAGCGCACTGCAGGGCACGATGCCCGGCTGGCTGCTGCTGCTGCTGTCGCTGATCGCCGCGATCGTCGTCTGCTCGATCCTGAACTTCAGCATCGAGAAGATCGCCTACCGCCCGCTGCGCAACGCGCCGCGCCTGGCGCCGCTGATCACCGCGATGGGCATGAGCCTGCTGCTGCAGACGCTGGCGATGATCATCTGGAAGCCGAACATCAAGCCCTTCCCGATCCTGCTGCCGAGCGAGCCGTTCGACGTCTTCGGCGCGGTGATCAACGTCACCCAGATCCTGATCCTGGTGGTTACCTCGGTCACGCTGGCCGGGCTGATGTACCTGGTCAACAAGACCAAGCTCGGCCGCGCGATGCGTGCCACGGCCGAAAACCCGCGCGTCGCCGGGCTGATGGGCGTGCGACCTGACTTCGTCATCTCCGCCACCTTCGTGATCGGCGCGGCGCTGGCGGCGCTGGCCGGCGTGATGTACGCGGCCAACTACGGCTCGGTGCAGCACACGATGGGTTTCCTGCCGGGGCTGAAGGCGTTCACCGCGGCGGTGTTCGGCGGCATCGGCAACCTGCCGGGCGCGATGCTCGGCGGCGTGCTGCTCGGGCTGATCGAATCGCTCGGCGCCGGCTACATCGGCTCGCTGACCGGCGGCGTGCTGGGCAGCAACTACACCGACATCTTCGCGTTCATCGTGCTGATCCTCGTGCTCACGCTGCGGCCGAAGGGCCTGCTCGGCGAACGCGTGGCCGACCGCGCCTGACCCGGAGGGACACGACATGAAAAGCAACAAGCTCGTCGCCTTCCTCGCCGCCGCCGTCGCGCTGCTGATCCTGCCGCTGATCGTGCAGCACGCCGGCAACGCCTGGGTGCGCATCCTCGACATCGCGCTGCTGTACATGCTGCTCGCGCTCGGCCTGAACATCGTCGTCGGCTACGCCGGCCTGCTCGACCTCGGCTACGTCGCGTTCTACGCGGTCGGCGCCTACATGTTCGCGCTGCTCGCGTCGCCGCACCTGTGGGAGACCTTCCCCGCGGTGCATGCGATGTTCCCGAACGGGCTGCACGTGCCCTGGTGGGCGGTGATCCCGCTCGGCGCCGGCCTGGCCGGCATGGCCGGCGTGCTGCTCGGCGCGCCGACGCTGAAGCTGCGCGGCGACTACCTGGCGATCGTCACGCTCGGCTTCGGCGAGATCATCCGCGTGTTCATGAACAACCTGGACGCGCCGGTCAACATCACCAACGGCCCGAAGGGCATCTCGCAGATCGACTCGATCAAGATCTTCGGCTGGGATCTGGGCAAGAAGGGCAACGTGTTCGGGCTCGACATTCCGCAGGTCACGAGCTACTACTACCTGTTCCTCGCGCTGGTCGTGATCAGCGTCGTCGTCTGCTACCGCCTCGAGCGCAGCCGCATCGGCCGCGCCTGGATGGCGATCCGCGAGGACGAGATCGCCGCCAAGGCGATGGGCATCAACACCCGCAACATGAAGCTGCTGGCTTTCGGCATGGGGGCGACCTTCGGTGGCGTCTCGGGCGTGATGTTCGCCACCTTCCAGGGCTTCATCTCGCCCGAATCGTTCAGCCTGCAGGAGTCGGTGATGATCGTCGCGATGGTGGTGCTGGGCGGCATCGGCCACATCCCCGGCGTGATCCTCGGGGCGCTGCTGCTGTCGGCGATGCCGGAAGTGCTGCGCTACGTGGCCGGCCCGCTGCAGGAGATGACCGGCGGCCGGCTCGACGCCGCCATCCTGCGCCAGTTGCTGATCGCGCTGGCGATGATCGGCATCATGCTGTCGCGCCCGCGCGGCCTGTGGCCGTCGCCCGAGCACGGCAAGGCGGCGCCGGTGCCGGCCGCCGCGAAGTAAGGAGAGCGACATGGCAGAAATCGTCCTCAAGGTCGCCTCCGTGTCCAAGCGCTTCGGCGGGCTGCAGGCGCTGTCCGACGTCGGCATGACGATCGAGCGCGGCCAGGTCTACGGCCTGATCGGCCCCAACGGCGCAGGCAAGACGACGTTCTTCAACGTCATCACCGGCCTCTACATCCCCGATTCGGGCACCTTCGAGCTGGGCGGCAAGCCGTACAAGCCGAGCGCGGTGCACGAGGTGGCCAAGGCGGGCATCGCGCGCACCTTCCAGAACATCCGCCTGTTCGCGGAGATGACGGCGCTCGAGAACGTGATGGTCGGCCGCCACATCCGCACCCAGTCGGGGCTGATCGGCGCGGTGCTGCGCACCGGCAGCTTCAAGGCCGAGGAGGCGGCGATCGCCCACCGCGCGCAGGAACTGCTCGACTACGTGGGCATCGGCAAGTACGCCGAGTTCAAGGCGCGCACGCTGAGCTACGGCGACCAGCGGCGGCTCGAGATCGCCCGCGCGCTCGCCACCGACCCGAAGCTGATCGCGCTCGACGAACCTGCGGCGGGCATGAACGCCACCGAGAAGGTCGTGCTGCGCGAACTGATCGACCAGATCCGCAACGACGGCCGCACGATCCTGCTGATCGAGCACGACGTGAAGCTGGTGATGGGGCTGTGCGACCGCGTCACCGTGCTCGACTACGGCAAGCAGATCGCCGAAGGCAACGCGGCCGAGGTGCAGCGCAACGAGAAGGTGATCGAGGCCTACCTCGGTGCCGGCCACAAGGCCCATTGAGGAGGACGACATGGCGAACACATTGCTGAAGGTCAGCGGGCTGAAGGTGGCCTACGGCGGCATCCAGGCGGTCAAGGGCGCGTCCTTCGAGGTCAAGGAAGGCGAACTCGTCAGCCTGATCGGCGCCAACGGCGCCGGCAAGACCACCACGCTGAAGGCGATCACCGGGCTGCAACCGGTGGCGGCGGGCGACATCGAGTTCCTCGGCCGCAGCATCCGCGGCCAGGGCGCCTGGGACCTGGTCAAGCAGGGGCTGGTGATGGTGCCGGAGGGCCGCGGCACCTTCACGCGCATGACGATCACCGAGAACCTGCTGATGGGCGCCTTCGTGCGCAACGACAACGAGATCGAATCCGACATCGACAAGGTGTTCGAGATCTTCCCGCGCCTGAAGGAGCGCCGCAGCCAGCTCGCCGGCACGATGTCCGGCGGCGAGCAGCAAATGCTCGCGATGGGGCGCGCGCTGCTGGCGCGGCCGAAGGTGCTGCTGCTCGACGAACCGTCGATGGGCCTGTCGCCGATCATGGTCGACAAGATCTTCGAGGTCGTGGCCGACATCCATTCGCGCGGCACCACCGTGCTGCTGGTCGAGCAGAACGCGAGCCGCGCGTTGTCGCTGGCCGATCGCGGCTACGTGATGGAATCCGGCGAGGTGACGATGAGCGGCGACGCCAAGGCGCTGCTGAACGATCCGAAGGTGCGCGCCGCCTACCTGGGCGAGTAGCCCGCGGCGGTGGCCGGGGCGCCGGGAGTCTTCCCGGCGGCCCGGAGGTTCTCGACATTCGCGACGCCGGCATGCCGCGCCGGGGGTGCTGCAAGCGCTTTGATCCTCGTCAATCGGCCGCCGGGGCGGTCCCGACATACTCGCGGCGCGCCGCCATCGGCCGCGCAGCTCACGAGGATCCACCGGGACCAGTTGCCATGGCCATGTCGGTACAAGCCGCCCCCGTACGTACGGCCTCGACGCGCGTGCCGCCACCCGGCGACACGGGGCGGCTCAGCGCCCTGCTCGGGCAGGCGCTCGAACCGGCATCGGTCAGCCGCCCCGCGGTCGCGGCGCTGGCGCTCCAGGCGCGGGAATGGCACTTCGACGCCGGCGCGCTGATCCTCAGCCGCACCGAACCGGCGCGGGCACTGTGGCTGGTCACCAGCGGCAGCGTGGCCCTGGGCATCCGCAACAGCGCCGGCGCGCTGCAGCACAGCCGTTCGGTGCGCGCCGTGGCGTGGATCGACTGTGCCAGCGCCTGGCTGCAGGGGCTGCACATCGAGGATGCCGTCGCCGAGAGCGCCGCGGTGCTGTGGGAGCTTCCGCTCGACGCGGTGCTCGACTGCTCGGCCAGCCACCCGGAACTGCTGCAGGCCGTCGCGACCGTGCTCGCGGCACGCAACCGCGAGTTGACGCTGGGCGCGCACCAGCTCGTCACCCGCACCGCGCTGGCGCGTTGCGCGTCGTGGCTGCTCGAACAGGCGCAGGCGCAGAACCTGGCGCAGGGCGCCGGCGGCGAGGACGCCGTGGTGGCGGTGCGCCTGAAGCAGCCCAAGCGTGACATCGCGTTGCGTCTCGGCTCCACCGCGGAAACCTTCTCGCGCATGCTGCGTCGCCTCAGCATGCTGGGGATGATCCGCGTCCGCGGTTCGCTGATCGAGGTGCTCGACCTGCCCGGCCTGCGCCGGGAATCCGAGGCCGTCGCCCGCCATCCCGAGGCGTGAACGCCCGGCAGCGTCGAAGTCCGCGTGCGCCCGGGTTGGGCGCGACGCGGTCGCATCCGGCAGTTTCGCCGAACGCACGCGTCGGTGCGTGCTGCCGCAGCGGTCCGAGCGTCCGATCGTCTGCGCCCCGAGCGGGCGCGCGGCGTATGATCCTTGACCGCGGTCAATTCGCGCCCGGGTGCCGCGCCGCGCGGCCCGGCGAGGTGCCGACGACCCCACGGCGTGGCGCCCGGATCGGCAACGACGCGGAGGAGGGTCTGCCGTGCATCTGTCAAGTCGGGATCGGGTTTCAATCCATGCGCGACTTCGGCCGCGTCGCTGGCGATGGTGAGCGCCGAATCGGACCCGCCTGCTGCGCCGGCCCGCACCGACAGCGGCGATGACGCGGCCCGGGCCGCTGCCCAGGCCGCCGCATTGCGGCTGGCCTCCACCCACGGCGATCTGCTCGAACACCTGCCCGACGCGATGATCGTCGTCGGCCCGGACGGCCGCATCGTCTTCGTCAATGCCCAGGCCGAGGCGCTGTTCGGTCATGACCGTGGCGACCTGATCGGCCATTCGGTCGAGATGCTGCTGCCCGCCCGGCATCGCGAGGCGCACCTGTCGCACCGCGGCGGGTTCTTCGCGCAGCCGCGCACGCGGGCGATGGGCGCATCGCAGCGGCTGTTCGGCCTGCGCCGCAACGGCGACGAGTTTCCGGTCGAGATCAGCCTGAGCCCGCTGCGTACCGACGACGGCGTGTTCGTCTCCAGTGCGATCCGCGATGCCACGGCGCGCAAGCAGTTCGAACAGTCGCTGCTGCAGGCGAGCCGCCTGAAGAGCGAGTTCCTCGCGAACATGTCGCATGAATTGCGCACGCCGTTGAACGGCGTCATCGGATTCTCGGAGCTGCTGCTGGATCCGCGCATCGGCCCGCTGAACCCGCGCCAGCGTGGTTTCGTCAGCGACATCCTGTCCAGCGGCCGCCACCTGCTGCAACTGATCAACGATGTGCTGGACCTGTCCAAGGTCGAGGCCGGCAAGATGCAGCTCTATCCCGAGACCTTCACCGTGCCCGAGGCCGTCGAGGAGGTGTGCGCGGTGATCGAGCAGCTCGCCCGCTCGAAGCACATCGTGGTGCATCGGCGGCTCGACCGATCGATCGAGCAGGTCACGCTGGACCGGCAGCGATTCAAGCAGGTGCTGTTCAACCTGCTGTCGAACGCGGTCAAGTTCACCGAGGATGGCGGCGAGGTCGGCGTCGAGGTGGAGGCCCTGGACGACCACTGCCTGCGCCTGTGCGTGCGCGACACCGGCATCGGTATCCGCAGCGAGGACCTGGACCGCCTGTTCGTCGAGTTCCAGCAGATCGACTCGGGCATGGCCCGCCGCTACGAGGGCACCGGCCTCGGCCTCGCGCTGACGCGCAAGCTGGTGGAATGCCAGGATGGCCGCATCGCGGTGAACAGCCAGCCCGGCCGGGGCAGCACCTTCACCGTGGTGCTGCCGCGTCACCGCTCGCCGACGCCCGAGGGTCCGTCGGTCGCATGCAGCGCCGTCGGGCCCTGACAACCGACCGGATCGACCGTCCGATACCCATCGACCCCACCGCAGGGAGCGCGAAGCGCCATGGACATGCACGCCCAGGATCCGCCCGAACCGCGCCCGTGCGCCCGCATCCTCGTCGTCGACGACAACCTCGTGAACCTGAAGCTCGCGACCGCGGTGCTTGAACTCGAGGGGCACGAAGTCCTGCAGGCCAACGATGCCGAGGAGGCGCTCACGCTGCTGGCCGGCACCGTGCCCGACCTGATCCTGATGGACATCGCGCTGCCCGGCATGGACGGGCTCGAACTTACGCGCCGGCTGAAGGCTGACCCGCTTTTCGCGACGGTCCCGATCCTCGCGCTGACGGCGTTCGCGATGAAGGGCGACGACGCCAAGGCACATGCCGCCGGCTGCGACGGCTACATCACCAAGCCGATCGACACCCGCGCGCTGCCGGGATTGATCGTGCGCGCGTTGCGGCGCGGCCGGCTGGCGCGCAAGCACGCGCCACCGGCCGCGGACTGACGCGCGCCGTCGCCGGTCGGTGCCCGGGATCGCAGGAGCGTTTCGGGCAGGTGGCGCGGACACCGTCGCGTTCGTGGCAGGCCTCACATGCTCTCATCGCTGGCAATGCAGCAGCAGGGCCTGCATCGCGTTGTCACGGTTGTCGTGCCGCGACCGGTCAGGCATCGCCGCCGTCGTCGCCCTCGGCGGCCAAGCGCACATGGTCCTCGTCGGCGATGCCGAGGTAGCGGAAGTCGCAGCCTGCCGCGTCGTCCGGCGGTTCGAGCCGGATACCCAGAACCGACGCGGCGTCACGCAGCGCCTCGACCGGCGCGGCCAGCCGCTCGGCGGGCAGGCCCAGCCGCATCGACTCGAACGGGCGGCGGCGATGCTCCTGCATGCTGAGCAGGTCGGCGAGCACCTGCGCGGGCACGTAGCGCGTGGCGAGTCCGTCCCAGACCGGCACGGTCGCGCTGCGCTCGATCGCGCGCACCACCTCGCGCGGTGCGCCCTGGCATTCGATCGCGTGGTACAGGCGGCTCAGCACCCGCGCGAGGCCGTTCGACGGATCGTCCGCAGCGGCGATCGCGGCCGCGCAGGGCAGGCGCGACACCCTGGCGCCGAGCGCATGGGCGTTGCGCTCGAACAGCTCGGCCGGGCTGCCGCCATCGTTGTCGCACAGCACGGCCAGGTAGCGGCCGCGCAGCACCGGCGGCGCGCCGCCCAGGCGTGCCGAGCGCTTCAAGGCCTGGGCGCTGTGCAGCAGATCCTGGACTTCGCTGCGCGACCAGCGGCTTGGCGACGAGGTGGTCGGGGGAGGATGAAGCGTCGGCATGGCACGGGCGCGCGGTCGGCGGGGAGCGGGGGTGAGGACGATGCGGTGTTGCGGATCGGGCACGGGAGCCCATCGGGAGGAGCGGACAAACGCAGGGCGGACGACGGCTCGGCATCAAGTAAGCCACGCCCGCAACGCGGTTGTTTGACGCGGATCAACGCGGCGCGCGAACGCGCCGGAGCGCGTGACGGATGTCGGCCGTTGTGCTGCGGTTCACCGAGCGTTACACGGTGCGTCCTCCGATTCGTCGGCGGGTTTCGGGCGGTCGCTAGCCTTGACTCCAGCGCAGTTCCTGCGTCACCCCCCCCGCCGACCACCCCGTGCAGCCGAGACCCAGCCATGACGACCACCACCCTGCCGCCGTTCCCGATGCCCTCGGCCGTCCTGACGCACCGGGCGCCCCGATCGCGTGCTGAAGGCGCGGCTGTTGCCGGAGGCACGCCGGGCGAAGCGCGGGCGGGCGTGGAGGCGCGTGGATCGGCGGGTGCTGCCGCCAGTGCGAACGTCGACGCGCTGGCGCGCGTTCCGGGCATCGCGGCAACGCGCAACGCGGGCGAGGTCGACCGCCTGGTCGGCATGCTGCGCGAACTGCGCGAAGCCACCGAGCCGTTGCGCCGCATCGTGCACGCGGGCGACTGCATCTTCCGCGCGGGCGATCGCTTCGCGTCGCTCTACGTGTTGAACACCGGTGCGGTCAAGCTGATGGCCGTGTCGGCCGATGGCCGCCAGCAGATGGCCGGCCTGCGCTTCAAGGGCGACTGGCTCGGTTTCGACGGCATCACGAGCGGCCACCATGGCTGCGACGCGGTGGCGATGGACACCGGCGAGGTCTGGTCGATCGGCTACGCCGCGCTGATGCAGGCCTGCGTGCGGCACCCGTCGCTGATGCTCGGGCTGCACGAGGCGATGAGCCGCGAGATCCGCCATGACCGCGACACCCGGCTGTCGTTGTGCGCGTTGCCGGCCGATGCCCGGGTGGCGGATTTCCTGCGCGACTGGGCCGAGTCGCTCGCCCAGCGCGGGCTGCGCAACGACCAGATCCTGCTGCAGATGACGCGCGCCGAGATCGGCAACTGCCTCGGGATGACGCTGGAGACCGTCAGCCGCGTGCTGACTCGGCTGGCGCGCCTGGGACTGATCCGCTTCGCTGAGAAGGGCCGGCGCGACATCGGCATTCCCGACGTCGCCGCGCTGGCCGCCTTTGTGCAGGGCAGCCTGGTGCCGTCGCCGGTCACACTGCAGTAGGCACCACCGGCAGCGAACGCGTCTCGACCGTGTCGCTGCGCTGCTCAGGCCGCGGGCGGCAGCGTTCCGAGCGCACGCCGGATCGCGGCGGCCAGTTCGTCGCCGTCGAAGGGCTTGCGCAGCAGTTCCCAGTGCGGCGGTGAATCGCGGTCGGCGTCGAGCAGTTCGGCGGAGAAGCCCGACATCAGCAGCACCGCGAGCCCCGGGTGCCGTAACTGGGCCAGGTGCGCCATCTCGGTGCCGCGCATGCCGGCGCCCAGCGCGATGTCGGTCAGCAGCAGGGCCGGCGGTTCGCCATCGGTGAGCCGTGCCAGCGCGGACTCGCCGTCTTCGGCGGTCGTCACCGCGCAGCCGAGCGAATCGAGGAATCCGTGGACCACCTCGCGCACCGCGGGATCGTCCTCGACCAGCATCACGCGCAGCCCGGGTGGAATCGGCGTGTCGACGATGTCGCCGGCGGCATTCGGCACGTCCGAGGCGGGCGCTTCCGGCAGGTAGAGCGTGACGGTGGTGCCGGCGCCGATCGCGCTGGTCATCGCGATCGCGCCGCGCGACTGCTTGATGAAGCCGTACACGGTGCTGAGCCCGAGCCCGGTGCCGCGGCCCTGCGGCTTGGTGGTGAAGAAGGGCTCGAAGGCGCGCTCGCGCACCGCGTCCGACATGCCGCTGCCGGTGTCGATGATGTCGATCGCGGCACAGGCGTCGCCCGGAGCGCCCAGGTCCTGCAGCTCGCCCTGCACGCCGTGCGGCAGCGCGGTGCAGCGGCGGCCGCGAAAGCGCAGCGTGCCGCCGTCCGGCATCGCGTCGCGGGCGTTGATCGCGATGTTCAGCAGCGCCGACTCGAGCTGCACCGGGTCGGCCAGCGCGTTCGGGCAATCGGGGTCGATGTCGACCTCGATGCGGATGCGCTGGTCGACGGTGCGGTGCAGCATGCCGGCCAGCGAGTTGATGTGGGTGGTCAGGTTGACCGCGGTGGGTTGCAGCAGTTGCCGGCGCGAGAACGCGAGCAGCTTGCCGGTCAGTTCGGCGCCGCGGCGGGCCGCTCGCGCTGCGGCCGCGACGAGCTGGCGCGCATGCACGTCACCGCCGACGGCCGGCAGGTCCTCCAGGACCTGCAGGTTGCCCTGGATCACCGTGAGCAGGTTGTTGAAGTCGTGGGCGATGCCGCCGGTGAGCTGGCCGACGCTCTCCAGCCGCTGCGCATGCCGCAGCGCCTCCTCGGTCTGCGCGCGCTGCAGGCTGGTGGCGAGTAGGCTGGCCAGCGCCTGCAGGAAACGGGTCTCGTCCTCGCCGAAACGTTGCGGCTGGTGCGAACGCACCGCCAGCACGCCGATGTTGCGGCCGCGGTCCGACAGCGGCACCGCCAGGCCGCTGCGCCATCCGCCCGCCTCGAACCAGGGCGGCACCACGAAGCGCCGTTCGTCGTGAAAGTCCGGCACGAGCACCGGACCGCCGACCGAGCAGACATGGCCGGGCAGCGAATCCGTCTGGTTCAGGAAGCGCGTGCCGATCGCCTCGTCGGCTTGCAGTCCCAGGCCGCCGGCGATGCTGAAGGTGGCGGGATCGGCGTCGAGCAGGTAGATGATCGACATCTCGACCTCCAGCGCCATCGCCGCCACCTCCGGCACGTGCCCGATCAGCAGTTGCGGGTCGCGCGCGTCCACCGCCAGCCGGCCGAGCTTGGCGACGTGCTCGCTGTAGCGGGCGCGCTGCAAGGCCTGCTTGACGCGCGGATAGGCGCCGATGTCGCGGATCGCCGCGACGACGAACGGGAGCTGGTGGTCGGTCAGCGGGCTGAGCGCGATCTCGACCATCACTTCGCTGCCGTCGCGCCGCCGCGCCACCAGCTCCATCTGCGTGCCCATCGGCCGCGGGCGCGGGTTGCGGAAGTAGGCGTCGCGGTAGGCGGCATGGCGCGGCCGGATCGCGTCGGGCACCAGCGTGTCGACGCTCAGGCCGGGGAACTCGTCGACGTCGTAGCCGAGAAGCTGGCTCGCCGCCGGGTTGGCCAGCACGATGTGACCCCGGGCATCGACCAGCAGCAGCGCATCGGGGTAGGCCGAGAACAGCGAGCGGAACACCGACCGTTCGTCGATGCCCTCCGGCAGTGGCAGGGTCGGGTAGGGCGTGCCGCGATTCATCCGCACGCCCTCCGGCACCGCGCCTTACTTCTTGCCGCGGCCGAACAGCCGGCCGAGCAGGCCCTTGGGCGCCTCGGCCGCCGCGGGAGCCGGCGCGGTCGGGCGCGCCGGTTGCGTGGCGGCGTTCTCGCGGGCAAGCTGGCCCAGGCTCTCGAACACGTAGCGCCGCGCATCGATGCGGAAGCCGAGCACGCGTCCGGCTTCCTCGACCGCGCGCATCGCCAGCAGCGAGTTGCCGCCGAGGTCGAAGAAGTTGTCCTCGGGCCCGAGCATCGCCGGGTCGAGGTCGAGCAGACCGGCCCAGATCGCCGCCAGCGCCTGCTCCGGCGTGCGCGGCGCGTCGCCGGCGGCGCTGCGCGGGTCGGCGATCGGGCGACCGGTGCAGCGGTGCTGCCGTCGAGGCCAGCCGCTTCAGCACCTGCGCAGACGGCGATTCGGCCGCCGAGGTCAGCGCGCCGACCGTCGGCGCAGGGTTGGCCGCCAGTCGCGTCAGCAGTTCGACGTAGCGCTCGCGGAACGCCGCGGCCGTCTCCGGCAGGTACAGGTCGGCGTTGTAGGTGATGCCGCCTTCGAGCCCGCTCGGCACCTCCATCAGCCACAGCCCGAGGTCCTCGGTCGCGCCCTTCTGGAACAGCAGGATGCTCGACTGGCGCAGGCCGCCCCACTGGCGCGGGCGCTCGCGCGCATCCTGGAACGAGAACAGCGCCTGGTACAAGCCGACGCGCTGGGCGCGCGAGGCGATCTCCGGCTCGGCGGCGAGCTTCTCGAACGGCACGTCCTGGTGGCTGAACACCTCGATCAACTCGCGCTTGACGTCACGGATGAAGTCGATCACCTTCAGCTCGCGGTTCACGCGCAGCTGCACCGGCAGCAGGTTGTTGAAGAAGCCCATCACGACTTCGAGCTCGGCCATCGGCCGGCCGCGCACCGGCACGCCGATGACGATCGACGAGCCCGACACCACCGAGGTCATCATCGCGGTGTAGACGGCCATCGTCAGCATGTTCAGTGTCGAATCGGCGCTGCGCGCGATCTCGCGCAGCCGCTCGGTCAGCGCCTTGTCGATGCGCACCCATTCGGTCGCGCCTTCGCCGCTCATGCTGGCGCGGCGCGCCCGATCGGGCCGCGGCGCCAGCGGCATCGGCGCGCTGGCGAAGCGGTTCTTCCAGTAGGCGAGCTGCGCCTGGTATTCCGGGCCCTGCATCCACTGGGCGAACCACTGGGCGTAGTCGCCGTAGCCGAGCGGCAAGGCCGGCCGCGGGTTGGGCGTGCCGGCCACCTGCGCGCCGTAGCTGGCGGCCAGCTCCTCGTACAGCAGGTCGAAGGACCAGCCGTCCCAGATGATGTGGTGCGGCATGAAGAGGAACGCATGCTCCTCCTCGGCCAGCTTGTACAGCGCCGCGCGGAAGAGCGGCGCCACGTGGATGTTCATCGGCGTGTCGACCACCGCCTGCATGCGCCGCATCAGCTCGGCCTCGCGCTCGGATTCAGGCCGGTCGCTCAGGTCCTCGAAGGGCAGCAGGAACGGCACCGATTCGGCGATCGACTGCACGTGGCCCTGGCCGTCCGGCGAGGGCGCGATGCAGCTGCGCAGCGCCGGCTGGCGCGCGATCACCTCGCGCAGCGCCTGCTCGAAGCGCGCCACGTCCATCGGCCCCTTCAGCCGGTGGCCCGACGGCGTGTTGTAGAGAACGCGGCCCGGGTGCAACTCTTCCAGGAAGCGGATGCGCTCCTGCATCGGCGTCAGCGGTGCGCTGCGGCGCGCCGGATCGACGCGGATCTCCACCCGCCGCGCGCTGCCGGCTGCCTTGGCGGCGTCGACCGCGCGCGCCAGCTTCTCGGCCGTCGGCGACTCGAACAGCGTGCGCAGCGGCAGGTTCAGCTCCAGGTCGCGGTTCAGCCGCGCGGTCAGCCGCGCCGCCAGCAGCGAATGCCCGCCGAACGCGAAGAAGTCGTCCAGCACGCTCATGCCGGGCAGGTTCAGCACCGCTTCCATAGCCTCCAGCACGACGCGCTCGGTCTCGTCGCGCGGCGCGACGCGCTCGCGCGCGGCGATCGCCTGGCCGGCGCTCGGCGCCGGCAGCGAATGGCGGTCGACCTTGCCGCTGGTCAGCAGCGGGATCGCCGGCAGCGGCACGACGTGCTGCGGGATCATGTAGTCGGGCAGCGTCGAGCGCAGGCGGTTGCGCAGCGCTTCGGGGTCGACGGCCGCGCCCGACACCACGTAGGCGACGATGCGCACGTCGCCGGGCACGTCCTCGCGGGTGATCACGGTGGCGGCGTCGATGCCCGGCTGCGCAGTCAGCGTGGCCTCGATCTCGCCCAGCTCGATGCGGTAGCCGCGTACCTTCACCTGGTGGTCGGAGCGGCCGCGGTAGTCGAGCGCACCGTCCTCGCGCCAGCGCGCGACGTCGCCGGTCTTGTACATGCGCCCGCCGGGGCGGAACGGGTCGTCGATGAAGCGCTCGGCGGTCAGCTCGGGCCGCAGCACGTAGCCCATGCCGACCTGGACGCCGCCGATGTACAGGTCGCCCGGCACGCCGATCGGCAACTCGCGCAGCCGGCCGTCGAGCACGTACATCGTGGTGTTGGCGATCGGTGCGCCGATCGGCACCATGCCCGACGGGTCGTCGGGTTGGCACTCCCAGGCGGTCACGTCGACCGCGGCCTCGGTCGGGCCGTACAGGTTCGCGAGGCGCACCCTGGGCAGCCGGCCGAAGAAGCGCTGCACCAAGTCGAAGGGCAGGGCCTCGCCGGAGCAGACCACGCGCTGCAGGCTCGGGCAGTTGGCGGCGCCCGGCTCGTCGAGGAAGAAGCGCAGCATCGACGGAACGAAGTGCATCAGCGTGACGCCCTCGCGGCGCGCCAGCTCGACCAGGTAGGCGCCGTCGCGGTGGCCTTCGGGCTTGGCGACGACGATCGTCGCGCCGACCGACAGCGGCCAGAAGAACTCCCACACCGACACGTCGAAGCTGAACGGCGTCTTCTGCATCACCCGGTCCTGCGGGGTGAGGCGGTACGCCTCCTGCATCCACTGCAGGCGGTTGACGATGCCGCGGTGCGCGTTCATCGCCGCCTTCGGGCGGCCGGTGGAGCCGGAGGTGAAGATCGCGTAGGCGGGGTCGGCCTCGCCGCCGGGGATGTCGGCGGGCGTGCCGTTCGCCGCGTCGCTGCCCGGCGCGGGCACGTCGATCAGCGTGCAGCCGCTGCCGAAGGCGCCGGCGGTGCGCTCGCGTTCGCCCGGGCGAGTCAGGATGAGTTGCAGGCCGGCGTCTTCGCGCATGCGCGCCAGGCGGTCGAGCGGCAGCGTCGGGTCGAGCGGCACGTAGGCGGCGCCGGCGTAGACCACGCCGACGAGCGACGCCACCATCTCGACGCTGCGTTCGAGGCACACGCCGACGAGCTGCCCGGGCCCGACGCCGACGGCGCGCAGCTTGGCGGCGATCGCCCAGGCCATGCGGTCGAGTTCGCGGTAGCGCACCGTGCTGCCCTCGAACACGACGGCGGCGGCGTCCGGGTTCGCGGCGACGCCGCGGCACACCAGGTCGCCCAGGCGCAGGCCGGTTTCGTAGGCGCGATCGGTGCGGTTGAACGCGGCGATCTGCGCGCGGTCGTCGTCGGCGGCGGCGAAGGCGTCGGCCGCGAGCAGCGAGGCGTCGGCCGCGGCGCGCGCCAGCGCGCTGCGGTACAGGCCGAGCCAGCGGCGGATCGTGGCCGGCTCGAACAGCTCGGTCTTGTACTGGCACTCGAGCACGATCGACCCGTCGATCTGGCTCGCGTTCAGGTACAGGTCGAAGTTCTCGTAGCGGCGCGGGTTGGAGCGCAGGTCGACCTTCAGCGACGGCGTCGAGAGTTCTTCCGAGCCAATGCTGGAGTCGAGGTTGAACAGCACCGAGACCAGCGGCAGCCGGCTCGGGTCGCGCACGATCTGCAGCTTCTTCAGCAGGCTGCCGAAGGTCACGCTCTGGTGTTCGTAGGCGTCGAGCACGCGGTCGCGCACGCCTTGCAGCAGGTTGCCGATCGGCTGCTCCAGGTCGGCCGACACGCGGATCGGCAGCAGGTTCACGCAGTGGCCGACCATCGTCGGCTTGCCTTCGGCGGCCTGGGCGGCCGCGGCCACGCCGACGACCAGGTCGTCGCTGTTCGACAGCCGCGACATCAGCCCGGCGAACATCGCGAACAGCGTGACGAACACGCTCGCGCCCTGGGCGGCGCCCAGCTTGCGGGCGGCGTCGACCAGGGCCGGCTCGATCGTCACGTCTTCGCGCAGCGACGCGAAGCTGCGCTGCGCCTGGCGCGGCCGGTCGGTCGGCAGTTCGAGCACCGGCACCGATTTGTCGTACAGCGACACCCAGTAGCGGGTGTCGTCCTCGGCGGTGCGCAGGTGCTCGGCGTCGAGCAGCGCCAGCGCGTGATCGCCGAAGGCATCGGCCGGCGCCGGCAGCGCGGCCGGGCGGCCGGCCGCGGCCAGCTTGTACAAGGCCATCAGGTCGCGCGCGAGCACGCCGAACGACCAGCCGTCGCAGACGATGTGGTGGCCGGTCAGGATCAGCGCGTGGCGCTGGTCGCCGAAGCGCACCAGCAGCGCACGGATCAGCGGGCCGTTCGCGAGGTCGAAGGGCAGTTGCACCGCCTCGGCCTGGCGGCCGGCGAGCGCGGCCTCCTGCGCGGCGGCATCGAGTTCGCCGAGATCCACGACGGTGGGGACCAGCGACGCCTGCGACGCCACCACCAGCTCGGTGCCCTCCGGCCCGACGGTGCAGCGCAGCGCCTCGTGGCGGTCGAGCAGCGCCTGCAGCGCCTGCGCCAGCGCATCGCGGTCCAGCGTGCCGTCGAAGTGCAGCGTGACGGACTCGTTGTACGAGAGCGAGGCCTCGGCGCTGAGCTGCGCGGCCAGCCAGATCTCGCGCTGGGCTTCGGTGGTCGGCACCACGCGGGCGATCGCGCCGCCGGCAAAGGGGTCGTAGTCGACGGCGTCGTCTGCCATGTCGGTCCGCATCATGTCGTTCATCGGCAGTCCTGCAAGGGGCCGCGCGCCGCGGCGCACGGAAGTCGGTTCAAGAACAGGAAAACCGGCGCCTCGTCGGCGCCGGTGACGCCGGCAGCGTCTGCTCGGCGTGGGATCGGAGGCCAGGACTCAGGCGTGAGCCTACCTGACCATCACGTACTTGCCCGGCTGGGCGGGATTCGGCACGAACCATTCGGGCTTGCCGCTGGCATCGCGCCCGAGCCGGGCGCCCGGTACCGGCGGCTTGGAGATGTCGAAGGTCACGGCGGTCGGCGCCGCTGCGCGCGGCAGGAAATCCGCCTCCTGCAGTTCCTTCACCGAATCCTTGAACGCCTGGACGATCAGCGCGACGTCGGCCGCGCTGTGCGCGGTGGTGAGGAAGCACGGGAAGTTGTCCAGGATGTGAATGCCGCGGCTGCGCATCATCGCGAACAGCAGGTCCTGCAGCGGGTGATCTTCCTGCCAGCTCACGCGCCACAGCGAGGCGAAGTGCTTCACCTCGATCGGCGCGCCGACCTCGCGGCAGAACGCCGTGAGTTCCTGCGCCATCGCGGTGGTGGTGGCGGTCAGGCGTTCCTGGAGCTGCGGGCCCTGTTCCTTCAGGTGCAGCAGCGCCGCCTTCGCGGCGGCCAGCGCCAGAGGATGTCGCACGAAGGTGCCGGCGAAGTAGGTCACGCCCACGGTCGGCATCGAATCGTCGCCGAACTCCCACGGGCCGCCGTCCAGCGCGTCCATGTAGTCGCGCTTGCCGGCGATCACGCCGACCGGGAAGCCGCCGCCGATCACCTTGCCGTAGCAGGCCAGGTCGGCGCGGATGCCGAACATCGCCTGCACGCCGCCCAGGTGGGCACGGAAGCCGGTGATCACCTCGTCGAAGATCAGGCAGGTGCCGCTCTTCTCGGTGATCGCGCGCACTTCCTTCAGGAACTCGACCGGGCGGAAATCGGGGCGGCGGCTCTGCACCGTCTCGCACAGCACGGCGGCCAGGTCGTCGGCGTTGTTGCGGATGAATTCCAGCGCCTCGGGCGTGCCGTAGTCGAGCACGCGCACGTCGCCGAACACGCCCGGCATGATCCCCGGCGCCGCCGGGATGCCCTTGGCGTTCCGCCCGGCGCGCACCAGCACCTCGTCGAAGGTGCCGTGGTACGAGCCCGTGAACAGCACGACCGTGTTGCGCCCGGTGACCGTGCGCGCGATGCGGATCGCCGCCATCACCGCCTCGGAGCCGGTGTTGCACAAGCCCGCGCGGTCGAAGCCGGTCAGCTCGCAGACGAGCTGGCAGACCTCGCCGGCGAGCGGGTGCTGCGGGCCGATCTCGTAGCCGAGGTCGACCTGCTTGTGCACCGCCTCGGCGACGAAATCGGGCTGCCAGCCGAACAGGTTCATGCCGAAGCCGTTCAGCACGTCGACGTACTCGTTGCCGTCGATGTCCCACATGCGCGAGCCCTTGCTGCGCTCGACGACGATCTGGTAGACGATCTCCTTGATCATCGGCCGGAAGCCGTTGACCACCCGCGGGTCGGCCATGTGCGGCCGGTGCTGCACGGTGTAGGCCTTGCTGGCGCGGGTGCGCTCGGTGTAGCGGCGCACGAAGGCATCGAGCCGCGCGCGCTGGCGCTCGGTGAGCGCGCTGTGCTGGGTGTGGATGCGGGCGATGGCACCGAAGGCCTTCTTGACGTCGTAGCGGATCGGCGCGTTGTCTTCGGTGGCGCTGGCCGTGGCTGGTGCTGCGGGCGCGACTGGCGCGGCTGTGGCGGGAGCCGCGGCGGCCGGCGCTGCCGGCGTGGCGGTTTGGGCCGGCGCGGCAGCCACCGGTGCAGCCGCCACGGGCATGGCGGCCGGCGCGACCGCCGCGGCGCCGCCGAGCAGCGCGAGCTGCTGCGCCATCAACTGCATCTGCTGCTGGATCAACTGCTGCAGGGCGGTGCCGCCGACGATCGGCGTGGCGGCGACCGGTGCGACCGGCGCATAGGCCATCGCGACCGGCGCGACAACCTGCGGTGCCGGCACCGCCGCCGGGGCGACGGTCTGCGCCACCGGCGCGACCGCGGCCACGGCCGCCGGCGCCGCGTCCGGCGGCATCGTCGTGTCGAGGAACTCGGCCAGCGTGTCGAAGCTGCGGTACTTCTCCATCAACTGGCGGAAGGTGATCGCGACGCTGAACTGCTTCTTGACCTGCAGCGCCGCCTGGGTGAGCGTCAGCGAGTCGAGACCGAGTTCGACGAAGCTTGTCGCACCGTCGGCGTCCATCAGGTCGGCGCCGGCAACGTCTTCGAACAGGCTGCGCAGGCGCTGGCCCAGTTGGGGCCGGCGCGACGCGGGAGCGGTGTGTGCCATGGTGGTGGTTTCGATCGATGGAGAGGAAACGGGCGCGACCGCCGCGGGCACGACGCCGGCCGCGGTCGACGAATGTGGGGACAGCGCGGCGGCCGCAACCGCCTCGGTGGCGGCGAAGGCCATGATGGGCGCGACGGCCGGCAGGTTGGTTGCCGCCGTGACCGCGGCGATCGGGGCCGCCATCGCACCCGCACTGCCGGCCGCCTCGGCCCGCGCCGCATCGGCGCGGGGCGCCTCGACCCAGAAGCGCTTGCGCTCGAACGGATAGGTCGGCAGGCGAACCCGGCGGCGGTCGTGCGCCGGCGATGCGGCGCTGGTCGGCAGCTCGATGCCCACGGTCCAGAGCTGGCCGCTGGCGAGCGTCATCTGCAGCGCCTCGGCGGCCGGTGTGTCGGCCAGGCTCGCAATCGCCACCGGCGCGCCGCGGCCCGGGCGTGCGTGCTGGCGCGCGAGCATCGACAGCGTGCCGCGCGGGCCGACCTCGAGGAACACGACCGACTCGTGCCGCGCCATCGCCGCGCGCAGCGCCGGCGAGAACTGCACCGGCTCGCGCAGGTGGCGTGCCCAGTAGACCGGGTCGGTGGCGTCCTGGTCGGTCATCCAGTGCGCGGTCAGCGTCGAGACGATCGGGATCTGCGGCGCCGACAGTCGCACGCGGCGCACCTGCTGCTCGAACGGCTCGACCGCCGGATCCATCATCGTCGAGTGGAAGGCGTGCGAGGTCTGCAGCGTGCGCGCGACCGTGCCGGCGGCATCCAGCTTCGCGCGGAAGGCCTCGACGGCGTCGCTCGGGCCGGCCACCACGCAGGCGGTCGGGCCGTTCTCGGCGGCCAGCGACAGCCCGGCGGGCAGTTGCGGCATCAGCTTGTCCAGCGGCAGGCGCACCGACAGCATGCTGCCGGCCGGCAGCGCCTGCATCAGTGCACCGCGGCGGGCCACGAGGCGCACCGCATCGTCGAGCGACATCACGCCGGCCAGCACCGCGGCAACGAACTCGCCGACGCTGTGGCCGATCAGCGCCGCCGGCCGGTGGCCGCGCGCCAGCCAGCTCTGCGCCAGCGCGTACTCGAGGCAGAAGGTGGCAGGCTGGGTGGTGCCGGTGGCGGTGAGCGCGCCGGCATCGTCGCCGAACATGCGGGCCTTCAGGTCGAAATCGAGCACCGGCTGCACCGCGGCGATGCACGCGTCGAAGGCCTCGCGGAACGCCGGATCGTGCGCGTACAGCCCACGCCCCATGCCGGCGTATTGCGCGCCCTGCCCGGGGAACAGCCACACCTGCGCCGGCACCGAACTGCCCACCGGCCGCGACGCGCGCAGCGGGTGGTCGGTGCTGCGCAGCGCGGCGACGGCATCGGCCACGCTGTCGGCGGCCACGCACAGGCGCTGCGCATAGCGGCTGCGGCCGACCTGCAGCGTATGCGCCACGTCGGCCAGGTTGATCTGCGGATCGGCGTCGAGCCGGGCGGCCAGTGCGGCGGCCATTGCGTCGAGCGCGGCCACCGAGCGGGCCGACAGCATCAGCAACTGCGGCCCGACCGCGGCCGGCGACGCGGCGCGCAGCGGCGCTTCCTCGAGCACCGCGTGCGCGTTGGTGCCGCCGACGCCGAAGCTGCTGACGCCGGCGCGGCGCGGCTGCGCACCACGCGGCCACGGCATCAGCCGGTCGTTGACGATGAACGGGCTGGCGGCGAAGTCGATCTTCGGGTTCGGCCGCTCGAAGTGCACGTTCGGCGGCAGCACTTCCTGCTCGAGCGCGAGCGCGGTCTTGATCACGCCGGCGGCGCCGGCGGCGATCACCATGTGGCCCACGTTGCTCTTGAGCGAGCCGATGCGGCAGAAGCCGAGGTCGGCGGTGCGGCGGCGGAAGGCGCGCGTCAGGCCTTCGACCTCGACCGGGTCGCCCAACGGCGTGGCGGTGCCGTGCGTCTCGACGTACGAGATGCTGCGCGGATCGATGCCGGCCGCGTCGTGCGCTGCGGCGACCACGGCGGCCTGGCCGTCGACGCTGGGCGCGGTGAAGCTCGCCTTGTCGCGGCCGTCGTTGTTGACGGCGACGCCGCGGATCACCGCGTGGACCGGATCGCCGTCGGCCAGCGCGTCGCGCAGGCGCTTCAGCAGCACGACGGTGACGCCGTCGCTGAACACCGTGCCCTGGGCCTGCGCGTCGAAGCTGCGGGTGCGGCCGTCCGGCGACAGCATCGAGCCCTCCTGGTACAGGTAGCCGCTGGACGGCGGGCAGGTGATCGACGAGCCGCCGGCCAGCGCCATGTCGCACTGGCCCGCGCGCAGGCTGGCGAAGGCCTGGGCGATCGCCACCAGCGAGGTCGAGCAGGCGGTGTGCACGCTGACGGCCGGGCCGGTCAGGTTCAGGCGGTTGGCGACGCGGGTGGCGACGTAGTCCTTCTCGTTGGCCAGCATCACCTGGAAGTCGCCCTGCTTCTCGATCAGGTCGGGCCGGTGCATCACGTGGCGCTGGAAGTAGGTCGCGTTGTACATGCCGCCGAACACGCCGACCGGCACGCTGGTGGCATCGGGTGCGTAGCCGCCGCGCTCCAGGCATTCCCAGCAGACCTCGAGGAACAGGCGTTGCTGCGGGTCCATCAGCTCGGCTTCGCGCGGCGAGATGCCGAAGAACGCGGCGTCGAACATCGCGACATCGTCGACGACGCCGCGCGAGCGGACGTAGCACGGGTCGCCCGTCAGCGAGGCCGGCAGGCTCGGGTCGAGCTCGGACGGCGCGAAGGTCGTGATGGTGTCGCGGCCGGCGCAGAGGTTGGCCCAGAACTGCTCGACATCGCGCGCGCCGGGGAAGCGGCCGGCGGTGGCGATCACCGCGATCGGTTCGGGCTCGCGATCGGCGGGCGCTCCGCGCTGGGACAGCCGGCGGCTGTCGAGGCCGGCGGCGCCGTCGCCATCGGCGTGCAGCGCGCGTGCCAGCGCCATCGGCGTCGGGCTGCGGAAGAACGCGGTGGTCGACAGCCGGCCGGTGCCGTCGCGCTCGATGCGCGTCAGCACCTTCAGCACCAGCAGCGAATTGCCGCCGAGCTCGAAGAAGTTGTCGGCCCGGCCGACGCGGTCGAGGCCCAGCGCCTGCGCGAACGCGCGGCACAGGGCGCGCTCGGTCTCGGTCTCGGGCTGCTGGTAGGCCGCGGTCAACTCCGGCCGCTGAACCGGCGCCGGCGGGAGCGCGCGGCGGTCGAGCTTGCCGTTGGCGGTGATCGGGAACGCCGCCATCCAGACGAAGGCCGAGGGCACCATGAAATCGGGCAGGCGCGAGCCCAGGTACTGGCGCAATTCCGGCGTGGCGATGTCGCCGTCGCGCGCGGTCAGGTAGGCGACGAGCCGCGGGTTGCCGGCGGTGTCCTTCGGCGCCAGCACCGCCGCGGCCTTGACGCCGGGGTGCGAGGCGAGGGCGGTCTCGATCTCGCCCAGTTCGATGCGGAAGCCGCGGATCTTGACCTGGCCGTCTGCGCGGCCGATGAAGTCGATCTGGCCGTCGGGCAGGTAGCGCACCAGGTCGCCGGTGCGGTACAGCCGTTCGCCGGGGGCGCCGAACGGGTCGGCGATGAAGCGTTCGGCAGTCAGCTCCGGGCGGCGCAGGTAGCCGCGCGCCAGGCCACGCCCGCCGACGTGCAGTTCACCGACGAGGCCGATCGGCAGCAGTTGCATGCCGGCGCCGAGCACGTACACCGGCGTGTCGGTGATCGGCCGCCCGATCGGGATCGACCGGGCCCGCTCCTGCAGGTCGCGCGGGATGCGGCAGGTCGCGGTGAAGGTGGTGCACTCGGTCGGGCCGTAGCCGTTGATCAGCGTCGTGTCGGGCAGCGCCTGCAGCGCGCGCCGCACGTGCGCCACCGACAAGGCCTCGCCGCCGACCAGCAACTGGCGCAGCCCCTGCAGGTGCAACGGGTCGTCGTCGACGACGGCGTTGAACAGCGCGGCGGTCAGCCAGGCCGTGGTCACGCCCTGCGTGCGGATCGTGTCGGCCAGGCCGCGGGCGGTCGGCAGATCCTCGTCGTGCAGCACGCAGCGCCCGCCGTTGAGCAGCGGGCCCCAGATCTCGAGCGTCGACGCGTCGAAGCCGAGCGGCGCCGCGTGCAGCACGCGCTCGTCGGGCGACAGGTCGACGTAGCGGGCGTCGAGCACCAGCCGCAGGATCGAGCGGTGGCAGATCTCGATGCCCTTGGGCGTGCCGGTCGAGCCGGACGTGTACATCACGTAGGCGAGCGAACTGCCGTCGGCCGCGGCTGTCGGCGCGGCCGAGGCTGACGCCGGTTCGCCCGGTTCGTCGAGCCGCAACTGCGGCAGCGACGGCGGGAAGGCATCGCGGTGCGCCCGCGTCGTGACCACCAGCGCGGCCTGTGCGTCGTCGAGCATGAAGGCCAGCCGCTCGGCAGGGTGGGTGGGGTCGACCGGCAGGTAGGCGCAGCCGGCCTTCAACAGGCCGAGCAGCACGACGATCGACTCGATCGAGCGCTCCAGGCCGATGCACACCGTCGCGCCCGGGCGTGCGCCGGCGGTGGCGAGCCGCGCGGCCATCGCGTCGGAGCGGCGGTCGAGGTCCGAATAGCTGAGGTGCTCGCTGCGCCAGGCCACCGCGACCGCGTCGCCGCGCAGCGCGACCTGACGCGCGAACGCGGCGTGCACCGTCAGCGCCGGGTTGTGCGGTGAGAGCGGTGGGTTCCACTCGCGCATCTGGCGTTCGGCCTGCACGGGATCGAGCCGTTCGATCGACGACAGCGGCGCAGCCGGCCGATCGGCGAAATGGGTGGCGACGTGCGCCAGGCAAGCCAGCATCGACGCAGCGGCGTCCGCGTCGAGCGTGTCGGTCGCGAAATGGGCGACCAGTTCAGATGTCTCCGGCAGCCAGCCGATCGCCAGGCGCGAGACAGCGTCGTCGGCGGCGTGGCCGAGCCAGGGCGCGTCGGCGCCGGTCGCGTGGCCGCTCGCCGCGCTGTCGGCAGCCGAACCGCGGGCGGCATCGAAGCCGGCGCACCACGCGTCCACCGTGCCGTCCAGCGGCCGGCCGCACCACGCGCGCGCCAGGAAGCTCCAGGCGGCGCCGACGAGCGTGTCGTCGCGCCAGCCGCGCTGCCGGCTCGCCTCGATCAGCCGGGCGGCGGATACGGCGCCGAGCGGATGCCGCACCGTCGACCGCGGGCCCGCGGCCGCCGCATCGGCGGACGGCGGCGCGAAGAGGTCGAGCAGTGTCGAGGCCGTTCCGATGGCTGGCGACACGGCGGTGGCGGTGGCGGTCGGCGCGGCGGGGGTGTCGAAGGGCATTGGTGCGTCCAGGCCGCGGGGGCGGCAGTCCTCAGGCCAGGTTGGCGAGTGCGTACGGCGCCTTGTCCGTCTGCACGGCATGCGCTTGGATGCGGCCGAGCCGGAGCTTGGCCGCCACGATGCTGCGATACACGAAGTAGTCGACCGCGTCGCGCACCGGTTGCTCGCCCACCGGCGCGGGCGTCTTGCCGCGGGTGCGCATCTCCTGGTGCAGGCTGTGCAGCGCCGAGTTGCGGCGGGTCGAGTCGGTGTAGTAGGTGAAGCTGACGGTGACCGACGGGCCGTCGCCGTTCTGCACCAGGTGCGGGCTGGTCGACGGCATGTAGGCGCCCATGCCCGGCTCCAGATGGAACACGCGGGCGCGGGCCAGGAGTTCGTCGCGCCAGACGACGAGGTCGCGGCTGTGGCTGGCGTGGAACAGGTCGCGCGCTTCTTCGCTGACGGCGACGACGTCGTCCGGCTCCCAGACGTACAGCGTCTTGGTGCCGCGGATCTGCAGGATGAAGTTGTGTTCCTTGTCCATGTGGAACGGCGTGACGGCCTTCGGCGAGGTCACGAAGATCCAGCCGCCGCGGTAGCACATGCCGGGGTCGACGGCATCGATCGACGGTTTCAGGTCGTCCAGCACCTCGTCGACGAGTTCGCGGTACAGGCCGTCGGTCTGCACGTTCAGCAGCGACATCCAGGCGTTGGCCTGCTGCACGTTGGCAAGCGTCTGCGCCGCGGACAGCGCGTTCGGGTAGAGCATCGGCGCGTGGTTGAACGACGTGCCTGCGTAGGCGGCACCGCTGTGGGTGCGCACGCGTCCGGCGCGCTCCAGGCGGGTGCCGAGCTTGATCAGTTCATCCTGCTGCAGCAGTGGATGGCTCATCAGCCGATGCGTCACCGGCGAAATCTTCCACGGATCGAAGGATGCCCAATCGACATCCAGGAGCTTGGGCGATACAGCTTGCATGAGATCCTCAGAGTGCGTCTCGGCACGCGGCGAGAGCATGACGCCTTGCCGCCTGTGCGGTGGCCCTGAACCGGGCCGGTTTCGTGAAATGCTGGGGAGGAAGCGCGCTTCCGAAGGCCAATAGCGCAGCAAGTCTTCAATGCCCCGGCAAATCTTCGGGCGCGAACAGCGGATTATCAAGTTGCTCCCGGCGCGACCCGTCCCCTCGAATGAGTGCGCCGCCCGAAGTGTCATTTGTCACGATATCCGGCATCGCAAAGCGGTTCCTTGACAAGGCGCAGAGCGCACGCCGGCGGCGTACCGGGCCGATCCTTCCGACCGCCCGCGGCACGGTTTGCGCCGACAATCCGGCGCCTCGCCGCCATCGCCTCGCCTGCCGTCCGAGCCACCCAGGTCCGGTGCGCGGGTTGCACGATGCAGCGTCTTCCCGACCTACACCCGGTAGCCGCAATTGAAGATCCTCGTCACCGGCGCCGCCGGGTTCATCGGAATGCATTTGTCGCAGTACTTGCTCGGTCGCGGCGATTCGGTCGTCGGCCTCGACAACCTCAATCCCTACTACGAGCCGAAACTCAAGCGCGATCGCCTGGCGTTGCTGGCGGGCGAGTCGGGATTCCGTTTCGTCGAATCCGATGTCGCCGATCGGGATGCGATGCGCGCGCTGTTCGACGGCGAACATTTCGATCGTGTCGTTCACCTCGCCGCACAGGCTGGTGTGCGCTATTCGATCACCCACCCGCATGCCTATGCCGACAGCAATCTGGTCGGCTTCGTCAACGTGCTGGAGGGCTGCCGACAGCAGCGGGTCGATCATCTGGTCTACGCCTCCAGTTCGAGCGTCTACGGCGGCAACACCCGGATGCCGTTTTCCGAAGCCCACGAGGTCGACCACCCGGTCAGCCTCTATGCGGCGACGAAGAAGGCGAACGAGTTGATGGCGCACACCTACAGCCACCTGTTCGGTCTGCCGACCACCGGCCTGCGCTTCTTCACGGTCTACGGGCCCTGGGGGCGGCCGGACATGGCGCTGTTCCTGTTCACCCGCGCCATCGTCGAAGGCCGGGCGATCGACGTGTTCAACCGCGGTGAGATGGTGCGCGATTTCACCTACATCGACGACATCGTCGAGGGTGTGGTGCGCACGCTGGACCGCCCGGCCACGCCGGACGAGGCTTTCGATCCGCAGGCGCCGAACCCGGGCAGCAGCCGGGCGCCGTACCGGGTGTTCAACATCGGCAACAGCGAGCCGGTGAAGCTGATGGACTTCATCGAGGCGATCGAACGATCGCTCGGGCGGGTGGCGGTGAAGAATTTCCTGCCGATGCAGCCGGGCGACGTGCCCGCCACCCACGCCGATGTCAGCGCGCTGGCGCGCTGGACCGGCTTCACGCCCGGCACGCCGGTGCAGGACGGCATTGACCGCTTCGTGGCCTGGTATCGGGCGTATTACGGCGTCTGAACGGCGCCGTCCGGGCGGGGGTCGCCAGCGCGCCGCCAGGGCGCGCCCCGGTCAGACGCGGATCGAGCCGCCGCGCAGCCCGCGGTCGGCGGCGCCGAGCGACGAGTACAGCGCCGGCACTTCGCGCGGCATCAGCACCTCGATCGCGCGGTCGAGCGCTGCGGTGGCGCGCGCGAGCGACTCGCGCTGCGCGGCGACCTGGCCGCTTGCGCTGGCGAGGCGCCGGCGCAGCGGCTGCGGCACCGAGCCGTTCTGCGCCGCGGTACTGAAATGGTGCACCGCACGGGCCAGCGCGCGGTGCAGTTCCGTGGAATGGGTGTCGATCGCGGCGACGTCGCGCGCACGCAGCGCATCGCCCAGTGCCGCCAGCCGCGATTCGACCGCGGCCAGCGTGAGTTCGAGTTCGGGGTCGACGGCGGGAAGGCCGGGAAGTTCGGTCGGTGATGTCATTGCGTGCAGACGGTCGAACAGCGCGCCCGCCGGGGCGCAGTCGGAGCGGGGCTCAGTGCGATGTCTTGCCGATCAGTTCCTGGGCGTTGCTGATCAGCTTGTCGGCGATGGCCGACGCGTTGATGGTGAAGCTGCCGTCGGCGATCGCCTTCGCGATGCGCGACACCTTCTCCGCGTCGAAATCGCCCTGCGTGCCGGCCGCGCCAGCCTGCAGCGTGTGTGCCGCGCTCGACAGCTCGACCTTCGCGCTGGCCTCGGTTTCCGTCTTGCTGCCCTGCGCCTTGAGGTCGCCGGTGCTGCGTGCGGTGCCGTTCTGGGCCGGGGCGATGGCGCCTTTGTCAGCGGTATGACCGATCTTCATGGGGTTCTCCAGAGGGCCGGGTGATGCGCCCTGCCCTTCAACATGAGCGAGGTATCGACCGCGTAGCGCCTGACTTTAGGAGATTTTCGGCCTGTCGCCATGGCCCCGGACCCCACGGGGCGATCCGACGGCGTGCGCTGCCGGCGCCGCGCCCCTCGGCCATGGCCGCCGGCGACGAGGCGCCTGAAAGATGGGCGCAGCGGCGCTACAGCGCCAGTTCGACTTCGCGTTCGCCCACCGGCACGCCGGTCACGACGCGGCCGCCTTCGGTGCGCACGCGCACCGGCTGCCCCTCAATGCCGGGATTGAGCGCCTGGCCGCTGCCGGCCACCGCGAATCCGGGGCCGGATGCGATCAGCTTGACGCTTTCGCCCGCGGAAAACCACTGGCGCGCGCGCAGATGGCTCTGGCGCAGGCTCTGTCCCGGGTTGATCGGCCGGGCGAGCGCGCGCCCGACCGCCAGCGCGGCGTCGGCCACCGCGGCGCTCGGGTCCTCGGCCAGATCGACCTCGGCCGGCACCAGGTCGCCGGGGCCGACCAGGCTGCCGGCGGCCAGCGGCGTCGCCGCCACCAGCGCCGTGCCGTACACCGTGACGGTGAGCGGCAGGTAGACGTTCCAGGGCGTCGGGCCGGCGGCGCACCGCAGGCCGATGCGGATGCGGCCCCATGGGCGCACGCCCGGGCCGAGGTAGGGTTCGATGCGCTGGCACGGCGCCAGGCGCAGCCGCGGGTCGAGCC
>JBGAMJ010000220.1:0-6269 GCA_044223035.1 Piscinibacter sp.
GTCGAGCACTGCACTTGCCACCCTGTCGCAGCGCGATGCGGCGCGGCGTGCTCACGCAGGCGCCCCCGGCGGCTCAAAGGTGATCGCGACACACGGCTGGTGGTGCGGCTCGTGTGCGCCGCCTGCGGTGAGTGGCCGGCCCGCGACGAAGTATTTTGTGCGGGCCGAGTGGGCTGCGATCAGTCGCGGTCGTGGCCTTTGCCGTGGCCCTTGCCATGGCCGTGGCCGTGGCCGTGGCCGCGCCCCGGGCTGCCTTGGTCGTCGTCGCGTCGACCGTCCCGCCGATCGTCCCGGTGGTCGTCGCGGCGGTCGACATTGCGGTGATACCAGTCGTCACGCACGAAGTAGACCGGCACGCCGCAGGCGTGGTACTGGCCGCAGTGCTTGGCCCAGTGCTTCTGGTGGCCCGGCGGCACCCACAGGTAGACCGGTTGCGGGCGCGGCCGCTCCGGCGCCGGCTGGATCCATACCGGCTGGCCGACGATGACCTGCGGCTGCGGGTACTGGCCGATGTCGATGCGGCCGTAGACGCCCGGCTGGGCGATGTTGATCGACACGCCGATGTCGGTGGCGTGTGCCGGCACCTGCGCGGCGAGGCCGAGCGCCAGGGTGAGGGCGGCAGAAGCAAATTTCATCTTGAGCAGCTGTGAAGTGAAAGAAGTGCGATATCAACGGCAGCGCGCCTGCCTGGGTGGACTGCAGTTCCCGAGCTCAGGCGGATTCCGCGCCGTAGATCACGCCGACCCGGACTTCGGCAGCGCGCGGCCAGCGCTCGCTGGGGGGCGTTGTCAGGGAAGAAGCGGCCGGGCTGCGCATTGCCCGCCAGTGATTTGCTCAGGCGACCCCCGCTACGGCCCGGCACCTGCCCGATCTGTCGAAGTCCCTTGCCTTGCCTTGCCTTGCATCGGGATCCGGAGCGCCGCGGTCACGTCGGCTCGGATGCGTCCTTGAGCGTCAGCGCGCGCCGGTACAGCGTATTGCGCGGCGCGCCCGACAGCTCCGCGGCGATCGCCACCGCCTGCTTCAGCGGCAGCGCCGCCATCAGCGTGCGCAGCATCCGGTCCTGGGCCGGATCGGCGTCGTCCGCTGCCGCGGCCGGGCGGGCCTGCACGACCAGCACGAACTCGCCGCGCAGCCGGTTCGGGTCGGCCGCCAGCCAGCGAGGCAGCTCGGCGGCCGGCATCGTCGCCACCGTCTCGAACTGCTTCGTCAGCTCGCGGCACAGCGTGACCTTGCGTGCGCCGCAGCCGGCGGCCAGCGACTGCGCCAGCGCCTCGATCCGGTGCGGCGCCTCGAACAGCACCTGCGCCGCATCGCTGTCGGCCAGCGCCTGCAGCGCCGCGCCGCGCTCGCCGCCGCGGCTGGGCAGGAAGCCGGTGAACGTGAATCCGGCCGCGAGCGCGTCGCCGGCCACGCAGAGCGCCGCCAGCGCGCTGCTCGCGCCGGGGATCGGCACGCAGCGGTGGCCGGCGGCCGTCACCGCGGCGACCAGCGCGGCGCCGGGGTCGCTGACGGCCGGCGTGCCCGCATCGCTGACATAGGCCACGCGCTCGCCGCGCGCCAGCCGCGCCAGCACGCGCTCGGACGCCTCGCGCTCGTTGTGCGCATGCAGCGGCAGCAGCGGCTTGTCCAGGCCCAGGTGCTGCAGCAGCGGCGCGCTGTGCCGCGTGTCCTCGCAGGCCACCGCGTCGACCCGCGACAGCACGTGGATCGCGCGCAGGCTCAGGTCGGCCAGGTTTCCGATCGGCGTGGCGACGACGTACAGCGTCGCTGCGGGATACTGCTGCTGGCCAGCCGCCGCGGCAGCGGCCTGCAACAACAACGGAGCGATCGGGGTGGTCACGAGGGAGGGCTCGGGGGGCTCGACGAAGGATCGGGGGGATGCCGCCGAGGCGCTCGCCTGGGCGCATCTGCAGCGCCACGGGCTGCGGCTCGTGCGGCGCAATTATCGGGTCGCGTTCGGCCCGGGCCGGGCGGCCGGCGAGATCGACCTGATCGCACGCGACCGTGACGGCACGCTGGTGTTCGTCGAGGTGCGGGCCCGCGCCGGCTCGCGGCACGGTGGCGCGGCGGCCAGCGTCACGCCGGCGAAACAGCGGCACCTGATCCTTGCGGCGCAGTACTTCCTGCGAGCGTTCGCATCGCCGCCGCCGTGCCGCTTCGATGTGGTCGCGATCGACGGCGATCGCATCGACTGGATCCGCGGCGCCTTCGACGCCGGCTGACGGGCGGCCCGGCCAGGCCCGCCCGGGCCGGAACCGACGCGGCGAACCCGTGTCATATCATTCGCCATGATCGAACAACGCATCCAGCAACAGTTCTTCGACAGCGCCGATCTGAAATACGCGGCGGCCGAAATCCTCGCCAAACCGATCGCCGACGCGGTCCAGGCGGTGGTCGGCAGCATCACCGCCGGCGGTAAGGTGATGGCTTGCGGCAATGGCGGATCGGCCAGCGATGCCCAGCATTTCGCGGCCGAGTTCGTCGGCCGCTTCGAGCGCGAGCGGCCCGGGCTGGCGGCCCTTGCGCTGACGACCGACTCGTCGATCCTGACGGCGGTCGGCAACGACTACGACTTCAACTCGATCTTCTCCAAGCAGGTGCAGGCGCTCGGTGCGCCGGGCGACGTGCTGGTCGCGATCACCACCAGCGGCAACTCCGCCAACGTGCTGGCCGCCGTCCAGGCGGCGCACGCGAAGGAGATGACCGTCGTGGCGCTGACCGGCCGTGGCGGCGGAAAGATGCGCGAGTTGCTCACCGAAACCGACGTGCACATCTGCGTTCCGCACGAACGCACTGCACGCATCCAGGAGGTTCACATCCTCGCGCTGCACTGCCTGTGCGACGCGGTGGATCTGCAGCTCCTGGGAGAACAGGACGACGCATGACCCGATCGAAACAGTGCGCCACGGCCGTGATGGCCGCGGTGCTGGTGTCCGGCGCGCTGAGTGCGTGCGCGCCGCTGATGGTGGGTGGGGCGGTGGTGGGCGGCGCAATGGTTGCGTCCGACCGCCGCAGCTCCGGCACGCAGATCGACGACCAGTCGATCGAGCTGAAGGCCGGCAACCGCCTCGGCGAGGCGCTGGGCGACCGCGCCCACGTCAACGCGACGAGCTACAACCGCGTCGTGCTGCTGACCGGCGAGGTGACGAGCGAGGCCGACAAGGCGCTGGCGCAGCAGGCCGTCGGGCGGGTCGACGGCGTGCGCTCGATCGTCAACGAACTCGGCGTGATGGGCGCCAGCTCGCTCACCGCGCGTTCGAACGACGCGCTGCTGACCAGCAAGGTCAAGGCCTCGCTGTTCGACGCGAAGGACGTGTTCGCGAACTCGTTCAAGATCGTCACCGAGCGCTCGACGGTCTACCTGATGGGCCGCGTCACCGAGCGTGAGGCCACGCGCGCCAGCGACATCGCCCGCGGCGTGAGCGGCGTGCAGAAGGTGGTGCGCGTGTTCGAGGTGATCAGCGAGGCCGAGCTGGCGAACATCCAGCCGGCGCCGGCGGCGTCCGCCCCGGCCACCAAGCCCTGAGCGGGGCCCGCGCTAGACGATCGTCAGGTGCTCGGTGCCGGCCGACAGGTCGGTGCTGCGCGCGCGGCTGCTGTGCAGCTTGATCTGCAGGCGCAGGTCATTGACGGAATCGGCGTTGCGCAGCGCGTCCTCGTACGTGACCATCTGGTTCTCGTAGAGGTCGAACAGGCTCTGGTCGAAGGTCTGCATGCCGAGCTCGCGGCTGCGCTTCATGATCTCCTTCACCTCGGCCACCTCGCCCTTGAAGATCAGTTCGGAGATCAGCGGCGTGTTCAGCATCACCTCGACCGCAGCCACCCGGCCCTTGCCCTCCTGACGCGGCAGCAGCCGCTGCGACACCAGCGAGCGCAGGTTCAGCGACAGGTCCATCAGCAACTGCGCCCGGCGCTCCTCGGGGAAGAAGTTGATGATCCGGTCGAGCGCCTGGTTGGCGCTGTTGGCGTGCAGCGTGGCCATGCACAGGTGGCCGGTCTCGGCGAAGGCGACGGCATGCTCCATCGTCTCGCGGTCGCGGATCTCGCCCATCAGGATCACGTCCGGCGCCTGGCGCAGCGTGTTCTTCAGCGCCGCCTCCCAGCCCTCGGTGTCGATGCCGACCTCGCGCTGCGTCACGATGCAGTTCTTGTGCGGGTGGACGAACTCGACCGGGTCCTCGATCGTGATGATGTGGCCGTACGAATTCTGGTTGCGGTAATCGACCATCGCCGCCAGCGAGGTGCTCTTGCCCGATCCGGTGGCGCCGACGAAGATCACCAGGCCGCGCTTGGTCAGCGACACGTCCTTCAGCACCTGGGGCAGGTTCAGGCCGTCGATCGTCGGCAGCGTCTGCGGGATGGTCCGCAGCACCAGCCCGACGTGGCCCTGCTGCACGAAGGCGTTCGCGCGGAAGCGGCCCACGCCGTGCGGCGAGATTGCGAAATTGCATTCCTTCGTGCGCTCGAACTCGGCGGCCTGCTTGTCGCTCATCACCGCGCGCGCCAGCGCCAGCGTGTGCTGGCCGGTCAGCGGCTGCGGCGACACCTTCGTCACCTTGCCGTCGACCTTGATCGCCGGCGGGAAGTCGGCGGTCAGGAACAGGTCCGAGCCGCCGCGCGACACCATCAGGCGCAGCAGGTCGTTGACGAACTTGGATGCCTGGTCTCGTTCCATGGTGTCTCTCTCAGCCCGGGAAGTTTTCGGGGAACTTGGCCTTCATGCGCGCTTCGGCCGGCGAGACCACGTTGCGGCGCACCAGATCGGCCAGGTTCTGGTCGAGCGTGGTCATGCCGATGTTGTTGCCGGTCTGGATCGCCGAGTACATCTGGGCGATCTTGTTCTCGCGGATCAGGTTCTTGATCGCCGAGGTGGCGATCATGATCTCGTGCGCCGCCACCCGGCCCGAGCCGTCCTTGAGCTTGCACAGCGTCTGCGAGATCACCGCGATCAGCGATTCGGACAGCATCGCGCGCACCATGTCCTTCTCGGCCGCGGGGAAGACGTCCACCACGCGGTCGATCGTCTTGGCCGCGCTGCTGGTGTGCAGCGTGCCGAAGACCAGGTGGCCGGTCTCGGCGGCGGTCAGCGCCAGGCGGATCGTCTCCAGGTCGCGCAGCTCGCCCACCAGGATCGCGTCCGGGTCTTCGCGCAGCGCGGCGCGCAGCGCGTTGTTGAAGGAGAGCGTGTGCGGGCCCACCTCGCGCTGGTTGACCAGGCACTTCTTGCTTTCGTGCACGAACTCGATCGGGTCTTCCACCGTCAGCACGTGGCCGTACTCGTTCTCGTTCAGGTGGTTGACCATGCCGGCCAGTGTGGTGCTCTTGCCCGATCCGGTCGGGCCGGTCACCAGCACCAGGCCGCGCGGCTTGAGCGCCAGGTCGGCAAACACCTTCGGGCAGTTGAGCTGCTCGAGCGTCAGGATCTTGCTCGGGATCGTGCGGAACACCGCGCCCGAGCCGCGGTTCTGGTTGAAGGCGTTGACCCGGAAGCGCGCCAGCCCCTGGATCTCGAACGAGAAATCGCACTCGAGCGTGTCCTCGTAGTGCTTGCGCTGGGCATCGTTCATGATGTCGTACACCATGGCGTGCACCTGCTTGTGGTCCAGCGGCTCCACGTTGATGCGGCGCACGTCGCCGTGCACGCGGATCATCGGCGGCAGCCCGGCCGAAAGGTGCAGGTCGGATGCCTTGTTCTTGACGGAAAAGGCCAGCAGCTGGGTGATGTCCATGCGCGATTCGGGCGCCGGCGCGGCGCCGGGCTAAGCTCGGGGCATTATGGGCAGCATCGGTGCCGGCCTGCAGGAAGTGAAGGGGCGCATCGCGCGCGCCTGCGCCGCCGCCGGGCGCAGCGCGCAAAGCGTCACGCTGCTCGCGGTGGGCAAGACCTTCGGCGCCGACGCGCTGCGCGCCGCCGCCGCCGCCGGCCAGCGCGATTTCGGCGAGAACTACGTGCAAGAGGCGCTGCCCAAGATCGCGGCGCTGGCCGGCCTGCGCGCCGATCTGCGCTGGCACCTGATCGGGCCGCTGCAGAGCAACAAGACGCGCGCGGTGGCCGAGGCCTTCGACTGGGTGCACAGCGTCGACCGGCTGAAGATCGCGCAGCGCCTGGCCGAGCAGCGCCCGCCGGGCCTGGCGCCGCTGCAGCTGTGCCTGCAGGTCAACGTCAGCGGCGAAGCCAGCAAGAGCGGCGTCGCGCCGGCCGATCTGCCGGCGCTGGCGCGCGCGGTGGCGGCGCTGCCGCCCGGGCGCGTGCGCCTGCGCGGGCT
>JBGAMJ010000030.1:0-49297 GCA_044223035.1 Piscinibacter sp.
ATGGCAGGAACCGGCGCAACGCCTGCGCCGGACGGGGACGGCGGCGCTCCGGCGCAGTACCTCACGTTCACGCTCGGCGACGAGGTGTTCGCGATGGACATCCGCAGCGTGCGCGAGATCATCCAGTACGTCGCGCCGACCACGGTGCCGCTGATGCCGCGCTTCGTGCGCGGCGTGATCAACCTGCGCGGCGCGGTGGTGCCGGTGATCGACCTGCAGGCGCGCTTCGGCCGGCCGGCGGCGCGCGTCGGCAAGCGCACCTGCATCGTGATCTTCGACGCCCATCGCCCCGGCGAACGCATCGAGCTCGGCCTGATGGTCGATGCGGTCAGCGAGGTGATCGAGATCGCGGCGGACGCGATCGAGCCCGCGCCGGAGTTCGGCGCCTCGGTGCGGCGCGACTTCATCCGCGGCATGGGCCGGGTGGCGCAGCGCTTCGTGGTCATCATCGAGCCCGAGCGCGCGCTGGACATCGACGACATGGCACAGCAGTGCGCCTCGGCGCTCGACGCCGTCGCGGCCTGAGGCAGCGACCGCGGGACAGCCCATGCAGACCCTTCGCGCAGACACCTTCCGGCGCATCTCGGCGCTGATGCATTCGGCCATCGGGCTGTCGTTCGCCGACAGCAAGAAGCCGCTGGTCTCCTCGCGGCTCGCGTCGCGCATCCAGCGCCTCGGCCTGGGCGGCTTCGAGGACTACCTGGCGCTGATCGAGAGCGACGACGACGGCGGCGAATTCCAGGTCGCCGTCGACCTGCTGACCACCAACGAGACCTACTTCTTCCGCGAACCGGCGCACTACGCGCTGCTGGAGCGGGAACTGCTGCGTGAGCGTCCGCGCCGGCTGGCGGTGTGGAGCGCGGCCGCGTCGTTCGGCGACGAGGCCTACAGCACCGCGATGCTGCTGGCCGACCTGCAGACGCAGGGCACGCTCGGCGCCGACTGGTCGATCCTCGGCACCGACATCAGCGACCGCGTGCTGCGCAGCGCCGTGCAGGCGGTGTACCCGGCCGAGCGGCTGCGCGAGGTGTCCGCCGAGCGGCTGCGCCGCCACTGCCTGCGCGGCGACGGCGAGTCCGAAGGGCTGGTGCGGATCCGCCCCAAGCTCGCCGAGCGCGTGCGCTTCGGCCAGCTCAACCTGTGCCAGCCGATCGACGGCATCGGCCCGTTCGACGTGATCTTCCTGCGCAACGTGCTGATCTACTTCGACCCGCCCACCAAGCGCGCGGTGGTCGAGCGCGTGCTCGGCTGCCTGCGCCCGGGCGGCCTGTTTTTCATCGGCACCGCGGAGGGCCGCGTGCCCTGCGCCACGCCGCTGCAGGCGCTCGGGCCGGGCGCGTTCCGAAAGGTGGGGTGAGGGGCGGCATGGTGGTCACGGTGCCGCCTGGCCACCCGCGCCCGACCGGCGCGGTGCACGTGCTGCATCCGGGCGGCGTGGCCTGCGGCGACCGCGGCGACCGGCTGGAGACGCTGCTCGGCTCCTGCGTCGCGATCGTGCTGACCGACCCGCGCCGCACCATCGGCGCGATGTGCCACCTGGTGAACGCGACGCCGTCGGCGCGCGCCGATCGCCGGGACGCCCGCTTCGGCCCCGCCGCGCTGGACGCGATGTGCGCGCTGCTGCGCGCCCGCGCGATCGAGCCCCGGCTCTGCGAGGCCTGGGTCTACGGCGGCGGCAACATGTTCCCGACGCTGGACGCGCCGCCCGACGTCGGCGGCCGCAACGCCGCCTGGGCGCTCGAGGCGCTCGAGCGCAGCGACGTGCGCGTGCTGGCCGTCGACACCGGCGGCGCCGCCTACCGCCGCCTCGCCTGGACCGTGGGCCCCGACCTGCCGCGCGTGACCGCGGTACCCCTTTGAGCCGAACGAGATGAGCATCCAGGTCTACGTGGTCGACGACTCCGCCGTGGTGCGCCAGGCCCTTATGCACATGCTGCAGGGCGATCCGGAACTGGTGCTGATGGGCAGCGCGCCCAACCCGCTGATCGCCGCGCCGGTGATCCGCAAGAAGCGGCCCGACGTGCTGCTGCTGGACATCGAGATGCCCGGCATGGACGGCCTGACCTTCCTGCGCCAGGTGATGGAGGAGATGCCGATCCCGACCGTGATCTGCTCCACGCTGACGGCACAGGGCAGCAAGGTCGCGCTGGAAGCGCTGGCGGCCGGGGCGGTGGCCGTGGTCGGCAAGCCGCGGCTGGGGCTGAAGCAGTTCCTCGAGGAGTCGCGCCGCGAGCTGGTGCAGACGCTGAAGGCGGCGGCGCGCTCGCATCCGCGCGTGACGCCGGCCGCGGTGCCGCGCCGCGAACCGGGCGCCGCGCTGCCGGTGCCGCCGCGGCGCGTGCTGCCCGGGCTGCACGCGCTGTCGGTCAACAAGCCGGTGGTGATCGGCAGCTCCACCGGCGGCACGCAGGCGCTCGAACTGATCCTGACCGCGCTGCCGGGCGACGCGCCGGGCATCGCGATCGTCCAGCACATGCCGGAGAAGTTCACCGCGATGTATGCGCAGCGGCTGGACGCGCTGTGCGCGATGAACGTCCGCGAGGCGCGCGACGGCGACCGCCTGGAACGCGGCGTGGCGCTGATCGCCCCGGGCGGGCGGCACCTGCAACTCCGCAAGGCGGGGGGGCAGTACTTCGCGGTGGTCGCCGACGGCCCGCCGGTGAACCGCCACAAGCCCTCGGTCGACGTGCTGTTCCGCTCGGTGGCCGAATGCGCCGGCGGCGACGTGCTCGGCCTCCTCCTCACCGGCATGGGCGACGACGGCGCGCGCGGCATGAAGCTGCTGCACGACCGCGGCGCCCGCACGCTGGCGCAGGACGAGCAGAGCTGCGTCGTGTTCGGCATGCCGAAGGAGGCGATCAAGCTGGGCGCGGTGGACGAGGTGCTGCCGATCACGCAGATGGCGCGCGCGATCGGCGCGTTCGACGCGCGGGGCTGAGTTCACCGCGCCGAAGCGGTGGCCGGGTACCCGTCACCGGATATCGACCTCGTACTGGAAGCCATCCGCCGAGCCGCGGGTGCAGCGCCATTCGATCGGCGCGCCGGCGAAGTTGAATGCCACACGCTGGACGGCGATCACCGGCGCACCGGGCGCAATCCCGAGCCGGTAGAAGTTTGCGAAGTGTTCGGCAGCGACCACGATCAAGGAATCGGGGCGCGCGCATGGCCTGGATGTAGCCGGGCCACGCCATGCCGAGCAGGGCGGCGAAGTGCATCAACCGTTGCCTGTCGGCGGCGAGCACGAAGACCAGCACAACGTCTCTTTCTCGCAGCGCGGTGCGCTCCTCGCCTGTCAACCCGTAGGGCGCCCGACCGGACGCCGGTTCAGGCAATAGTGCAGTGCAGACAGTCATCTGGCTCGCGGGCGCGGCGAGTGGCTTCGGCCAACGACACGATGCCGCCCCGCGACCGGCAGCCAAGAGATCGCGCTGCAATTGGCCGCCGCGCAGGCGGTGCGACCCTCCGGTGACCCGGATCAGAGCAAGCCGAGGCTGCGGGCGCGCGCCACGGCCTGCGCGCGCCGCTCGACGGACAGCTTGTCGAAGACGTTTTTCAGGTGCGTCTTGACCGTCTCGGGCGTGATACCGAGCGCCCGCGCCACCTCCTTGTTCGAGCGACCGTCGGCGATCAGCGCGAGGATCTGGTGCTCGCGCGGGCTCAGGCTCGTGGCGGTGGCGACGGCCTGATCCGACCGGCCCGCAGCATCGCTGCTGCATCCCGCCTGCAGACGCTCGATGCAGGGTTCCAGCTCCTTCGTGCAGCGCGAGCTGGCACGGAATCGATGGAGCAGCGGGCCGATGTCCGGTCCGGCATCGAGGACCGAACGGTAGGCGCCGGCAGGCGCCGCGATGTCCAGCGCAGCACGGAGGGCTCGCAACGCGCCGTCTGCATCGTTCGTCGCCATCAAGGTGATCGCCAGCATCGACCCCAGCTGCATCATTTGGCGAGCGTTGTGCATGGCTTGCGCCTCACGAAGCAGTGCTTCGAGGATGCTCACCGCCTCGGCCCAACGGCTGTGCGCGCAGGCCAACGCGACTTGTGCGAGGCCCCGGTCCCGATGAATCTCGGATTGTGCGCACGGCTGCGTGACCGGGATGTTCGCCGCGAGTCGCTCCAGGCGGACCACGCACGCCGAGGCCTCGCCGAGCCTGCCTTCGCGCAGATGCAGCCGCGAGCGTTCGAGCAACACACCGCACACGAGTCGATCCCATTTGCGGTTGAAGCCGAGCGCTTCGGCCTGGGCCAGCAGGCCGTACGCATACTCGAAGGCAGAGCGCGACGCCGCGATGCGCGCGAGCACGACGTAGCTGCGGCGCACGCCGTCGAGCATCACGACAGCGTCGATGGTCGGCATGTGCTCGACCAGCAATGCTTCTGCTTCGTCGAAACGCCCCTGCTCGTAGAGCAGTTCGGCCAGCAGCGGCACGCCGATCACGGCCGCACTCGAGTGCGGCCCCACGTGTTGCTCGGCCATGCGTATCGCTTCGCGTGCTTCGCGTTCGGCAAGATCGAGACGGGCCTGATCCAGCGCGAGCATGCCGAGCAGGTAGTGGCGATACACCGACGACAGGATGTTTCGCCGATCCTGTTCCAGCGAGTAGGGGATCCAGGGTGCGGCGTAGACGCCATCGGCGTCCCCCGCCTTCCAGCGACTGAACCGCAACACGTTCGACAGCACATTGGTGTTCCACGGGTCGGCGCTCGGCCGCGCGATGCAGCCTTCGGCCAGCGCCAGCGCTGCCGTCGAATCGTCGGACAGCGCGCGCGTGACAGCGTCAGCACCAACCGCCCATCGTCGTCTTCGGCCGTGCGATGACATTCATGTCGGACGGTGGGAGAAACTCGACTCCATCACGATCGATTCTTGTCGGCCGACGAATCTGGCGTGAAAGCAGGGTCACCGGATGTCGACCTCGTACTGGAATCCATCCGCCGAGCCGCGGGTGCAGCGCCATTCGATCGGCGCGCCGGCGAAGTTGAATGCCACGCGCTGGACGGCGATCACCGGCGCACCGGGCGCGATCCCGAGCCGGTCGGCGATCGCGGGCCCGGCCACCTCGACCGTCAGCCGCTCCCGGGCCGAGGCCACGAGCTGCTTGCAGGCCGACTCGTACAGGGGGTAGAGCAGGTCCCCGAAATCCTCCAGCTTCAGCCCGACCAGCGGCTCGAAGCGCGTCCGGGGCAACCAGATCTCTTCCGCGAGCACCGGCCGGTCCTCGATCAGGCGCAGGCGCGACAGGACGATTCCTTCCGCTTCCCCCTCACCCAGGTCCAGTGCCTGCCGCACCTCGGCCGGCGGCGTGAGCACCGCGCGGCTCAGGATCCGTGCGGTCGGCCGCACGTCGTCGCCCGACTTCGTCTTGAAGCGGAAGAACCGGAACAGGGAGCTGCCGAAGTCGGGGCGGCGCACGTAGGTGCCTTTGCCCTGGCTGCGCGTCAGCACGCCCTCGGCCACCAGCATGTCTACCGCCTTGCGAACCGTGCCCGTGGCCAGTTCGTACGCCTGGGTCAGCTCGGCCTCGGTCGGGATCGCGTCGCCAGGGCTCCACTCTCCCGCGGCGATGCGCTTGAGCAGGTCGTCGCGCAGGCGCTGATACAGCGGCAGGCGTTCGTCGTGGGCCGACAGTCGGTTCATCGTGAGGTTATTTAGTTGACTGGACAACTATCACTTTAGCAGCCGCGCGCGCTTCTCCGGCCGCTACGGGTTTCCACGACATGCAACGGATACCTCAACGTCTAGACTAGCTCTCTAGTTATATAGATGACTATCTGACTAGACGACGCAACCGGAGACCACCGATGTTCAACTGGTATCAACAGATCTCGTCCAACGAACGCAAGACGTTCTGGGGATGCTTTGCCGGCTGGGGCCTCGACGCACTGGACGTCCAGATGTTCACGCTGGCGATCCCGGCCATCATCGCGGCCTTCGGCATCGACAAGACCCAGGCCGGCCTGATCAGCGGGGTGACGCTGGTCTCGTCGGCGATGGGCGGCTGGATCGCGGGCGCGGTGTCGGACCGCTTCGGCCGCATCCGGACGCTGCAGTTCACGATCCTCTGGTTCTCGGTCTTCACCTTCCTCTGCGCATTCGCGCAGACCTTCCCGCAGTTGCTCGTGCTCAAGGCCTTCCAGGGCTTCGGCTTCGGCGGCGAGTGGGCGGCCGGCGCGGTGCTGATGGCCGAGACGATCCGCAACGAGCACCGCGGGAAGGCGATGGGCGGCGTGCAGAGCGCGTGGGCGGTGGGGTGGGGCGCTGCGGTACTGCTCTACACCGCGATGTTCTCCTGGCTGTCGCCGGACACCGCCTGGCGCGTGATGTTCGCGATCGGCCTGCTGCCGGCGCTGCTCGTGGTGTACGTCCGCCGCAACCTGCAGGAGCCGCCGAAGGCCAAGGCCGCCGCGGGCGCCCCGCGCGTCCCGATGTGGCAGCAGGTGACGCAGGTCTTCTCGCCCCGCGTGCTGAAGACGACGCTGCTCGGTGCCCTGCTCGGAACGGGCGCACACGGCGGTTACTACGCGCTGATGACCTGGCTGCCGACCTTCCTGTCGAAGGAGCGCCACCTGTCGGTGCTGAGCACCGGGGGTTACCTGGCCGTCGTGATCTTCGCGTTCTGGTGCGGCTGCATGGCCAGCGCCCAACTGCTCGACCGCATCGGCCGGCGCAAGAACATCGCGCTGTTCGCGCTGAGCTGCATGCTGACGGTGTCCGCCTACACCTTCCTGCCGCTGACCGACTCGCAGATGCTGGTGCTGGGCTTTCCGCTGGGCTTCTTCGCGGCCGGCATTCCCGCCAGCCTGGGCGCGCTGTTCAACGAGCTCTATCCGGCCGAGATGCGCGGCGCCGGCGTCGGCTTTTGCTACAACTTCGGGCGCATCGCGTCGGCGGCGTTCCCGGTGCTGGTCGGGTACATGAGCCAGTCGATGCCGCTGGGTGAAGCGATCGGCATCGATGCCGCCATCGCCTACGGCCTGGCGATGGTGACGGTTCTGTTCCTGCCCGAGACCCGGGGCCGCTCGCTGGCGGCCACCGCCCCGGCCCCGGCGCCCGGCCTGGGCACCGCGGTGACCGCGCGTTGAGGGGCGACGCGATGCCGAATACCCCGAATACCCCGAATACCCCGAATACCCCGATTGCCCCGACCGCAGCGGCCGCCAAGCCGGCCCGCATCGACGCCCACACCCACGTCTTTGCTCGCGACCTGCCGATGGCACCGGGCCGGCGCTACACGCCGGACCACGACGCCACGCTGATCGAGCTGTTCACGCACCTCGACGCCCACTGCCTCGACCAGGCCTTGCTGGTGCAACCCAGCTTTCTCGGAACCGACAACCGCTTCATGCTGGCGGCCCTCGCCGAAGCGCCGGAGCGCCTGCGGGGTGTCGCGATGGTGGCGCCGGACGTGACCGACCCACAGCTCGAATCCCTCGCGCGGCAAGGCGTCGTCGGCGTGCGCTTCAACCTCGTGCGCTCCGCGCTGCCGGATGTTCGATCGGCAGCATGGAAGTCGCTGCTGCGGCGCATCGCCGCGCTGGGATGGCATGTCGAACTGCACCGCGAGGCGCGCGACCTGCCGCCGCTGATCGAATCCGCGCTCGAGGCCGGCGCGCGCGTGGTGGTCGACCACCACGGGCGACCCGATCCGTCCCTCGGGCTGGCCGATCCGCACCTGGATGCGCTGATGGCCTTCGCGCCGACCCGACGCGTCTGGGTGAAGTTGTCCGCCGCGTACCGCTGCGCGCCGGACCCCGCGAGGTTCGAGCGGGAGGCGGCGACCCGCTTCGTGACGGCCTTCGGCGCCGACCGCCTGCTCTGGGGCAGCGACTGGCCGCACACCCAGTGCGCAGCCGCGGCGAATGTCGCAGGCTCGTTGAAGGCGCTGCAGGAGTCACTCGACGGGCGCGACCTGGACGCCGTCCTGGGCGGCACGGCGAGCGAGCTCTGCGGCTTCCCGAAGACCCCGGCCACGCTGCCCTCCGGCCGCCCGACCGGCCACCGGCTGTCGACGTAGCCCGCGCAGGCTCCGCGACAAACGGGCGCTCACCCGTCGGGGCGCAGCGGCCCCTTCACGACCGAACCCATCCCCACAGGACCACCACGATGCAAGTCACCGGAATGTTGCACGGAGCCCGGATGCTCCAGTTCGTCGGATTCCCGACACCCGAGGTGCTCGGCCCCGATGCCGGCGAAGAGGCCCTGCGCGGCCTGCTCGCCCGGCACGGCCTGGTCTTCATCAAGCCCGTGTTCAAGGGCGGCGTCGGCAAGAAGGGCAAGGCCGGGCTGATCGGCAAGGCGCGCGATCTGAAGACCGCACTCGCCGAAAAGGAGCGGCTGTACTTCGCCGAGCATCGCGTCGGGAACACGGTGACGAAATCGAACGGCGTGACCTTCGAGGCCGGCGTTCCGGCCGAGCACGAGATTTACTTCTCGATCACCGATTCGACGCACTTCCGCGCGCCGACGATGACGCTGACGCACCACGGCGGCATGGACATCGAGGAGCTCGACAAGACGCAGGTCGCGCAGATCCCGTTCGATCCGCTGACGGGCCTGAAGGCCTTCGTGGTGGCCAATGCGCTGTCGTCGCTCGGCGCGCCGCGGCAGATCATCTCGCCGCTGGTGCAGCACCTGCCCAAGCTCTGGGAGCTGTACCACGGCTTCGGCATGACGACGCTCGAGCTCAACCCGATCCGCATGCGCGAAGACAAGGCCGGGCGGCTCACGCCCGTCGCCTGCGACTTCAAGTGCGGCTTCGACCGCGACGACCCGCGCTGGCAGCGGCTGAACCTGCCGGCGGACCTGTTCGCGGTCGACTACTCGGACTTCGAGCAGGAGATCAACCAGCTGCGCACCTACCAGGGGCAGAGCGACGTGTACGTCATCAACGACAAGGGAACGATCCTCGCGCCCACGTTCGGCGGCGGCGCCAACTCGCTGGTGACTCAGATGCTGGGCGACGACGCGATCATTTCGTCGGACTTCGGCGGCAACCCTCCCTACGAGAAGATGAAGGAGGTCGCCCGCATCTGCTTCAAGCACTGGATCCGGCAATCCAACGTGCTCTTCGTCATCGGCGGCAAGTCCAACAACACGGACATCTTCGAGACCTTCCGGGCGATGGCCGATGCCCTGCGCGAGCACTTCAGCCAGCACGGGCCGACGCCGCTGTACGTCGTGATCGGTCGCGGCGGCCCGAACCTGGTGCGCGGCATGGGCGCGATGCGCGACACGCTGGATGCGCTGGGCGTGCCCTACAGCTTTTTCGGCTTCGACTCCGACATGAGCGAGGTCGTGCTCCATGCCAAACAGATCGACGCGTGGATGCGCAACGGCGGGCGGGCCCAGGTGGCCGCGCGCATGGGCCTCGGCGCCCCCACGAAGCAGGCCGCCTGAGGAGACACGGACATGTACAAGCAAGGCATCGGTGGATTCAAGTATTTCGTCGGCATCCCGTCGCTCGACCGGATCGCGACGCGCGAGGACCGCGTCTGCGTGCTCAACATCCTCGGCGGCGAGTCGAGCGACGTGACGCCGGTGGGCCACGCCTACTCCGGCGGCAACGTCGTGTTCGGCACGGCGCCGGGCAAGCGCGGCCAGGTGCTCGAGACGAAGCTCGGCAACGTCCCCGTCTACAACAGCGTGCTGGAAGGTCTGAACGACGGCCTGCGCTTCAACTGCGGCGTGATCTACCTGCCGCCGTCCGCCGCGCGCGACGGCGTGGCCGAACTGATCCGCGTGAACCCGGAGCTGAGGAAGATCTTCATCGTCACCGAGAAGCTGGCGGTAAGCGATTCGCGCGAGATCCGCGCGATGGGGCAGGCCAACGGCGTCGACATTTTCGGCGGCAACAGCCTCGGCGTGGCCGATGCGTGGAACCAGGTGCGCATCGGCGGCGCGCTGGGCGGCGACCACCCGGAGGAAGCGCTGCGCCGTGGCTCGATCGCGATCTTCTCGAACTCCGGCAACTTCACGACCACCATCGCGACCTACCTGCGCATGGCCGGGTGGGGCACGACGACCGCGATCTCCAGCGGCAAGGACGTGTACATCCAGTTCGCCGCACCGGAGTTCGCCTTCGCGCTGGCCAACGACGCGCGCAGCAAGGCGGCGGTGCTGTACGTCGAGCCGGGCGGCTACTACGAGCGGGACGCGACGTTCACCAAGCCGGTCGTCGCCTGCGTGGTCGGCCGCTGGAAGGCCCGGCTGACGCGCGCCGTCGGGCATGCGGGCGCGATGGCCGGCGGCGCGGACGACGCGGCGTCGAAGGAGCAATGGTTCCTCGACCAGTTCGGCGTCGACCGCGTCTTCACGCCCGACGATCCGGTCGTCTCCGCGAAGGGCGCGCTGGTCACCAACATCGCCCACATCCCGGCCGCCTTGACCGCGGTGATGCGCGAGAACGCCTGCCGGCCGGATTTCGAGCCCGAGGGCAGCCTGGCGCTCAAGGCCTGGTTCACGAGCCACCGCGGGCTGGACCTTCCGCCGGGGCTCGACCTGCCCGTCGTCCGCGCGGCCTCACCCTACGACGAGCAGATCGCCGCGCTCAACCGGCAGATCGGGGCCGTGCCGCCGCGGCAGTCGATGAAGGACGCCTCCGGTGCGTCGCAGATGGATCCGAAGACGCAGGTCACGAGCCTGTACGGCGTGTCGATGCTGGAGGCGGCACGGCATCCGCTGGAGGCCAACGTGAGCCTGGCGCTGCTGCACGAGGCGGGCGGCGCCCGCGACCGGGCGCTGATCGGCGTGGCCATCGGCAGCCAGCTTGCGCTGGATCGCCATCCCGCGCTGGCGGCCGCCCAGGCCGCCCGGGAGGCCGGCAACGCGCCGAACACCGTGCTCGCCGCGGCAGCCAGCATCGTCGGGCCGCGCGGGCAGGCGGCATCGCGGCGCGCGGTGCGGGCCTTGATCGACGGCTTTGCGGCAGCGGGGCTGAACGACGCCTTCGACGACGGATTCGATGTCTCGACGGTCCGGACCGACGAACTCGGGCTCTTCGTCGCATCGGCCCCCGATCACCGTGCCCGTGCCATGCGCGCCGGCCTGCGGTCGCGTGGTGTGAGCTCGGCCTTCGTTCGCTACCTGGACGGCCTGCCGGGCGAACCGACGGCCGACGCGATGCTGGCGGCGATCACGACCACGCTGGCCTGGGGGCCGCTGATGCGCAAGCGCATCTCGCTGCTCACGGCGGAGAGCCTGCCGTGGTGGATGCAGCTCTTCGGGACCTTGATCGGCGCCTCGGCGCCGGCGGAACGCCATGGGCCCGACCGGTTCTGCGGCCTGCCCGTCGACGACATCCTGCAGCGCCTCGACCTCGGCGAGGTGGCGTTCACCGCGCTGTTCGGGTTGCGGCCGACCCCCGGCGACCTGCGCTCGTTCCAGTTGCTGGTCGGCCTGCTCTTGTCGAACGGCCCCGGGACGATCTCCGCCCAGGGCGCCAAGGGCGCCGTGTCCGCCGATGGTCCGGAGGATCCGGCGCGGGTCCAGCTCAACAAGTCGCTGATCGGCTTCCTGACGCACACCGGCTACACGCACGGCGGCAACGGCTTCGAGGGAATCGCCTTCCTGATCGACCAGTTCAAGGATTCCGGTCTCGTGGACCCCGGCGATCCGCGGCACGGCATCGACCTGCAGGCGCTGGCCATGCGCTGCGTGGACACCTATGCGAAGTACAAGTCCGCGAGGAAGACCAGCGGCAGCCTGGACATCCAGAAGATCCCGGGCGTCAACCACCCGGTGTTCAAGGACAAGCCGGTGAACCTCGACCCGCGCGAGGTGTTCGTCCGCGAGCTGCTGGCCGAGGGCGGGGAATACAACGTCTTCCACGACTTCTACCGGGTGCTGGTGCAGTGCCTGTTCGATGCCGGTGTCTCGCGCAACGTCTACTGCGTGAACGTCGATGCGGTGATCGCCGCGCTGCTGCTGAAGATGCTGTGGCAGCCCTATCGCCGCGGCGAATTCTCGGTCGGCGCGCTCGAAACGGCCGCGTTCACCATCTTCCTGTACCCCCGCATGCTCGGCTGCGCGGCCGAGATCGACGACCACATGAACCGGGGCCGCAACATGGACACGCGCACCCCGGCCTCTGCCTGCCGATTCGTCGCCTGATCGCCGAGGGGCGCGACGAAGCGCCTCTCCGTGATGCCAGGCATCCCTTCGATCCACCGCCCCCTCCGGAGACCCGAATGACCCACCCTGAACTCACCCGCCGCGACATGCTGCGTCTCGGCGGCAGCGCCGCCGCCGGCGCCCTGTTGCCTTTCGCCTCGATCGCGCAGTCGGCCTGGCCGAGCAAGGCCATCCGCTTCGTCGTGCCGTTCGCGCCGGGCGGAAGCTCGGAAATCGTGGCGCGCGCCGCCGCCGTCGAACTCGGCAAGCTGCTCGGCCAGAGCGTCTATGTCGACAACAAGCCGGGCGGCGCCGGCAATGTCGCGATGGGCGAAGTCGCTCGCGCCGACGACCAGCACACGGTGATCCTCGGGCACATCGGCACGCTGGCCGTGAACCCGTTCATCTTCGACAAGCTGCCCTACGACCCGGTCAAGGCCTTCCGGCCGATTTCGCTGCTGGCCAAGGTGCCCAGCCTGTACGTCGTCCGCCCGGACCTGCCGGCCCGGGACCTGAAGGAATTCGTCGCCCTGGCCAAGGCCAAGCCCGGCAGCCTGAACTACGGCTCGGCGGGCAACGGAAGTGCCGGGCACCTCGCGTTCGAGTACCTGAAGATGGCCAGCAACACCTTCATGCTGCACGTGCCCTACCGCGGCACCGGCCCGCAGCTCACCGACCTGATGGGCGGCCGCCTCGACGCCGCCGCCGTCGGCGCACCGGCGGTGATGCAGTTCATCAAGACGGGCAAGCTGCGCTGCATCGCCACCGGCACCAGCCAGCGCCTGGCCCAGTTGCCTGACGTGCCAACCGTGGCCGAGCAGGGATTTCCGGGCTTCGAGATGACGCAGTGGTACGGGCTGCTCGCGCCGGCGTCGCTGCCGCAGGCGCATGCCGACAAGCTCTCGCTCGCCGCCGCCAAGGCCGTGAAGGAGCCCGCGGCCCTGAAGCTGCTGGAGGGCGAGGCGGCGTTGACGGTGGGCAGCACCAGCGCCGAGTTCGCCCGCTTCATCGAACTGGAGCAGCAGCGCTGGAAGCCGGTGATCGCGCGCGCCAAGATCAAGGCGGACTGAGCCGGGCTGAGCGAATGGCCGGCGGTCGACGGCCCTCGTGCTCAGCGCAGCAGCAACACGACGAGCGGGAATGTCGCGAAGGCCGCGGCCGTGGTGAGCAGCACGACCCGTGCGATGCGGCCAGCGTCCGCACCGAATCGCTCGGCGAGCATCGGCACGTTGCTGGCGCTCGGCAGCGCCGCGGTGAGCACCAGCACCGTCAGCGAGGAATGGTCGAGGCGAGCGCCGAGTGCGATGGCCGCCGAACCGGCGGCGAACACGAGTGCCGGGTGCGCGATCACCTTGCCCGCCACGAGCAGGGGCACGTCATCGCGGCGGCGTTGCGAATGCGCCGCGGTGAGGCCGACAAGGCGCGAACGTGCGAGCACCGCACCGAGCGTGAAGAGGGCGGCCGGAGAAGCCGCCTCGGCGAGCATTTCCACCGTTCGCTGCACGGTCGCCGGCAACTTCCAGCCGGTCGCCGCCGAGAGGCAACCGAGCGCGATGGCCCACGGCAGCGGATTCGTCAGCATGCCCTTGAGGCCCCGCAGCACGGCGCGGCGGGCACCGTGTTCCCCCGCCGTGCCGAGCTGCGACAGCGCGATGCAAAGCGAGGAAGTGATGACCATGTCCACGGCCAGCGCCACGATGGCCGGGCCCGCGGCCGGGGCACCGAGCAAGGCCACGAGGAGCGGCACCCCCATGAAACCCGAGTTCGGGAAGGTGCCGACGAGCGCGCCGAACGCGGCATCGCGCCATTCGAGACGAGAGCCGCGTGCGATGGCCACCGTCAGCGCCACCATCGCGAACGCGCAGCCCAGGTAGGTCAGGGAGACGCCCGGATCGAGCAGCCGCACGATCGGCGTGATCGAGGCAAACCGGTACAGCATGCATGGCAGCGCGAAGAACAGCACGAAGACGTTGAGGCCGGGAATGGCCTCCATCGGCAGCATGCGCCGGCTCGTCGCGAGGTAGCCGCAGAGCACCAGCCCGAAGAACGGGAACGTGACGAGAAAGATTTGCCCCATGGCGTTCTCGGCGCGGCAGGGGTCATGCCGGGAGCGCCATCTCCTCCCGGATCCAGCGAATGACCGAGGCATGTTGCGGTGCCCAGCCCAGTTCGGTGCGGGCGAGCACCGCGCGCACGCGGCTGTTCGAGCCGAAGGAATAGCGGGCGGCCGCAGCGCCGAAGACGGCGCCGGCCTCCTCGAGACTCCACGACGCCACGGGCCCGAGGCCGGTGCGGGCCGCCAGCGCTTCGCCGATCTCGCGCCACGAGGCCTCGCCGTTCTCGACGAAGTAGAAGCTGCCGGCCGGCGCCTTCTCCAGGGCCAGCCGGTACAGCACCGCGACGTCGTCGACGTGCACGTTGGACCAGCGATTGAGGCCGGCGCCGACGACGTGCACGGCGCCGAGCCTGCGCGCCTCGCGCAGCAGCGCCGGGATCTGCGCGCTCTCCGCGTGCAGGCCCCGGCCTTCGCCGTAGATCATCGTGTTGCAGAGCACGGCCGAGCGCACGCCGCGCGCCGCGGCGGCCCGCACCATGCCATCGATCTCGTGCCGCGCGGCCTTGGCCGGCAGCACGACGAGCGGCGTGGACTCGTCGAACACCGTGTCGGATGCGTGCATTCCGCAGGCATTGTCGGCGATCACGCTGGAGCCGCTGGTGTGCAGCAGCGCGCTGCCCGTGCCGGCCAGCGCATCGATCAGCGCCGCCACCGACGTGCGGTGGTCGCTGCTGGCGGCGCTCACCACCGCGCCGGCGCTCGCCGCTTCGCGCTGCAGCAGCGCGAGATCATCGAGATCGCCGAGCACCGGTTCGATGCCGAGCCGGCCGAGCGCCTCGGCCTTGTCAGCGCTGCGCACCAGCCCGCGCACGGCATGCCCGTGCCCGAGCAGGTGCACCGCGATCGACCCGCCGATGTAGCCCGAGGCCCCGGTGACGAAGACCTTCATCGGCGATGCCCGACGGCGGCCGGCCGTTCAGCCGGCCGTCTGCATGTAGACGACGTGCGTCTCCATGTGCTCGTAGAGCCCGTGCTTGCCGTCGGCGCCGCCGATGCCGGATTTGCGCCGGCCGGCGTGGAAGCCCTGCATCGCCTCGAAGTGCTCGCGGTTGATGTAGGTCTCGCCGAAGCGCAGCTCGCGCACCGCCTTCATCGCCTGGTTCAGGTCCTTCGTGAAGATCGACGAAGTGAGGCCGTAGTCGGAGTTGTTGGCGTGCGCCAGCGCCTCGTCGAGGTCGTCGACCACCTGCAGCGGCAGCACCGGGCCGAACACTTCCTTCGTCATCACGTCCATGTCGGACTTGACGCCGAAGAGTACCGTCGGCTCGTAGTGATAGCCCGGCCTGTCGGCGATCTTGCCGCCGGTGAGCACCTGCGCGCCCTGGCCCTTGGCGGCATCCACCATCGCGGCCATCTTGTCGCGGCCGACCTTGGTGACGAGCGGCCCCATGTGCAGGCCCTTCTCCACACTCGGGTCGCCGTACTTGGTGGCGGCCATCAGCTTGCTCACCTTCTCGGCCAGGGCGTCGGCGACCTTGCGCTCGACGTAGACACGCTCGGCCGCGTTGCAGGCCTGGCCGGTGTTCAGCACGCGCGAGTTGAACAGCGCATTGGCGGTCAGCTCGAGGTCGCAGTCGGCGAGCACGATCGCCGGTGCCTTGCCGCCGAGCTCGAGGTTCACGCGGGTCAGGTGCTTGCCGCAGGCCTGCATGATGCGCGAGCCGGTCTCGACGCTGCCGGTGAAGCTGACCAGGCCGACGTCCTTGTTGTCGGTCAGCGTGGCACCGGTCTCGCGGCCGCCGCACACCAGGTTGAACACGCCCTTCGGCAGGTCGGTCTCGGCCACCAGTTCGGCGAACTCGAAGGCGTTGATCGGCGTCTCTTCGCTCGGCTTGATGATGATCGTGTTGCCGGTGACCAGTGCGGGCCCGAGCTTGCGTGCGATCAGGAAGAACGGGAAGTTCCACGGCAGGATGCCGGCGACCACGCCAATCGGTTTGCGGTAGACCAGGATCTGCTCGCCCGGCCGGTCGCTGCTGACGATCTCGCCTTCGAGGCGGCGCGCCCACTCGGCCATGTAGTCGATGTAGCTCGCGGCGAACTCGATCTCGACCGCGGCCAGCTCGGGCACCTTGCCCTGCTCGAGCACGAGCGTGCGCGCGAGCCGCGGCGCGTGCTCGCGGATCTTTGCGGTGATCTGGCGCATGTAGTTGGCACGCTGGATCGCCGGCAGCCGCTCCCACGCCGGCTGCGCCTTCTTCGCAGCCGCGACCGCGCGCTCGACGTCGACGCTGCCGCCATCGGGCACCTGCGCGATCGGCTTGTCGGTCGCCGGGTTCAACACCGAGATGGTCTTGCCGGTGCCTTCGACCCAGGCGCCGTCGATGTAGTTGCGGAATGTCTTGTCGTATGCCATGGCTTGTCCTTTCACATAGAGGCCGGCTTACTTGCCGACCTTGAACACCATCACCGAACCGCCTTGCGGGTTCACCACCTTGCGATCGGGCAGGATCGCGTTGAACGCGCCCTGGATGCGCTCGGCATCCACGCCCCATCCCGCCTGCACGGCCACGTATTGCTCGCCGTCGACCTCGAACGAGGTGGGCACGCCCACGACGCCCGAAGGCGTGGGGAACTCCCACAGGATCTTCCCGTTCGTCGCGTCATAGGCGCGGAACAGTCGATCGTTGGTGCCGCCGGCGAAGACGAGGTTGCCGGCCGTGGTGAGCAGCGGCGCCCAGAGGAAGGTCTTGAACTTCTGCGCCCAGGCGAGCTTGCCGGTCTTCATGTCCCAGGCCTGCAGTTCTCCCACCGTCTGGTCGGGATTGGGCACGCGCACGCTGCCGAGCACGCCGTCGAGCGGGTAGCCGATGAACAGCTCGCCCGGCTTGTACTTCACGTTTTCGCCGGCCGGCAGAACGCCGCACATGTTGTTGTTGGCCGGCACGTAGAGCATGCCGGTGCCCGGGTTGTAGGCCTCGGGCGGCCAGTCCTTGCCGCCCCACAGGCCGGGGCAGAAGGCCGCGCCCTTGCCGGTGCCGGGTGTCTTGGCCGGGTCGTAGGTCAGTCGGCCGGTCTTGGCATCGACGCCGGTGACGACGTTGTTGTTGACGTAGGGCCAGGCCTCGACGTAGTTCACCTTGTCGGCGGTGCGCTCGAGCACCCAGAGGTAGCCGCTGCGGCCGGCGTGCACCAGGCCCTTGACCGGCTTGCCCTTGAAGGTCGTGTCGATCAGCAGCGGCGCGGAAACCTCGTCCCAGTCCCAGGCGTCGTTGTGCTGATACTGATGGTGTCCCTTGATCTTGCCGGTATCGACGTCGAGCGCGATCACCGACGAGGTGTAGAGGTTGTCGCCCTTGCGCTGATCGGCCGGCCACGGCGCCGGATTGCCGGTGCCCCAGAAGGCGAGGCCGGTCTGCGGATCAAAGGTGCCGGTGATCCAGATCGAGCCGCCGCCGGACTTGTAGCCGTCGCCGGCCGGCCACGTATCGTTGCCTGGCTCGCCGGGGCCCGGTACGGTGTAGGTGCGCCAGGCTTCCTTGCCGGTTTCCGAATCGAAGGCGGCCACGAAGCCGCGCACGCCGGTTTCTCCGCCCGACGAGCCGACCATGATCTTGCCCTTGGCCGCGAGCGGCGCGAGCGTCATGTAGTAGCCGTCCTTCCACTCGCAGACCTTGGTGTTCCACAACACCTTGCCGTTCTTCGCGTCGAGCGCGACCAGCTTGCAGTCGGTGGTCGCGAAGTACACGCGGTCGCCATAGAGTGCGACGCCGCGGCTGGTGGGGTGGAGTTGCAGTTGCTCCGCCGGGAGCTGCGCCTTGTAGCGCCAGAGCTCGTTGCCGCTCTTCGCGTCGAGCGCGATAACCTGGGCACCCGGCGTGGCCACGTACATGTAGCCGCCGTTGACGATCGGCGGCGCCTGGTGGCCTTCGCTCGTGCCGGTGGAATACGACCAGGCGAGCGTGAGCTTGCCGACGTTCTTGTCGGTGATGCTCTTCAGCGGGCTGTAGCCCCAGCCGGAGTAGTTGCCGCGATAGAGCAGCCAGTTGGCCGCCTCGGGCGACGTGAGGCGGGCATCGGTGACGGTCGGATAGGGCCTCGTTTGCGCCGTGGCAAGCGCCGCAATGGCGCAACCGATGGCGGCGCTCGCGAACTTCAGGGTGGGCTTCATTTCGCTTGTGTCTCCTTCGTGAGGGTTTGTTCGTGGATCGACGAACGGGCGTTTCGCAGATCTCGTCAGGCGGCCTTGCCGGGCGGGGCGTTGAAGCCGTCGGCGACGACGAGCTTTCCGTCCACGAGCTTGATCGGCAGCGCCGGCAGCGGCCGCGGCGCCGGGCCACCGGTGACAGCCGCCTCCTCGTGCGGCGCGAACTTGGAGAAGTGGCAGAAGCAGAGCAGGACCTTCTCGGCCGCAACCCAGCTGTTCACATCGCAGCCCTGGTGCGTGCAGAAGGCCGAATAGGCCACGATGCCCTCGGCCGCGCGTGCCGCTGTCGCGGCATCGAGCGTGCCCGGATCGAGTCTCACGAGCAGGATCCGGTTGAGGCGCGTGCTGTCTCGTACCGCCTTGCCCGCCGGGTCGTACGGATACGTGATCACCGGCTTCTCGCCGAGCTTGATGTCGGCGGCGCCCAGCGGCTTCTTGCTCTCGTCATCCACCTGCACGAGCCAGTCGCCCTTGCGCGGACCACCCTCGTCCGCCCATGCCACTCCGGCTCCCGCAGCGAGCGCGGCCCCGGCCAGGGTCTTCAGCGCCATGCGCCGTCCAGGATCGGCACCACAGCAGCCGCAACCCTCGGATGCAACACCGGCAGGCACGGATCGAATCGAAATCTCCTTCACGGCAACTTCCTTTCGCTTCGGATTCTGTGAATTCTGAAGCCGGGATTCTGAATTCAGAACCCCGGATTTTCCCTGCCTTCCCTCCGAGCGTCGCGCGTCGGCCGTCCGGCCCGGCCTGCGGTGGTCTTGCGGTGACGCGATCAACGGCACGCGGCCGACGAATGCGGCGGAGCGCCGCACGGCAGCTGCGTCTGGGTGGGTCAGGGAGCGGCCTTGCGGCGCCGTGGCGGCGGCGCACGGACTCGGATGTCCGCCGGCCGCTCGCCGTTCGGCCCGGCGAATGCCGCCCCGAACCCGATCCCGCCGTGCCGCGCTGCGGCACCCAGCATCGGCCGACGTAACGTGCCTAGATCCGCACTTCGCGCACGTGCGGCAAGTCGCCACCGGCAGGTGCGTAACCCCGAGAGCTCGGGCGAAATGCGCGAACCGGTTGCGGCCATCGTCTGATGACTTTAGGCTCGGCTCCCCGTGTTTGGCTCGAATGAATTCAGAGTGCCGGTTGCCACTCGCAAAGACCCTGCGATAACCAAAGGAACTCCGAATACTGAATTCAGACAGCGATTACACTTGCGCCATGAAGATCATCGCCATGCCGCCGAAGCTCGTCGTCCAGGTTCACGATGCCCTCGTCTCGGAGATCGCACAAGGCAATCTGAAGCCGGGTGAGCGGATCATCCAGGAGCAGATCGCCCAATTGCTCGGGGTCTCGCGCCAGCCGGTGCAGCAGGCCCTGCTGCTGCTGCGCAACCAGGGGGTTCTGCACGATGCGCCCGGGCGGGGTCTGATCGTTGCGCCGATGGATCCCGATCAGGTGCGCAACATGTACGACGTACGCGCCATGCTGGAAGGGCTGGCCTTCCGCCGCGCTGCCGAATTGGGCAACGACTGCGCACGCAAGCTCGGGCCCACGCTGATCAAACGAGGCTGGGAGGCGGTGGCCGGCGGCTCGGTGTCGGCGCTGATCGCAGCCGATCTGGGCTTCCACAGCCTCATCTACCAGCTCTCGAAGAATCCGCTGATTGCACCGACGATGGAAGCGCAGTGGACCTACACGCAGCGCGTGATGGGCAATGTCCTGATACGCGACGAGACGCCGGACGAAATCTGGTCGCAGCACGAAACGATGCTCGACGCCGTGATGGCCGGCGACGGCGACGAGGCGGAACGCCTCGCACGCCGTCATATCGAGCGCGCCGCGGCAATCGTCATCGAGCGGTTGCGTAACGATGTGCCGGATCGGCCGGGCACGGCGGCTGCGGCGCCGCTGCCGCCGGCACTCTGAATTCATCGATGCGAATCGCCATGTTCCGCCCCTACAGTGCTTTCGCCTTGGCCTGGGCCGCTTCGTGGATCGAGGCGGAGCCCGCCACCTGGTAGGGCAATCAGAGTGCCGGCCTCAGCGGCGAGGCAACGAACGTGAAAAGGAGACGTGGATGAGCCATTTGCTCGCGGTGTCGGATGCCATTGCCGCCCATGCCCGACTCTTTCCGCGCCGGACGGGAACGCGGGATTCCAGGCGCGCACTGTCCTTCGCCGATTGGGACGATCGCGCGACGCGGCTCGCCAATGGCCTGCTGGGTCTCGGCCTGACGAAGGGCGATCGGGTGGGCCTGCTCGCGTACAACTGCGTCGAATGGATGGAGATCTACGTCGCGCTGGCGCGCGCCGGTCTGGTCGCGGTGCCGATCAACTTTCGGCTGATGTCGCCCGAGATCGCCTACATCCTCTCGCATGCGGAGGCGCGGGCGGTGATCGTGCAGGACGATCTGGTCGATCGCGTCGAACCGATCCGCGGCGAGGTGCCGCTTCCGTCAGCCTGCTATGTGCACTTCGGCGGCGCGACGCCCACCGGCTGGCAAGGCTACGAGGCGCTGATCGAGGACGCCTCGCACGTGCCGCCCGCAGTGGTGGTGAAGCCCGAGGACCCGTTTGCATTGATGTACACCTCCGGCACCACGGGCAAGCCGAAGGGAGCGGTGCGCAATCACGAAGGCAACGCGCTGATCGCGCTGGCCACGGCGGTCGAGTTCCGCTTCTCGCGTGAAGACACCGCGCTGCTCGTGATGCCGATGTGCCACGCCAACTCGCTCTACTTCGGCCTGACCTTCATGTACCTCGGCGCCACCGTGGTCGTCGACGATCACAAGAGCTTCGATCCGGAAAGCCTGCTCGCCACGCTCGCGAAGGAGAAGGTGACCTTCACTTCGCTCGTTCCCACCCACTACATCATGATGCTGGGGCTGCCGGACGCGGTGAAGGGGAAGTACGACGTCGGCGCGGTGGAGAAGCTGCTGATCTCGTCGGCCCCGGCGCGCAAGGAAACGAAGCTCTCGATCCTCGATCACTTCAAGAATTCGGGCCTGTTCGAGTTGTACGGTTCTAGCGAGGCTGGTTGGGTGACCTTGCTCAGGCCGGAGGAGCAGATCGAGCGGCTCGGCACCGTCGGGCGGGAATGGGCCGGATCCGGGGCGATCAAGATCCTCGATCCGCAGGGCAACGAAGTGCCGGATGGAGACGTCGGCGAGCTCTATTCGCGCACACCCTACGTGTTCGACGGCTACTGGAAGAACCCAGAGAAGACGGCCGAGGCGTTCCGCGGCGAATGGTGCTCGGTGGGCGACATGGCGCGGCGTGATGCCGACGGCTACATCCAGCTCGTCGATCGCAAGAGCAACATGATCATCAGCGGCGGCGAGAACATCTATCCGTCCGAGGTGGAGGGCGTGATCGGCGCCTTCGCGAAGGTCAAGGACGTGGCCGTGATCGGCATCCCGCACGAGAAGTGGGGCGAGACGGTGCAGGCGGTCGTGGTGCTGCACGATCCTGCGCAGGACGCGAAGGCGGTGGAAGCCGAGATCCTCGACTGGTGCAAGGAACGCATGGCCGGATACAAGCGCCCGCGTTCGATCCTCTTCATCGCCGATGCCGACATGCCGCGCACGGCCACCGGCAAGATCCTGCATCGCACGCTGCGCGAGAAGCTTTCGGCGGAGGGCGTGTTCGGCTGAAGCCAGCCGCGATCGCCCGCATCCAGCACGCACACCATCACCGTGGATGCGGTCGTCGGCACGAAGCGCTTCCCGGCTTCCGCCGGGAGGTCGCCCACGGGGCGACGCGCGTCACTTCAACGCGAGCACCCAGTCGGACAGGGTCTTGGCCTCGGCCGGCGTCACGTCGTTGGGCGGCATGACCATCTGGCCCCAGACACCGGAGCCGCCCTTCTGGATCTTCTCAGCCAGCATCTTCGAGGCATCGGCCTGGCCCGCGTATTTCGCGGCCACTTCCTTGAAGGCCGGCCCCACCACCTTTTCCTTCATGCCGTGGCAGGCGAGGCAGTTCTTCTTCTCCGCCAGCTTCTGATCCGCAAAGGCGGGCAGCGCAGCGCAGAACGCGAGTGTCGCAACTAGGACTTTCATGGCTTCTCCTCGTTGTCAGATCGACAAGCCGCAAGCGGCCGAGACTTTAGTCGGCGAGGACCGGCAAGGCTCCATTGAATTCGGCATTCGACAGCCGGGCGGGGAGGCCGCATGAATCGAGCCGTCGTGATGCGTGAACACGGCGGGGCAGACGTCCTGCAGGTCGAGGCGATCGACGTCGGTCCGCCCGACGCGGGCCAGATCAAGCTGCGCCAGACGGCCATCGGCGTCAACTTCCACGACATCTACGTGCGCTCGGGCCTCTATCGCACCTTGCGCCTCCCGGGGATACCCGGCATCGAAGCAGTCGGCCGTATCGAGGCCGTCGGCCCGGGCGTGGAGGGCTGTGCGCCAGGAGATCGTGTCGGCTACATCACCGGCGGCTACGGCGCCTACGCATCGGAGCGCCTGCTCGCCGCCGAGCTCGCCGTCAAACTTCCGGACACGCTGAGCGATACCGCCGCGGCGTCCGTACTGCTGAAGGGCCTCACCGTCGAGATGCTGGTGAACGGCGTCCATCACCTGCGCGAAGGCGACTGCGTGCTCGTGCAGGCGGCGGCTGGCGGCGTGGGCCGGATGCTGGTGCGCCGGGCGCGGCAACTGGGTGCGTACGTGATCGGCACCGCCGGCTCCGATGAGAAGGCGCGCATCGCGCGCGCTGCCGGCTGCGCGGAGGTGATCCTCTACCGCGAAGACGACGTGGCGCAGCGGGTGAAGGAGATCACCTCCGGGCGCGGTGCCGACGTGGTCTACGACGGCGTCGGCCGGGACACCTTCGAAGGCTCGCTTGACGCGCTGGCCTTGTGTGGCCACCTCGTCAACTTCGGACAGGCCTCGGGGCCGGTCCGGCCGGTGGCTCTTGCGGAGTTGGCCGCCCGTTCGGCCACGCTTTCGCGCCCCGTCGTCTTTCACTACGTCGCGCGGCGGCAGCAACTCGAACGCATGAGCGCCGCGGTCTTTTCAGCGCTCGCGAACGGAGGGCTCGAGTGCGAACCGGCGCTGGAACTCCCGCTGGCCGCCGCCGCCGATGCGCATCGTCTCCTGGAATCCGGAAAGGCCATGCGGCCGATCGTGTTGATGCCGTGAATGCGTTGACCTGAGTTCTGAATTCAGAATACACTATGCGTACCGAAGGGGCAGTCGAGCTCCTCGAACCGTGGCACCAAGGAGACATCGTCATGTCCACTCGCAGAGAGATTCTTGTGGCCGGCGCGCTGGCCGGTTCTTCCTTCATTCCCGGCCTGGCAAGGGCGCAGGCGGCGAATGCCGAATTCAAGTTCAAGCTCGGCAACGATCTGCCGGTCACGCACTCGGTGAACGTTCGGCTGAAGGAGGCGGTCGAGGCGATTGCCGCGGAGACCAAGGGTCGCGTCGCGATCCAGGTGTTCCCGAACAACCAGCTCGGCAGCGATTCGGACATGATGTCGCAGGTGCGCGCCGGGGCCCTGGAACTCGCCACTTTCCCCGGCACCGTGATGTCGACGCTGGTGCCGGTGACCTCGATCACCGGCGTGGGCTTCGCCTTCGCCAGCTACGACAAGGTGTGGGCCGCGATGGACGGCGCGGTCGGCAACCACATCCGCGGCGCGATCGGCAAGGCGAACCTCGTGCCCTTCGAATCGGTGTGGGACAACGGCTTCCGCCAGATCACCACCAGCACGAAGGCGATCCAGACCCCCGAAGACCTGAAGAACTTCAAGATCCGCGTGCCGGTGGTGCCGCTGTGGGTGGCCATGTTCAAGTCGCTCGGCGCGGCGCCGGTGAGTCTGCCGCTCAGCGAGGCCTACCAGGCGCTGCAGACCAAGGTGGCCGATGGCCAGGAGAACCCGCTCGCGCTGATCGAGGCGGCCAAGTTCTACGAGGTGCAGAAGTTCTGCTCGCTGACCAACCACGCCTGGGATGGCTTCTGGTTCGTCGCCAGCGGCAAGGTCTGGAAGGGCGTGCCGGAAGACGTGCAGAAGGTGATCGCCAAGCACATCAATGCGGGCGCGAAGAAGCAGCGCGACGACATCGCCAAGGCCAACGTGGACTTGCAGAAGGCGCTCGAAGGCAAGGGCCTGGTGTTCAACAAGGTCGATACCGCGGTCTTCCGCAAGGCCTTGCGCGACGCCGGCTTCTACAAGGAGGTGCGTGACCGATTCGACAAGGAAGCCTGGGCGTTGCTGACGCAATACGCCGGCGACATCGCCTGAGCGCGGGCAAGGCCCACAAGACCAACGCCACGAGCCGGCAACCCATGATGGTCCACTCCGACCCCACCGACTTCGCTCCGCAGGCCGACGGCGCCGTCGCTCGCGCGGCCCGCTTCATCGAACGCACGCTCGGCAACGGCCTCGAGCTGATTGCCGCGCTGCTGATCACGATCGAGATCGGCATCCTGCTGGCCGGCGTCGTGTCCCGGTATTTCCTGCACACGCCGCTGGTCTGGACCGACGAGGCCGCCTCGATCCTGTTCCTCTGGCTCGCGAGCCTCGGGGCGGTGGTGGCGCTGCGGCGCGGGGAACACATGCGGATGACGGCGCTCGTCGCCAAGGCCACACCCGGCGTGCGGGCCTGGCTCGATGCGGTGGGCATCGCGGCGGCGCTGGCCTTCCTGCTCTTCGCTGTCGGCCCGGCCTACGAGTTCGCCTCCGAGGAGGCCTTCGTCACGACGCCGTCGCTCGAGATCTCGAACGCGTGGCGCGCCTCGGCGCTGCCGGTGGGGCTCGGGCTGATGGCGCTGATGGCGCTGATCCGCCTCGTCAAGGTGGGCGACTGGAGGATGGTGGCCGGCGCGCTGGTCACCGTGGGTGCCGCCTGCGCCGTGTTCGCTGCGCTCGGGCCGCTGTTCAAGGGGCTGGGCAACACCAACCTCCTGATCTTCTTCGTCGGCGTCACCGCGGTGACGGTGCTGATGGGCGTGCCCATCGCCGTGGCGTTCGGCCTCGCGACCTTCGGCTTCCTCAAGTTGACGACGAACCTGCCGGTTGAAGTGATGGTGGGCCGCATGGACGAAGGCATGTCGCACATCATCCTGCTCGCCGTGCCGCTGTTCGTCTTCCTCGGCCTGCTGATCGAGATGACCGGCATGGCGCGCGCGATGGTGGCCTTCCTGGCGAGCCTGCTCGGCCACGTGCGCGGCGGCCTGTCGTACGTGCTGCTGGGCGCGATGTACCTGGTCTCGGGCATCTCCGGATCCAAGGTGGCCGACATGGCCGCGGTGGCGCCGGTGCTGTTCCCGGAGATGCGCAAGCGCGGTGCGAAGGATGGCGACCTCGTCGCGCTGCTCGCCACCACCGGTGCGCAGACCGAGACGATCCCGCCCAGCCTCGTGCTGATCACGATCGGCTCGGTCACCGGTGTGTCGATCGCTGCGCTGTTCACCGGCGGCATGCTGCCCGGCCTGGTGCTGGCGACCACGCTGTGCGCCGTGGTGGGCTGGCGCTACCGCAAGGACGACCTGTCGCACGTGCGCCGCGCCACCCGCTCGGAGATCGGCCGCGCGCTGCTCGTGGCGCTGCCCGCGGTGCTGCTGCCGTTCGTGATCCGCGCGGCGGTCGTCGAAGGCGTGGCCACCGCCACCGAGGTCTCGACGCTGGGCATCGCCTACTCGCTCATCGCCGGCGTCGTGTTCTATCGGCAGATGCAATGGCGCCGGATGGTGCCCCTGCTCGTCGAAACGGCGGCGTTGACCGGCGCGATCCTCTTCATCATCGGCACCGCCACCGCGATGGCCTGGGCGCTCACGCAATCCGGCTTCTCGAACACGTTGGCCGCCGCGATGTCGGCGCTCGGCGGTCCGGTCGCCTTCATGGCCGTGTCGATCGTCGCCTTCATCGTGCTGGGAAGCGTGCTCGAAGGGATCCCGGCAATCGTGCTGTTCGGCCCGCTGCTGTTCCCGATCGCGCGCCAGATGGGCGTGCACGAGGTGCACTACGCGATGGTGGTCGTGCTGTCGATGGGCATCGGCCTCTTCGCACCGCCCTTCGGTGTCGGCTACTACGCCGCCTGTGCCATCGGCCGCATCGATCCGTCCGAGGGCATGAAGCCGATCGTCGGCTATGTGCTCGCGCTGATCGTGGGGCTGGTCATCGTCGCTTCCGTGCCGTGGATCTCCATCGGCTTTCTCTGACATCAGGAGACTGAACATGACATCTGCCATCTCTGAACAGTCCGCCGCCGCGCTGGTCGCGCGCTTCCTCAAGGCGCGTGGCGTCGATCGCGTGTTCGCGCTCTGTGGCGGCCACATCATGCCGCTGTGGATGCGCATCGATGCCGAAGGCATCCGCCTCGTCGACGTGCGCGACGAGCGGGCCGCCGTCTACATGGCGCACGCCCATGCGGAGCTGACCGGCGGCCTCGGCGTCGCGATGGTCACTGCCGGCCCCGGCGTCACCAACGCGATGACCGGCATCGCCAATGCCTACGTGGCCAAGGCGCCGGTGCTGGTGCTTTCGGGCACGCCGCCGCGCCTGCAGGAGAACCGCGGTGCCCTGCAGGACATGATCCACACCGATTTCGTGCGGCCGCTGACACGCTATTCGCGCACGGTGCGCCAGCCCGAACTCGTGCTGCAGGAGCTCGACGAGGCCGTCTCGCGCGCGTTCGGCCAGGGCGGCGAGCCGGGGCCGGTGTATCTCGACTTCCCGGTCGACACGCTGCGCGGCGAGGTGCCGCGGGTGCTCGAATTGCCCGAGCAGATGCAGGCCCGCCCGCGCGAGCGCATGCTGCCCGACCCGGCGGCGGTGAAGCGGGCCGCCGAACTGCTGCTCGCGGCGAAGCGGCCGCTCGTCATCTCCGGCCGCGGCGCGCGCGGTTCCGGCCCGCAGCTCGCGAAGCTGCTCGACCGCCTGGACGCGCTGTACCTCGACACCGGCGAGAGCCGCGGCCTGGTGCCGGACGACCATCGGTCGGTGGTCGCCGCAATGCGCGGCTCGGTGATGACCGAAGCGGACCTGATCGTCACCGTCGGTCGCCGGCTCGACTTCCAGCTCGCCTACGGTTCGCCGGCGGTGTTCGGCGACGCGAAGTTCCTGCGCATCGCCGATTGCGCCGGCGAGCTGCGCGACAACCGCCGCGGCGCCGCCGAGGTCTTCGCCACGCCGTCCGCGGCGCTCGATGCGATCCTCGAGGCGACCGAAGGCCGCAAGGGTTCGGCCGATGTCGAATGGGGCCGCGCGGCACGGAGCAAGCACCTGGAGCGGGCGGACAAGCTGGTTGCCTCGATGAAGTCGGCCCCGGCCGGCAAGGATGGCCGGATGCATCCGAACCGCCTGCTCGCCGCATTGCGCGATGCGCTGCCGAGCGATGCGATGCTCGTCGCCGACGGCGGCGACTTCCTCAGCTTCGCGCGGGTCGGCCTGCCGGCAACCACCTACCTCGATCCGGGTTCGCTCGGCTGCATCGGCGTCGGCACGCCGTTCGGCGTCGCGGCCAGCCTGGCGCTGCCCGGTCGCACCGTGGTCGTCGCCACCGGCGACGGCTCGTTCGGCTTCAACGCGATGGAGATCGACACCGCGGCGCGCCACAAGGCACCGGTGCTGATCGTCGTGGCGAACAACGGAAGCTGGGCGATCGAGGTGCGCGATCAGCAGGAGACGCACGGCAAGGTGGTCGGCACGCGGCTGCAGTTCGCCGATCACGCCGCGATGGCGCGTGCCTTCGGCCTGCACGGAGAGCGGGTGGAGCGCGCCGAGGACCTGCCGGCGGCGATCGAACGCGCGCTGGCCGTGGTGAAGGCCGGCGGGCCGGCACTGCTCGACGTGGTGGTGACGCCCGAGGCCGTGTCGTCGGACGCGAAATCGGGCCTCGCCTGGGTGCCGGACCTGCAACCGTTGGCCGCCTGGGACGAAGCGGAGCGACGCTGGAGGGCCTCTTGAGCATTTCCTTCGCCGTCCCGGAAGACCTGGCGGACCGGCAGGCGCGTGTACGCGCCTTCGTGGCCGACCGCCGAGTCCAGATCCTCGGCGGCCAGGGCGTGACCGGCGAAACCGCGGTCGCGCGGATCTTCGCCGACATGCGCGCCTTCCCCATCGACGACGGCCCCTCCGAAGTGCATCGCTGGAGCCTCGCCAAGTGCATCCTGAAAGGGCCGAGCCGATGAAACCGCTCGCGCATTGAATGCCCTCGGCCGCTGGCAGTGTCTGCGCCCGCTTCGCCAGCCGCCCACCTTCTTCTCAACCTCGAACCGCAGGACCATGACGCACACACTCGATGTCGATCGCCTTTACGGCTGGCTGCAATCGAACCTCGACACCTTCATGGGCACGCCGACGGTGGCGAAGTTCGCGGGCGGCCAGTCGAATCCGACCTATCTGCTTTCGAGCGGCGAGCAGCGCTACGTGCTGCGCCGCAAGCCGCCCGGCGTGCTGCTGCCTTCGGCGCATGCGGTGGATCGCGAGTACCGCGTGATGCATGCGCTCGCCGGCAGCACCGTGCCCGTGCCACGGGTGCACCTGCTGTGCGAAGACACGTCGGTGATCGGCACCGCGTTCTATCTGATGGAGTACGTCGACGGACGCACGTTCTGGGATCCGGCGCTGCCGGGTCTCCCGAACGCCGAGCGGGCCGCGCTCTACGACGAGATGAACCGCGTGATCGCGGCGCTGCACAGCGTGGACGTCGCGGGCGCGGGGCTCACCGGTTTTGGCCGGCCGGGCGCCTACCTGAAGCGCCAGATCGATCGCTGGACGAGACAGTATCGCGACAGCGAAACCGAGCGCATCGACGCGATGGAGCGGCTGATCGAATGGTTGCCGGCCCATATTCCCGAGTCGGATGAAACCACATTGGTGCACGGCGATTTCCGCATCGACAACCTGATCTTCCACCCCACCGAGCCGCGCATCGTGGCGGTGCTCGATTGGGAACTTTCGACGCTGGGCCATCCGCTGTCCGACCTGGCCTATCACTGCATGGGCTGGCGCGTCACGGCGGACGAATTCCGCGGCATGAAGAACCAGGATCTCCCGGCGCTCGGAATCCCTTCCGAGGCGCAATATGTCGAGGCCTACTGCCGCCGCACCGGCCGCAGCGGCATCGAGCAATGGGACTATTACCTCGCGTTCAACATGTTCCGCATGGCCGCCATCTTGCAGGGCATTCTCGCGCGCGCGCTGCAGGGCATCGCGTCCGGCGCCGATGCCCTGGAGACCGGCAGGCGCGCCAGGCCGATGGCAGAGGCCGGATGGCGGCAGGTGACCCGGGCGGGAGGTTCGTAGCCGACGGAAGTGCTTCGGCCAGAGGACACACGGGCAACGGACTTCGCATACGGAATTCAAAAGATGCAGTAAACACGTATACTGATCGGTATGAAAATTCTGGCAACGCAACCCAAACTCGTGGAGCAGGTGCTCGAGGCCATCCTGAACGAGATCACCGAGGGAAAACTCGCACCCGGTGAACGCGTCATTCAGGAGCAGATTGCTCAGGAGTTGGGCGTTTCGCGCCAGCCGATTCAGCAGGCACTGCTCCTGTTGCGCAACAAGGGCGTGCTGCGTGACGCACCTGGCCGCGGCTTGATCGTCGCGCCGCTCGATCTCGATTACGTGCAGAGCATGTACGACGTTCGCGCCGTGATGGAGGGCCTCGCCTTTCGCAAGGCGGCCGAGTTGAACGCCGATCGAGCGAGAAGAGACGGCCCGGCGCTGATCCAAAAAGGTCGCAAGGCGGTGAAGAGCAAGTCGGTGGCGGCGATGATCGCCGCCGACCGGGAATTCCACGACTTCATCTACGAGCTTGCGCAGAACCCCCTGATCGCACCGACGATGGAAGCGCAGTGGACTTCCACCCAGCGTGTGATGGGCGAAGTGCTGATGCGCGACGAGAAACCGCGCGACATCTGGGATCAACATGAGGCGATGCTGGCGGCTGTCGCCGACGGTGACGGCGCCAAGGCCGAGGAGCTGGCGCGGCAGCATGTGATCCAGGCGGCCAACTTCATGGTCACGCGGCTGCGGACTCAACGCAAGGCGCGCGAGTAGGCGGCGGAAGCGGCACGTGGCCACTGGCGACGACCAGGCTGTCGCCGTTCGTGACCAGACTGCTGCCGACGATTTGCTTGCCGGGCCCAGAATCGGGCGATGAAAGCACCCGCCCGCCTGCAGGCACTGATCGCAGAAGGTCTCATCGACAGCGTCGTGCGCCAGCTCAAGAGCGGCAAGGAAGCCGATGTCTACGTCGTGCGCCGCGGCGACGACACCTGGGCCGCCAAGGTCTACAAGGAAGCCCACAAGCGCAGCTTTCGCCAGGCGGTGGACTACACCGAGAACCGAAAGGTGCGCAACAGCCGCCAGGCACGCGCCATGGCCAAGGGCACCCACTTCGGCCGCCAGCAGCAGGAGGCTGCCTGGCAGAGCGCCGAGGTCGATGCGCTGTACCGCCTGGCCGCCGCCGGCGTGCGTGTGCCGCAGCCCGGCAACTTCCACGACGGCGTGCTGCTGATGGAACTGGTGGCCGACGACCAGGGCGACGCCGCGCCGCGACTGAGCGACCTGGCCTTTTCCGACGCCGACGCGCGACAGCACCATGCCACGCTGATCGGCGAAGTGGTGCGCATGCTGTGCGCCGGCGTGATCCACGGCGACCTGTCGGAATTCAACATCCTGCTGGCCGCCGACGGCCCGGTGATCATCGACCTGCCGCAGGCCGTGGACGCCGCCGGCAACAACCACGCCCCGCGCATGCTGCTGCGCGATGTCGACAACCTGCGCAGCTTCTTCGGCCGGCACGCGCCGACGTTGCTGTCCACGCAATACGGCCCGGAGATCTGGGCGCTGTACGCCGGCGGCCGGCTGCTGCCCGGCATGCCGCTGACCGGCCGCTACGAGCAGCAGCCGGGCGCGGTGGACCTGTCCGCCGTGCTGCGCGAGATCGAGGACGCGCGGCTCGACGAGGCGGCGCGCCTGCAGCGCCTGGGCATGTGAGGAGCGCCTGGCGATGAGCGAGGACCTCCGCCGCCACAGCCCCGCCGCCGAACGCAACCGCGGGCCCATCCTGGCCGAGCTGCAGCGCCTGTTGCCGGCCCGCGGGCTGCTGCTGGAAATCGCCAGCGGCACCGGCCAGCATGCCGCACATGCCAGCGCCGGCCTGCCGGGCTGGCACTGGCTGCCCAGCGACTTCGACGCCGCGTCGCTGCCGTCGATCCGCGCCTGGTGCGCCGGACTGGACCGCGTGCTGCCGCCGCTGCAGCTCGACGTGCTTCAGCCGCAGTGGCTCGGCGTGCCCGCCCCGGTCGATGCGATCTTCTGCGCCAACATGATCCACATCGCACCCTGGGCCTGCTGCGTGGGGCTGGTGCAGGGCGCGGCGCGCCATCTCACGGCGCAGGGGCTGCTGATCACCTATGGACCGTACCGGGAGGACGACGTGCCGACAGCACCCGGCAACCTGGCCTTCGACGCCGACCTGCGCGCGCGCGACCCCGCCTGGGGCCTGCGCCGGCTCGAAGACGTCGCGAAGGCGGCCGCCGAGGCCGGCCTGGCGTTGCGCGAGCGCGTGGCGATGCCGGCGAACAACCTGCTGCTGGTGTGGGGGCGCAGCGTGCCGGCGTGATCGATGCGCGACCGTTCCGAGCCAGACGACCCGCCGATCCCGCTGCGCGAACGTCTGCTGGACGTTCCGTGGAACGTGCCGCGCGGGGTCTGGCACGGCCGCATCGCGGCGCTCGTCGCGATGGCGATCTGGGGCGTCAGCGTCTGGCTCGGCCGGATGACCGACACGCCGACGATGCTGCACCTCACGGTGATCCTCTTCCACGAGGCGGGGCACGTGATTTTCATGCCGTTCGGCGAGACGCTGCGCGTGGCCGGCGGCACGCTGGGCCAGTTGCTCATGCCCTTCGTCTGCGCCGCCTCGCTGTTCCGCCGCGGCGACAACTTCGGCGCGGCAATCTGCCTGGCCTGGATGGGCATGAGCCTGATGGACGCGTCGGTCTACGCCTACGACGCCGCGAACCCGGTGCTTCCGCTCATCGGCGGCGGCACCGGTGCCGACAGCTTCCACGACTTCGTGTTCCTGTTCGATCGCTTCGGCCAGCTCCGCCATGCGCAGGGCTGGGCCCGACTGATGAATGCCCTCGGCGCGATCGGGATGTTCGCGTCGCTGGCGTGGGCAGCGCTGCTGCTGTACCTGCAGGGCCAGGCCCTGGCCGAGTGATGCGGAGTGACCGTGCCGGCGCGCCCGGCGTGCGCGGCGCTTGTCCTGGCTTCGGTGGGTAAGTCATAGGATGTCCGGTAACTAATCCCGCTCGTCCTGATCATCGGCCGCTGTGGCAACTACGTATTTTCACAGCACGAAGCATCGGCGACATTGGGTCAAGTTGTCCGACAACCTATGACTTCGGTCACCTGCCGGGTCATGGCAAAAGCCTTCGATCACCCCCACGGAGACACCCGATGAAGCACATCCCGCTGCTTGCTGCCGCGCTGGCCGCCGTTCTGGCCTCGGCGCCCTGCGCCGCCCAGACCTATCCTTCCAAACCGGTGACGATCGTCGTGGGCTCGAGCCCCGGCAGCACCACGGACGGCCTGGCGCGGGCGATCGCACAGGAGATCACCGCCGAGACCAAGGTGCCGGTCATCGTGGACAACCGGGCGGGCGCCAGCGGCGGCATCGCGGCCCGGGCGGTGGCGCTGTCGGCACCGGACGGCTATACGCTCTTCATCACCACCAACACCACGCAGGCCGCCAACCCGCACCTGTTCAAGAAGCTGGCCTACGACCCGGTGAAGGATTTCGCGCCGGTCGGCGCGCTGGTCAAGGGCTACCTGCTGCTCGTGACCCACCCGAGCATCAAGGCGAACAACGTGGGCGAGCTGGTGGCCGCCGCGAAGAACAAGCCGCTGACCTTCGGCGCCGGCAGTTCCTCGGCGCGGGTGGCCGTGGAGCTGTTCCAGCAGATGACCCACAGCCAGTTGACCTACGTGCCGTACAAGGCCAACCCGCCCGCCATCATCGACCTGGTCGGCGGCCAGATCGACATGATGATCGTCGACCTGACCACCAGCCTGCCGCAGGTCAAGGCCGGCAAGCTGCGTGCGCTGGGTGTCAGCAGCCCGAAGCGCTCGCCGCTCGTGCCCGATCTGCCGACCATCGCGGAAGCCGGCCTGCCGGGCTACGAGATGAGCTACTGGAACGCGGTCTACGCGCCTGCCGGCACGCCCAAGCCGGTGCTCGACCGCATCAACGCGCTGATGCAGTCGGCGCTGGCGACCGAGGGCGTGCGCCGCTTCGTGGCGCAGAACGGCATGGAGCCGTTCACCTCGACGCCGGCCGAACTGGCCAGCTTCCAGGCCGCTGAATTCGATCGCTGGGGCAAGGTCATCAAGGCCGCCGGCATCGAGGCGGAATGACACCACCCACCGGCGACGAGGAGCACCCATGAAGCCCGAGATCCTGCAGCTCAACCCGATCCTGATTCCGTCGATCAACGAGCGGCTCGATGCGCTCTACACCGTGCGCCGCCTCTACGAGCAGCCGGACAAGGATGCCTGCATCCGCGAACACGGGCCCGCCATCCGCGCGGTGATCACCGGCGGCCATACCGGCATCACCCGCTCGCTGATGGAGCGGCTGCCCGCGCTGCAGGTGGTGGCCGTCAACGGCGTCGGCACCGACGCGGTCGACCTGGCCTATGCCCGGGAGCGCGGCCTGCCGGTGACGGGCACCTTCGGCGCGCTGACCGAAGACGTCGCCGACCTGGCGATCGGGCTGCTGATCGCCGCCTGCCGCGGCTTGTGCGCGGGCGACCGCTTCGTGCGCGCCGGCCTGTGGGTCACGAACCCGCAACCCAGCGCCATCCCGCTGGCGCGGCGCTTCAGCGGCATGCGCGTGGGCATCGTCGGCATGGGGCGCGTCGGCCGGGCCATCGCCACGCGGGCGGCGGCGTTCGGCTGCACGGTCGGCTACACGGACCTGCGCGCGATGGACGATGTGCCGTGGACCTACGTCCCCGACCTCATCGAACTGGCGCGCGACAGCGACGCGCTGGTGCTGGCCGCCGCCGCCGACAAGGCCGAAGGCATCATCGACGCGGCGGTGCTCGACGCGCTCGGCCCGAAGGGCTTCCTCGTCAACGTGGCGCGCGGCCGGCTCGTCAACGAGGCCGACCTGGTCGAGGCGCTCGTCGCCGGACGCATCGCCGGCGCGGGGCTCGACGTCTTCGTCGACGAGCCGAACGTGCCGCCCGCGCTGCGGGCGCTCGACAGCGTCACGCTGCAGGCCCACCGCGCCAGCGCGACCGTCGAGACGCGCACCGCGATGGGCGAGATGGTGCTGGACAGCATCGCGCAGGCGCTGGCGGGCCGGCGGCCGGCCCACAGCCTGACGACCTGAGGCCCGACGGCCGGGCGCCGTTCGCCTACAGGTCGAAGTTGGTCGGCAGCATGACCACGTCGCGGATGGTCATGCCGCGCGGCCGCGTCAGCATGAAGGTCACCACGTTGGCCACTTCGCTGGCCTCCAGCAGGCTGCCCGACTCCCGGGCCTCCTTCAGCTTCTCCGGCGGCCAGTCGGCCAGCAGCGCGCTGATCACGGGGCCCGGCGAGATCGAGCCGACGCGGATGCCGTGCTTGAACACCTGGCGCCGCACCGTCTGCACGAAGCAGTTGATCGCCCACTTGGACGATGCGTAGACCGGCTCCCACGGCGTCGGGAAATGGGCCGCCAGCGAACTGGTGACGATGATGTCGCCCGTCCGCCGCGCGATCATGTGCGGGAGCACGTCGTGCACATTCTTCATCACGACGTTGACGTTCAGGTTCAGCATCCGGTCGATCGCGGCGTTGTCGGCATCGACGAGGTCGCCGCCGACGTAGATCCCCGCGTTGGCATGCAGGATGTCGACCTGGCCGGCCGCTTCCAGCGCGCGCGGCAGCAGCGTCGCGCAGTCCTTCGGGTCGAGCAGGTCGATGAGCAGCGGGACCACCGCATCGCCGTGCCTGGCGCGCAGGGCGTCCATTGCCGCCGCGTCGCGGTCGACCAGCACCACGCGGGCGCCCGCGGCCAGCATCGCCTCGGTGCTGGCCAGGCCGATGCCCGAAGCAGCCCCGGTGACGACCGCGACCTTGCCTTCCAATTCCTTTGCCATCTCTCTCTCCTGGTTGTGTGCCTTGAAGTGGCAGGCACCTGGTCATTCGTTGATGCTGCCCGGACTAGGAGCGCGGCGCCGCCTCGGTCGCCCCGCCCGGCGGGAGGCCGCTGTCCAGGCGGCCCAGGCTCTGGCGACGGAACTCCGTCGGCGTGATGCCCTTGACCTCGCGAAAGCGCCGGTTGAAGTTGGCCACGTTGTTGTAGCCGACGGCGTAGCAGATGCTCGAGATCTGGTTCTCGCTGTGCATCAGCAACTCGCACGCCTTGTGGACGCGCACCCGGTTCACGAAGGCGGTGAAGGTGCTCTCGGTGGCCTTGCTGAAGTAGCGCGAAAAGCTGCTCTCGCTCATGTTGACGCGCGCCGCGACCGCGGCGATCGACATCGGCTCCGCGTAGTTCTCGTTGACGTACTCGACGATCTTGTTGATCGCCGCACGCGTGTCCCCGGGCCCGAGGCCCGTCGCCGGGTCGGACGACAGCAGGCGATAGTCGTTGCAGCGCTTCAGCAGGCACAGCAGGCCGGCGAACTCGGCGAAGCGCTCCAGGCCATGGCTCTGCCTGATGCGATGGAACCGGTCCCGGACGCTGTCGCTCAGGCCGAAGAACTCGATCCCGCGTCGCGCTCGCTCCAGCAGGGGCAGGCACTCCTCGAGTTCCTTGATGGCGCGCATGCCCTCGCGCAGCGGGCCCTCGCGGAACTGAATCACCAGGCTGCGCACGCTCAGGCCGTCAGGCGGAAGGTCGGTCGAGATCCAGTTGTGCGGCAGGCGCGGGCCGGTGAGCACGAGATGGCCGGGCTCGAAGTGGCCCACGTAGTCCCCCACGAAGGCCCGGCCCCGAGCACCGACGATCAACTGCAGTTCGTACTCGTCGTGGCAATGCCAGCGCTCCAGCGGCGTCGGGCTGCCGTGCTCCACGCAACGCACGAACTCGGTTCCGTTCGGCGACTCGTAGCCCAGGCGGGGATCCCGAACGAGGTCATGCTCGAACTCCGGGGTCAATTTGCGGCGGCTGCTTCCCATTCCGGATTCGTTCCTTCACGCTGGCGGACTCGGCGATACCTGCCGATGCCCGATACGACCGTAACGATAGGCATCGCCGGCGACTTCGCTGATATCGGTCGGCTCCGCTCCGATACTTTTCTGCAACCGGGTACGGGTACCAGCCCTGTCCCGCGCGTGCCGCGCGCCATCGGCCGGGCCAGGGCACCCGTATCGGGCGGGCCGGCGAGCCGGGCGCTATCCCGCCACCGCGGGCGGAATCCATCGCGCGATGGTCGCGTACATCGTCGCCACGTCGATCGGCTTGGCCACGTGGTCGTTCATGCCGGCGGCCAGCACCCGCTCGCGGTCGCCCACCATCGCGCCGGCCGTCATCGCGACGATGGGCAACTCGACGAAGCGCGGATCGAGCCGCAGAGCGCGGGTGGCCTCGAAGCCGTCCATCACCGGCATCTGGCAGTCCATCAGCACGAGGTCGACGCGTTCCCGGTCGAGCACGGCCAGCGCCTCACGGCCGTTGGACGCGAGGCTGACCTCGACGCCGGCACTGTTCAGCAGTTCCTGCGCCAGTTCCCGATTGATCTCGTTGTCCTCGACCACCAGCACGTGGCACCCGCGCAGGCGAAGCAGCGCGTCCTGTCGCGCGTCCTCGCCGTGCGGCGGCCGCTCGGTGGCCGGCGGCGCCTGGCCGAGCGCGGCCGCGAACGCGTCGTACAGGGTGGCGCGCGACACCGGCTTGGTCAGCAGGGCATGAACGCCGATGCGCTCCGCCTCCAGGCGCTGCAGGCTGGCCTCGCGCCCGAAGGCCGTGTCCATCAGCAGCGTCGGCGGATGCGGCCCGCGCGCCAGTTCGGCGAGGCATTCGATGCCGTCCATGCCGGGCATCGCCACGTCGAGCAGCAGCAGGTCGTAGGGCCGGCCGGCCGCCTGCGTGAGCGCGACGGCCCGCTGCGCATCCCAGCCGTCGGCGGCGGTGTCCGCCTCGAGGCCGAAGCTGCGGGCCATGTCGGCCAGAACGCGCCGCGCCGCCGCGTTGTCGTCGACCACGAGCAGGCGTGCCGGCCCGAGTGCCGGCGCGGGCGCAGGGCTTGTTCCGGCGGCCTCGGCCTGCAGCCCGAAGCGCGCGGTGAAGTGGAAGGTGCTGCCGTGGCCGGGCTGGCTGCGCACGCCGATGTCGCCTCCCATCAGCCCGACCAGGCGTCTGCAGATGGCCAGCCCCAGCCCGGTTCCGCCATAGCGGCGCGAGGTGGATGCGTCGGCCTGCGAGAACGGCCGGAACAGCTGCAACTGTTGCTCGTCGGTCAGGCCGATGCCGGAATCGCTCACCGTGAAGCGCAGCAGCACCGACTCGCCGGTGACCTCGGCCGGCTCGACGCCGATCACCACGTCGCCGCGTTCGGTGAACTTCAGCGCGTTGCTGCCGAGGTTGAGCAGCACCTGTCCGAGGCGCCGCGCGTCGCCGACGAGCGCGGTGGGCAGCCCGGGCGCCTCGGCGAACAGCACTTCGATGCCCTTTTCCTCGGCCTTCAGTGCGAGCACGCCGGCGAGATCCGCCAGCGCGTCGCCGAGGCGGAAGGGCAGGGCCTCCATGTCGAGCTTGTCCGCCTCGATCTTGGAGAAGTCGAGGATGTCGTTGATGATGCCGAGCAGCGACACCGCCGAGCGTTCGATCCTGTCGACGTAGTGGCGCTGCCGGCCGTTCAGTTCGCTCTGCAGCGCCAGCCGCGACATGCCCAGGATGGCGTTCATGGGCGTGCGGATCTCGTGGCTCATGTGGGCAAGGAACTCGCCCTTCGCACGGTTCGCGGCGTCGGCCGCCTGCTCGGCACGCAGGCGCTCGCGGTTCTCCCGCCGCAGTTCGTCGGTGCGCGCCTCGACCTGCGCCTCCAGGCCCCGGTTCATCTCCGCGTTCTCCAGCGCGATGGCGAACTGCAGGCAGATCAGGCGCAGCGTCTCGACCTGCGCCGGCGCGAGCGAGGTGTGGGCCTGGCGGTTCTCGAGGTACAGCAGGCCCACCGTCCGGCCGCGGTGCACGATCGGCAATCCCACCACCGACTTGATGTCGTTCTGCGCGATCAGCGCATCCAGTGCGAACCGTGCGTCGCGGCGCACGTCGTGCACCAGCAGCGGCTGCAGGCTGTTGGCCAGGTAGTTGAAGACCGACAGCGGCACCGCGTGGGCCGCCAGCTCCGGCAGGTCGGCCCGGGCCGGATCGCCGATGTCGACCCAATCGCGGCCCGGCTCGAAACGCGCGCGGCAGGTCCAGCGGCGGCCGTCGTGCCAGAACAGCACGCCGCGTTCCGCCGCTGCGTACTGTCTCAGCAGGTCGAACAGCACGCGCAGCAGCGAGTCCGGGTCGCGCTCCCGGGCCAGCACCTGGCCGGCCTGGACGACGCTCTCCAGGTCGAGCTCGTGGGCCGCTGGCGGCATATCGCGCGCTGCGGCGATCGGCGGCTGCCAGTGCGGATGCGCCGTCCGCATCTGCGCGAGCTTCAGCGCGGCGCCCCAGCCTTCATAGGATTGCCAGGCCAGCGCGAGATACGCGTCGACCGCCACCGCCTGGCCCTGCTCCGCGCAGCATTCGGCGGCCAGCTCGCAAGCCAGCGCGTGATGGTAGGTGCGGCGGTGGCGGCGCGCACCGGCGATGCTGCCCTCGAAAGACCGGACGGCGGCCGCGAAATCGCCGGCCGCCCAGGCGCGCATCGCGGCCACCAGTTCGGCCATGTGCGAGAAGTTGACCGGCGACTCCACCGCCCGCAGCTCGAGCCACGCCACGATCGGCTCGAGCTCGCCGAGCATCGCCGTCCGGTCCGCGTCCGCGTCCCCGCCTGCCTTCGTGCGCGTTCTGGCGAGCTCGTGGCAGAGCGCCAGCGCGTGCACCCATTTCTGGATGGCATCGACATAGATCGTCGAATTCCCCATCAGCTTCACGCTGTCGCGGCTGTACGCCAGTGCCTGCGGCCATCGGCCGAGCAGGGCGGCGATCAGGCCGCGGTAGCCGAGGAAGGTGTTGCTGCCGAGTGTCCCCGGCCGGAAGGGGTTGGGGCCCTCGATGTCGATGGCGACGGCGTCGTCGCCGGATTCGTCCGCGATGCTCCCGTCATCGGTGCGGCGCCCGGTCAGGAAGCGCGCCAGATGCCCGATCACGCGGCCCATGGTCAGGAGCCGCTCGTCGAACTTTGCCCGCTTGCCGATCTGCAGCGTGCGGCGTGTCTCGACAGCGAGATCGTCCAGGTGCGCGGCGATGTCGAGACGGCAGATCAGAATGCCGATGCCCGCATAGGTGGCGACGAACAGGTCGCCCGCTTCGAGCGCCATCTGCAGTGCCCGCCGCGCATGCTCCTCGCTTCGCTCCAGCGGTTCGAACCAGGGGCTGATCAGCAGTGCGAAGCGCGAATGGACGCGGGCCGCGAGTTCGTCGCTCGAGCCGCGCGCGCACAGCCTCAGGGCGGCCCGTCCCAGGGCCACTCCGGTGGCCATGTCGTTGCGCCGTTCATAGAACGGGGCGATCGAATTCGAGAGTGTCCAGGCCAGTGCCGGATAGGCGCCACTCTCGAGCGCGAGACGCAGGCCACGCACCAGAGCCCAGTCGCGGATGTCGGCGCGCCAGGCGAATCGCGGCGGGATCGCGATCAGCAGCCGCCCGGCCACCTGGAGCGCGGCGTCCTGCATCGGCGGCAGCGTGTCGAACAGCCCCTCGCCGCCGGCCGCCAGGGCGGCGTAGAGACCGTCCAGCTCCTGCGAGAGTGCGCTCTCCCACTCGCCCTCGGCGGGCGTCGCGATACCCAGGGCACGGACGCCGTAGAGCGCCAGTTCGCCGGCCTTCGCGAAGTGCCCGCGGATGCCCAGCGCCTCCACCTGCAGGGCAATGGCCGGCAGTACCTGCGGCAGGTGGGTCTCCAGCTGTACCAGCAGGCGCGCGAAGACGACGTCGCACTCGTCGAGGCGTGCCAGGCAGAAGAGGGCGGCATGGCGCATCACGTCGACGGGCGCGGCCGGGGCGACGCTGCCGTCCAGGGCCTGGGCGCCGGCCAGCAGGTTCAGCGTGCGGTCTGGCGCCCCGCCGTGAAGCGCGGCCTGCGCGGCATCCAGCAGGCATCGGGACACCGCAGCGCGCTCCTCCGGCTGCGTGATGGCCGGCAGCGCGGCGAGATAGTGCTCGGCTGCGGCATGCGGCGCGGCGCCATCGCCCCGCGCCGCGAGCACGCGGGCGACCTGCAGGTGCCAGCGTGTCCGCTCCGGCGGCCCCAGCAGGTCGTGCGCGGCCTGCTGCATGCGGTCGTGGCAGAAGCGTAGCCGGCGCGCCGGGCCGTCGGCCTCGCCGGCGCCGCGGCCCTTCCCGGCAACGGTCACCCACCACAGCATGTCGCGCTGGATCAGCGGAAGCAGCAGCGAGTCGATCTGCAGTGCCGGCCGGCCCATGACGGCGGCGAGCAGGTCGACGTCGAACCACCCGCCGAGGCAGGCGCAGACGCCGGCCAGCTCGCGCACCTCCGGCGGCAGGGTTCCCAGCTCGTCCAGCAGGTGGGCGAGCAGCTGCTCCGAATCCGGAAGCGCCAGCAGCGCGGCGTCTTCCCAGACCCAGTCGCGGCCGGCGCGCCGCAGCCGCGAGGCGTCGAACAGGCGGCGCACGCTCTGGAGCATCGAGAGCGGATTGCCCCGGGTCTTGTGGCACAGCGTGCGCGCCAGCGGCGCCGAGGCGCCACCGGTGTCGTCGAGAACGTCGGCGACGAGCGCCTCCGCCGAGAGGGGATCCAGGCCGGGCAGTTCCAGATCGAGCCGGTCGGGCTGGGCGTCGCGCAGGCGCGCCAGCATCGCGGCCAGGGGATGGGCGGCGTCCACGTCCGAGTCGCGATACGCGCCCACCAGCAGCACGCCGAGGCGGCTCTCGTGCAGCGCGATGTATTCGATGAGTTCGAGCGAATCGGGATCGGCCCATTGCAGGTCGTCGAGAAACAGCGCCAGCGGCGTTCCGAAGCTGCGCAGCACCTGGAACAGGCCGGACAGCACCTGCTTCATGCGCTGCGGCGCGTTGGTGGCGTCCGGTGCGGCACCGGCCGGGCCGGCGCCCTCCGCGCCCTGCAGCAGGGTCGCGTAGCCCGGCACCACCCGCGTCAGGATGGCCGCGTTCGTGCCGAGCGTGGCGGCGAGCGCACCGCGGATCATCTCCAGGCGCTGCGGCGCGGCGACCAGGCCGTACTGCGCCGTTTCGCCCAGCGCGTCCGCCAGGCCGCCGAACGGCGAACGACATTGGTACTGGTCGTACTTGCCGCTCGCGAGAATGCCCTTGCGCGCGGTGATGGCCGGCGAGAGCGCACGCACCAGCGCCGACTTGCCCGCGCCCGCCGGGCCGTGCACGAAGACGGCGCGAGGCGCGTCGCCGCTGGCATCCAGCGCCGCCTCGAGCCGCGCCAGCTCGGCGTCGCGGCCGAACAGCCGCGACGGTTGCACCGGCGCGGCGCGGTGGTCGGCCCGGCCGGGGGCGAAACCGCCGTCCGCCGCGCGGCCCTCGGCGACCGCCAGGCAATGGCGCAGATCGGCCTGCAGCCCGTCGGGCGACTGGTAGCGATGCTCCGGGTTCTTGGCGAGCAGCTTGAGCAGCACCGCGGCAAGGCTGGCACCGAGCGCCGGCGCCAACGCCTCGGGGATGGCCGGCGGCCGCGTCAGCAGGGCGTGCAGCAGCGGCAGCGTCTCCGTCTCGACGAACGGCGGATGCCCGCACAGGGCCCAGTACAGCACGGCGCCGAAGGCGTAATAGTCGGCGCGGTAATCGATCGCGCGGGCCATGCGGCCGGTCTGCTCGGGCGCGCTGAACGGCAAGGCCTTGCCGCGGCCGGACGGCGGGCCGAACCGGGCCTCCGCATGGCTATGCACGACGGCCTCGCTGAAGTCGACGACGCTGACGCTCGCGGCTTCCGCGCCGGCGACGGCATCCGGCCCGGAATTGGCCACGATGCACGATGGTCGAAGATTGCCGTGGAAGACGCGGGCCGCGTGGATGTCCGCCAGCACGCGAGCCAGGTCGAGCGCCAGGCGCAGGCACACCGCCGGTTCGCGCAGCCGCCCGGCAGGCAAGCGGTCGAGAGCCGTTCCCGGCGGGCGGCTGACGACGAGCATTCCGCCGTCGGCATCCACCTCCAGCACGCGCGGCACCCCGGCGATGCCGTGCAGCAGGTGCAGCGCCTGCGCCTCGGTGCGCACGCCGGCCAGCGCCGCTGCACGGCCGGGGCCCGGCACGACCTGCTTGACGATGGCAGGTTCGGAAGCGTCGCCCCAGCGCGTCTCGCGTATCGTCAACGAATCGTGGGGGAAGGTCATCTCGTGCGCGGAACTGCCTGGGTCGCCCGACGCTCCGCAGGGGCCTGCCGACGCGGCTGGGGGGAGATTCGAGCCGCGGCCGAAGCGTTCTTCGGATGGTAGTCCATCGGCCTCTGGCGAGCGCGCCACCCGGGCCGGGCCGCCCGATGTCGCCGCCGGTCGACCCGCGGCGGCCGCGAGCCCGCCCGGATTGCTGCGCGCGTGGCTTCGAATCACACTCTCGGGCATGGCAACTGCAAGCCCTGCAGGGACGAGCGAACCCGACGGCGCCGGGCCGGAGTCACCGGCTGCGGCCGGCCCGGCGCGCGGCGTCGCCACGCTCCGGATGGCGATCGTCCTGCTCGCGCTCGTGGCGCTGGCCGAGTGGATCGGCCCCGCCCGGATCCCGCTCGGCCGCGGCCAGGTGGTGCTGCTGCCCATGCTGTGGGCACTGCTGATGGCGGCCGCCTGGGGCGCGGCGTCGGGTCGCCTGCCGAAGGCGCTGCGGATCGAGGCCGACGGGCAGGCGCATGCCGCGTCGCTCGTCAATGCCGCGACGATGATGCTGCTGGTGAAACTCGGGTTGACGGTCGGCGGCGCGCTGCCGCAGTTGCGGCAACTCGGGGGGGCGCTGCTGATGCAGGAGCTCGGGCACGTGTTCGGCACGCTCGTGCTGGGCCTGCCGCTGGCGCTCTTGCTGGGCATCAAGCGCGAGGCGGTGGGCGCGACGTTTTCGATCGGCCGCGAAGGCAATCTCGCGATCATCGGCGAGAAGTACGGCCTGGCCTCGCCGGAAGGCCGCGGCGTGCTGGCCGAGTACATCACGGGCACCGTGCTCGGCGCGGTGTTCATCGCGCTGCTGGCGGGCTTCGTCGCCAGCCTGAACGTGTTCGATCCGCGCTCGCTCGCGATGGGTGCCGGGGTGGGTTCGGGCAGCATGATGGCGGCCGCCCTCGGTGCCGTGATCGCCGGGCAGCCCGCCGAGCTGGCGTCGCAGCTCACCGCGCTCGCGGCGGCATCCAACCTCCTGACCGCCGTCGCGGGCTTCTATGCCGCGATGTTCGTGACGCTGCCCGCCTGCTCGTTTCTCTACGACAAGCTCGAGCCGGTGCTGGGCCGCCGCGCCGCGCGCCCGGCCCGGCCAGCGGGCGACACCTTGCCGCCGGCCGGCGGCGCTGCCGTGGCCGCGCCGTTGCCGATCCGCGATACCGCGATCGCCTGGCTGCTGATGTCGGCCGGCGTGGCGATCGGCGGTGCCATTTCGCAGCACGTGGCGCTGTCGGCATCGATCGCGGGCATGGCGGTCGTGGTCGCGCTGGCGGCGATCGGCGAGGCCCTGGCCCGCGTCTTCCGTCGCCTGCCGACGGTGCTGGTGCTGTCGCTGCTGGCGACGCTGGCCGGCGTGCCGGGCCTGCTGCCGTTCTCGTCCGACCTGCTCGAACTGACCGGCCGGCTGCAGTTCCTGAGCTTCACGACGCCGATGCTGGCGCTCGCGGGGCTGTCCGTCGCCAAGGATCTACCGATCTTCCGGCGCCTGGGCTGGCGCATCGTGGTCGTTTCGCTGACGGCCACCGCCGGCACCTTCCTCGGCGGGACGCTGATCGCGGAACTCGTGCGCTGATGCCTGCTGGCTCCGACCGGCCGACAGCGCCGCGAAGCCACTCCCTGCGGCACGCCAGCGTCCGTCTTCCCCGACGCGATGGACTAGCGCCGCATGCGCAGCGCACGCTGCACCAGCGCGCACAGGTCGTCGGCGGTGCGCTCCTTCTGAAGCAGGAAGCCCACGCCCAGCGCCGACGCGCGCTCGCGCAGCTCGTCGGTGATGTAGCCGGAGGCGATCACGATCGGCAGGTCGGCGCGCACCGAGCGCATCTCGTGGGCCACGTCCAGCCCGGACAACTGCGGCATGTTGAAGTCGGTGACGACCACGTCGACCTCGTCCGGCCGGGCGCGGAAGGCCTCGATTGCGCTGCGGGGGTCGCCGTGGTGCGACACCCGGTAGCCGGCCTGCCTGAGAACGCCTTCGGCCAGCACCACCATCAGGTCGTCGTCGTCGATGTACATCACGCGCTCGCCGTGGCCCCGGCCGGCGCGGGCACCGGCCGGGGCGATCGCGGCGTCGAGCCGTGCCGGCGACACCGTGGGCAGCAGCAGCGTCACCGTGGTGCCGTCGCCGGGTGCGCTGCGCACCTCGATCCGGCCGTCGTGCGCCTGCACGATGCCGTGCACCACCGACAGCCCGAGGCCGGTGCCCTGGCCGACCGGCTTGGTGGTGAAGAACGGCTCGAAGATGCGCGACAGCGTCGCCGCATCCATGCCGCAGCCGCTGTCGCTCACCGTCAGCCGCGCGCAGCGGCCGGGCGGCCGGTGCCCGGGNNNTCCGTCGGCCGCGCGCGGCCGCTCTTCAGGCTCCGCGCGCGGCCGCTCTTCAGGATCCGCACGCGGCCGCTCCTCAGGATCAGCGCTCACCCGGTTTGCGGACCCCGCGTGCGCCGGCCCGTCCGGCGCGTCGTCGAGTGCGATGCCGATCCGCCCGACGTTGCCCGTGATCGCCTGCCAGGCGTTGACACCCAGGTTCATCAGCACCTGCTGCAACTGGCTGGCGTTGGCCAGCACGTTGAGCGGCGTGTCGGTCAGGCGCAGTTCCAGCTCGATGCCGGCGGGGATGGTCGAGCGCAGCAGCGCCACCGTCTCGGCGACCAGCGGGCCGAGCGCCTGCACCACCATCTCCTGCGGCTGGCGGCGGCTGAAGGTCAGGATCTGCTGCACCAGGCTGCGCGCGCGGATGCCTGCGCTCGTCACCTGGTCGACGCGCGCCAGCGCCGGATGCCCCGGCTCCAGCGCGTCGCGGATCAGTGCCGCGTTGCCCAGGATCGCACCGACGAGGTTGTTGAAATCGTGGGCGATGCCGCCGGCCAGCGTGCCGATCGATTCCATCTTCTGGGCCTCGCGCAACTGCGCCTCGAGCGCCTGCTGGCGCGCCTCGGCGAGCTTGCGATCGCTGATGTCCGAGCGCGTTCCGACCATGCGGCGCGGCCGGCCGTCGGCGCCGCGGCTGACCACCAGCCCGCGCACCAGGATCCACTTCCAGCTTCCGTCGCGGCAGCGCACGCGGTATTCGCTGCGGTAGCTCGGCCGCCGCCCGGCCAGGTGCTCGTCGAGTTCGGCCGTCACGCGCGCCAGGTCGTCCGGGTGGATGCGCGCCCGCCAGGCCTCCACGCCGGTGTCGATGTCCTCGTGGCCGTAGCCCAGCATGCGCGGCCAGCTCCGCGCGGCATGCTCGCGGCCGGACACCACGTCGTAGTCGAACACCGCATCGCCCGCGCCCTCCAGCGCGAACTTCCAGCGCTCCTCGCTCTCGCGCAGGCTGGCGTCGGCGAGCTTGCGCGTGGTGATGTCCTGCAGCGTGCCGAACAGCAGCAGGTGGCCGGCGGCGCGGTCGGCCGAGGGTTCGCTGTAGGCCTCGACCCAGCGCACGCCGCCGTTGCCGTGCAGCAGGCGGAATTCGCTGCGGATCGCCTGCCGCGTGGTGCGCGCGCGCTCGAAGTGCTGGCGCACCGTCGCCACGTCGTCCGGATGCACCTGGGCCATGAACTCGCGAAAGCTCGGCGGGCCGAGCGCCGGGTCGCGCTCGAGCAGCCGGTACATCTGCGCCGAATAGCTGGTCCGGCCGGCGCCGAGGTCGATCTCCCAGCTGCCGATGCGCGCGCGCTCCTGGGCCGCGGCCAGGCTGGCCTCGCTCTTGCGCAGCGCGCGCTCGGCGGCGATGCGGTCGGTCACGTCCACTGCCACGGCGAGCCGCGCCGCGCGGCCGCGGAACTCGATCGGCGTGGACGACACGTCGACGTCGATCAGCTCGCCGCTGCGCCGCCGATGGCGCCAGACGGAGCGGCTCGGCAGGCGCGGGTCGCGTTCGGCGAAGAAGCGCAGCAGACGGGGCACGTCGGCCTCCGGGTGCAGCTCGGCGGCGGTCATCGTGGCGAATTCGTCGGCGCTCCAGCCGTACTGCGCGACCGCGGCCGGATTGACCGCGAGGAAGCGCAGCGTCTGCCGTTCGATCACCCACGAGGGCAGCGGGCTGCGATCGAACAGCAGGTCGACACCCGGGGCGGCGGGCGCAGCGGCCGTGCCGGAAGCGATGGGAACGCCAGACCCGCCAGACCCGCCAGACCCGACAGACAGCCCGGACGCGCCCGGTCCACCGCGCCCGGTGGGCGATGCGGCGGTGGTCGGATCGACGGGCATGGGCGGAATCGTTGCGTTCGTTCGGCGGTTCGTCGCCCACCTGGCGGCGGCGGATGGGAGTATCCGTCGATATGCCCGCGCCGGTGCTGCGCCGGGGTGACCCGCGCGCCGGATCGTCGATACGCCGGTGGAGGCACGGTCGCGCAAGGCCGCGGGCAGAATGGCGGGCCCGCGGCGCAGGCGCCGCCCGCCCGGCAGCTCAACAGGAGGTTCGCATGGAGAGCGAGGCATTCAGCGCGTTCGAGGCCGCGGCACGCGCGCGCGGCTTCGACGAGGTTCTCGAGCGCGTCTGGCCGCCGCTGGCGGTGCTGGACACGCACACCCATCCGTTCGCGGTCGAGGCGCGCGTGGTGCGCGGCGAGATGTGGCTGACCGTCGGCGATTCGACGCGGCATCTCGTGCCCGGCGACAGCTTCGAGCTGGCGCACGCCGAACCGCACGCCGAGCGCTACGGCGCGGACGGTGCGGTCTTCTGGGCCGCACGCCGCCACCCGCCGGCGGGCTGACCGGTGGCGGACCTGCGCATCGCCGACATCCGCCAGCGCCTGCGCGCGCTCGGCGCCGCGCCGGTGCACGAGGAGCGCGTGCTGCGCCAATGGGCGCAGGCGCGCCCGCAGGACGCCGGCCGGCGCCGGCCGGAGCACTTCCTGCCGCGGGCGCTGCTCGATGCGCTGCCGGCGCTGGCCGACGAACTGGCCGGCCTGACGCGGCTGCGTTCCGAGCACCCGGGCGAGGATGGCTCCGCCCGGCTGCTGGTCGATCTGGCCGACGGCCAGGCGGTCGAGAGCGTGCGGCTGCCGCGCGACGGGCTGTGCGTGTCGACGCAGGTCGGCTGCGCGGTCGGCTGCGTGTTCTGCATGACCGGCCGCGACGGGCTGCTGCGCCAGCTCGGCAGCGCCGAGATCGTCGCCCAGGTCGCGCTGGCGCGGCGGCAGCGGCCGGTGCACAAGGTGGTGTTCATGGGCATGGGCGAGCCGGCGCACAACCTCGACAACGTGCTGGAGGCGATCGACCTGCTCGGTACGGCCGGCGGCATCGGCCACAAGAACCTGGTGTTCTCCACCGTCGGCGACCTGCGCGCGTTCGAGCGCCTGCCGCAGGGGCGGGTGAAGCCGGCGCTGGCGCTGTCGCTGCATTCGACGCAGGCCGGGCGGCGCGCCGCACTGCTGCCGCGCGCACCGCGCATCGATCCGGCCGAGCTGGTCGACCAGGCCGATGCCTACGCCCGCGCCACCGGCTACCCGGCGCAGGTGCAATGGACGCTGATCGACGGCGTCAACGACGGCGACGACGAGTTCGACGCGCTCGCCCGCCTCTTGCGCGGGCGCCACGCGATGCTGAACCTGATCCCCTACAACACCGTGGACGGCCTGGAATTCCGCCGCCCGCCCGGGGAGCGCGCCGCCGAGCTGGCGCGCGGCATGAACCGGCGCGGCGTGCTGACCCGGCTGCGCCGCTCCGCCGGGCAGGACGTGGATGCCGGCTGCGGCCAGCTGCGCGCGCGCTCGGACGACGCGGCGCGGCGGCGCATCCCGATCGTGGCCAGCCCGCCCACCACCGCCACCGCGCTCGCCGAGACCCCATCCGCCTGATCGGCTTGGCTGCGGCGGCGCACCGCAAGGCGCATCATCCGGACGGTTTCCACCGCCGAATCGAGGTCACGATGCCGCAAGCCCCCTTCTTCCACGCCGACTCGGGTTGCGTGCGCTTCTGGGTGCTGGTCGGCGACCAGTACGTCGGCGCCAGCATCCGCGGCGACGCGCTGCACTACCGCTTCCGCCCGCAGCGCACCGACGACGTGCCGCTCGAGACCTACCTCGCCAACGCCGCCGAGATCGACGAGGCGGTGCGCCGCCGCGTCGCCGCCGGCTCGATCGAGCCGGTGATGCTGCGCGAATTCGACGTGCGGGCGCAGCCGCCGGGCTGATCGGCGCCGTCGCCGGACACCGGCGGATCAGACCCGCCGGATCGACACCCGCGCGCCGTCGCGCACGGTGCTGGCGGGGTAGACGATCACGCGGGCGCCGGGCGCCAACCCGGAGCGGATCCAGCAGTGGCTGCCGTTGCGTGCCGCCACCTGCACCGCGACACGGCGCGCCCGCCCGTCCTCGACGACGAACACCGCCATGCCGGCGTCGCCGGGTGCCGACGGCGCCGCGGTGCCGGGCGCGGGTGCCGGCGCGGCGGACGCTGCCGGCGCGGGCGCTGGCCCGGCGGACGCCGCCGGCGCCGGTACCGCCGCGGCGGCCGTCCCCGCCCCGTTCAT
>JBGAMJ010000221.1:0-6196 GCA_044223035.1 Piscinibacter sp.
CGCAACGGATGCGCCCGCGATGCAGATCAAGCCCTCCAATCCAGAGATCGCGACAGCGACAGCGCCGACCGACGCTCCGATCGACGCCGACGACGGCGCAGCGGCCCCGCCACCCATCGCGCCCGCGCCGATCGTCGCCACGGCGACCGCCGGCGACGACGACTGGACGAGCTTCTGACGGCCTGACGCCGCCGCGCCGCGGCCGCCGCGGCGCCTGCGCATCAGTTGCCGCTGCGTGGCTTGCCCCGCCCGGCCTGGGCTTCTTGCCATGGGGCCCTGCCGATCTCGTTCGGGATGGTGCGAACCCGATGCGTGGATCGCCCGAGCCGATCGGTACGTGCCCGCGGTGTTGGGTCACGCCCTACAGTTGCGCCTGTTTCCGCGCCCGCGCCGTTCGCGCGCCGCGGCCGTCGCCGCCGGGCCCGCCCGATCCGCAGCGCGCCGAGCTCCATCCAACCATCCAACTTCCTTCGAGAAGGATCCATTGCCATGTCCGGACACGGATTCCATGTTCACGGCCCGCATGACCACGAACTCGAACACGCCGCCCACCAGGGCCACAAGGACAGCTTCGCAGGGACCGTCGCGGTGACCACCGCGGTGCTCGCGACGATCGGCGCGCTGTTCTCGTACATGGGCAGTGCCACGCAGGCGAATGCCGGTCTCTACAAGAACAACGCCGCGATCAAGAAGACCGAAGCGTCCGACCAGTGGAATTTCTACCAGGCCAAGAGCAACAAGCAGAACCTTGCCGAACTGGCGAGCGTGCTGGTGCCGGAGGAGCGCCGCGCGTCCTACCGCGACGAAGCCGAACGCTACAAGAAGGAGAAGGCCGACATCAAGGTCGCGGCCGACCGGCTCGAGGCCGAATCGAAGGACTGGGACCACCAGTCCGACGCGCAGATGCACCTGCACCACCGCTGGGCCCAGGCCACCACCGCGCTGCAGATCTCGATCGCGATGGCCGCGATTTCGTTGCTGACGCGCCGCCGGTGGCTGGAATGGGCAATGTTCGGCGTGGCCGGCCTCGGCCTCGTGCTGGGGGTCGCGGCGATGCTGCACCTGTGATTCGCGGGAGCGCGTCGGCTACCATCACGTCGCCACGGCCGCGGGTGCGGTCGCCCGGGTGATCGACGGCGCGACGGGCGCCAACGGCCGATCCCCGAGGGCGAGCCGCCGCCTGCGCCGCGGCGCATCCAGGCCAGCACGAAGGGTGTCGGGGAGTGGTCACGGAGAACGAATACGCCGAACTGGGGCTCGCGCCGGGGGCGACCGAGCGCGAGGTCAAGGCTGCGTGGCGCCGCCTGGTGTCGCAATGGCACCCGGACCGCAACCCGAGCGACGCGGCGCTCGGCCGCATGCAGCGCATCAACCAGGCGTTCGAGACGATCCGCCTGTCGGGATTTCCGTCGGTGTGCGCGCCGGCGGAATCCGCGCCGCGTGCGCCCCGGCGCGAGCGCAGCACCTCGCCGCCTGCGGCGTCGTCGCGTGCGGCCCCACCGGCATCCGCGCCTGCACCGTGGTGCATCGGCGCGTCCGCCTGACGCTCGAGGAGGCGGCGCTCGGCTGTACGAAGGAATTGCGCGGCAAGTCGACCGATCCCTGCGGCGTCTGCCACGGCGCGGGGCACCGGGTGCTGGCCAAGGCCTGTCCCGGATGTCGTGGCAGCGGCCGCCGCCGCAACGCCGGCTGGTTCGGCTGGGGCGCGAGCGAGACCGGCTGCGAGGCCTGCGGTGGCAGCGGGCGCGCGCAGGAGCCCTGCGCGCCCTGCGATGGTGCCGGCAAGCTGGCGCCGCGCGCGTGGCGCGTCTCCGTGCGCATCCCGCCGGGCGCGCGCGACGGTGATCCGCTGCGCGTGCCCGCGGCCGGTCGGCGACCGGGCAGCGGCGCCGGGCCGATGAACCTGCGTGTGTCGGTGGCGCCGCACCCGATCTTCAGCCTTGAGGACGACGGCACTCTGCGTTGCGAACTGCCGGTCGACGGCTTCGCCTGGGCAGCGCAGCGGCCGATCGAGGTGCCGACGCTCGGTGGTTTGCGCCCGATGTCGGTGCCACGCGACCAGCTCGAACTTCGTTTGCGCGGCGAGGGATTTCCGAGCGAGCGGCGCGGCCCGCGCGCCGATCTGGTCGTGCGTATCGTCCCGGTGTTTCCGCCACGCCTGTCGACCGACCAGGAGATCCTGATCGACCAGCTCGTCGCGGCATCGCGGCGCGACGAGGGTGCCGATGGCCGGATCGCGGCGTGGCATCGCACGCTGCGCCAGTGGGAGCGATCGCGCGTCGCCGAGACCTGAGAGGGTGAGAGGCCATCCGCCATGGCCGCTCATCCCCACCGAACGCCGCCACTCGTCGTTGCGAATGCTCGCCGTAGCCCGAGCTACGGCTGTGCTTTGCGCCTCGATTGGGGCCGCCCGGCGGGTCTGCTCGGCCACGCCGGATGGCCTCTCACCCTCTGAGCATCCCAGGCCCATGACCGCGCCCGGCGTTCGCGAAGAAACGATGGTGCTGATGCGCTACAAGGTGAACGGCAGCGCCGACATGACCGACACGTCATTGGTGCGAGCCCGCGGCGTTATCGGACGCCGTGGGGCGAGCCCGTCTCTGAGCATGGTCCGCAGGTCGCCGGCGACAGTGGTGAGCGGTGAGAGCCGCATCCCGTTTAAGAGATCGAGTCGAGATCGACGCCTTGCATGGCGCTGCCGTTCGTCAACCATGGTGAGGTACGGCATGGCAATGCGCAAGCGAGAGGACGAGGTGTTCCCTAACGCGGCGGGCATCGACATCGGGGCATCCAGCCACTGGGTCGCGGTGCCCAGGCACTTGGCCGAGGGCGCTGGCTGCGACGCGGTGCGCGAGGTCGGTGCGATGACCGAAGACCTCAACGCGCTGGCGGCGTGGCTGGTGAGCCTGGGCGTGGACACGGTGGCGGTGGAGTCCACCGGGGTGTACTGGATCCCGGTGTTCGAGGTGCTGGAGCAGCACGGGCTGAAGATCTGGCTGGTCGATGCCCGGCAGTTGAAGTACGTGCCTGGCCGCAAGAGCGACGTGCAGGACTGCCAATGGCTGCAGAAGCTCATGAGCCTTGGCCTGCTGCGTGCGGCCTGGCGGCCCAGTGCCGAGGTGTGCGTGCTGCGCGCCGTGGCGCGCCAGCGAGAGACGCTGCTGACGGAACAGGCCAGCTGGGTGCAGCGCATGCAGAAGGCGCTGGTGCAGATGAACATCCAGCTCACGGAGGTGCTGACCGACGTGACGGGGGTCACGGGCCAGGCCATCGTGCGCGACATCGTGGCCGGAGTTCGCGACCCGGCGCAGTTGGCCCGCCACCGCCAGCGGCGCGTCAAGGCCAGCCAGGCCGAGATCGCCAAGGCGCTCCAAGGCAATTGGCGCGAGGAGCACCTGTTCGTGCTCGAGCAGTCGCTGGCCATGTACGACGACATCGGACGGCACCTGGCCGACTGCGACGTGCGGCTGGACGGGCTGCTGGAGGCGCGTGCGCGCACCCAGGTGGCCCTGGGCAAGCTGCCCCGCGCCGGCAGCAAGACGCGCGTGGAGTACGACGTTCGCCAGCGGCTGGCCAACTGGGCGGGCGTGGATCTGACCCGCATCAACGGCCTGGGGGTGACGGTGGTGATGAAGCTGCTCACCGAAATCGGCCCGGACGTCAGCCGCTTCGCCAGCGTCAAGCATTTCTGTTCCTGGCTGGGCCTGTGCCCGGGCACCAAGATCAGCGGCGGCAAGGTGCTGTCCTCGGGCACCAAGCGCTCGGCCAACCGGGCGCGCCAGGCGCTGAAGATGGCCGCACAGAGCCTGTGGCGTAGCGAGTCGGCGCTTGGGGCGTTCTACCGGCGGCTGTCAGCCCGCATGGACAAGCCCAAGGCCAACACAGCCGCGGCGCACAAGCTCGCCAGGCTGGTGTACTTCATGCTCACCCGCGGCGAGGCCTTCGTCGACCAGGGCCAGCAACGCTATGAAGAGCAGCAGCGCCAGCGCAGCATCGCTTCTCTCAAGCGCCGCGCTGCTGCACTGGGATTCCAGATCAACCCCCTGGCGACGGCCGCATGAAGTCAGCCGTCTTCAGTTTTGTTTCTTAAGAGCTGGCGCGCTCGAGACCGCCGTTCGCGTCAACCACCCTCCGACGGGTGCCCCCCTCAGGCCGATGGTGTAACGCTTCGACTGTGCCGAAGATCACACCATCGGCCTGCCCCCCGGGCCCTCGGAGCAAGCGATGCATTTCGACGAGCATGTCGAGGGGACTTACCGGATCTATGCCGGCGCCCTCGAATCGATGTGCGGTGACGGCTACGTTGCCGCGGTGGTGGTCAAGAGCATGAATCCCGACCACGCCGGCCGCGAGGCCTACCGTGACGTCAGCATGTCTGGCGGGCATCGCTGGAGCACGCCGACCGAGGCGATGCGCTACGCGATCGCGAAGGCCCGCGAACTGATTCGCAGCGAGCCGCATCGGCTCGCCTGCTGAAGCGCCCCACGCCGCCCCGACGCGTCCGTCGGGTGGGGCGCCGGTGGGGGTCAGGTGGCGCCGGCCGTCTGCTGCCGCAGCGCGCGGGTGCCGACCTCCAGGCCGTAGTTCAGCGCCGCCTTCGGGTCGGCGAACTGGAATCCGTCGGCCAGCGCGGCGCTGAAGAAGAGGCGCTCCGGCGCGCCGGACTCGACCACGCGACACACTGCGGCCCCGGCGAGGTAGCCGCCCTGCCCGCAGACGCTGGCGACGGCGAAGATGCGATACGGGCCTTCCTGGCGTTCCTCGAAGTACATCGACTGCTCCGATGGCCCGACGCGGGCCGCTAGGTAACGAGCTTCTCAGCTTCGACCGCGGCATGGCAATCACCGAACCCGGGGTCCGTGCGCTGCCGATTGTTGTTCCGGCGGCAAGGCGCTGTTCCGCAGCGGCAGGTTTTTCGTCGGCGATGGGTTGCCTACAGTTCATCTCACCGATCACCGATTCGACGACTTCCGAGGAGCCTTTATGAAGATCCGATTCCTGCTGAGCGCTTCTGCCCTGGTCCTGCTGGTTCCGGGGGCGTTTGCGGCCGATGCCGGCGCCGCACCGGCCGGCGGCGGGCTGACCCGTGCCGAGGTGCGCGCCGAATTGCTGCGCGCCCGCGCCAGTGGTGAACTCGAGGCGCTACATGCCCAGTACGCACCAGGCTACCTGCCGGGCCGCGCGACGGTGCCGGCGGGTTCCGCCGACGCCGCCACCGCGGCCGCGGCAGCCCGGATTTCTCGCGCCGCCACCAGCGGTACCGTCGATTCCGGCGGCTGACCCAGCCGATCGGCGGAGCGCCCGGGGCGCCGCCCCGCCGCCGTCAGCTCGACACCCGCTCCAGCCCGGCCGGCAGCGGCTCGTCATCGTCGGCGTCCTCGCCGAGGAAACCGCCGCTCTGGTGCGCCCACAGCCGGGCATAGAGCCCCCCGTGCGCAAGCAGGCTGCGGTGGTCGCCTTCCTCGACGACGCGGCCGCGGTCGAGTACCACGAGCCGGTCCATCGCCGCGATCGTCGACAGCCGGTGCGCGATCGCCACCACCGTCTTGCCTTCCATCAGGCGGTACAGGCTGGCCTGGATCGCCGCCTCGACCTCGCTGTCGAGCGCACTGGTCGCTTCGTCGAGCAGCAGGATCGGCGCGTCCTTCAGCATCACGCGCGCGATCGCGATGCGCTGGCGCTGGCCGCCGGACAGCTTCACGCCGCGCTCGCCCACATGCGCGTCGTAGCCGCGACGGCCCTTCGGGTCGGTCAGCCCCTGGATGAAGTCGTGCGCCTCGGCGCGCTTCGCGGCCGCGATCATCTGCGCCTCGGTCGCGTCCGGCCGGCCGTAGAGGATGTTGTCGCGCACCGAGCGATGCAGCAGCGAAGTGTCCTGCGTGACCATGCCGATCTGCGCGCGCAGGCTGTCCTGCGTTACGGCCGACACCTCCTGCCCATCGATCGTCACCCGCCCCTGCTCGATGTCGTAGAAGCGCAGCAGCAGGTTGACGATGGTCGACTTGCCGGCGCCCGAGCGGCCGACCAGCCCGATCTTCTCGCCCGGCCGGATGTGCAGGTCGAGCCGGTCGATCACCGGCCGCCGCCCGCCGTAGGCGAATCCGACCTTCTCGAAGCGGATCTCGCCGCGCGTCACCGCGAGCGGTCGCGCATCGGCCCTGTCGACGACTGTGTGCGCGCGCGACAGCGTCGTGAT
>JBGAMJ010000222.1:0-6716 GCA_044223035.1 Piscinibacter sp.
TCGCTGCGCATCGTGCGCGGCCGCAACAGCGGCCACACGCTGACGCGCCGCGTGGCCCGCGCCTCCGACACGCCGCAGGCGGCCTGACGAGCCGCGCCCCGATGTCCTGACCGCCCCGACCGCCCCACGACACGACGACGCCCGGACAACGTCCCGACGACCCCGCGGCCGGCGCCATCCCCTCCGATCCACCGCACCACGACACCCGCGAGCCCCGCCATGGAACGCCCCTACATCCTGCACATGTTCACCCCGGGCCGGCAGATGAGCCCGTTCGACATCAACATGGCTGCCGACGCCGGCTACCAGCTCGTGGTGCCGTACAGCGACGTCGGCCTGGACGCGATCGCCGGGCTGACGCAGGACACGATCTTCTCGCGCGGGCCGAAGGGCGTGTCGCGCACCGGCATCTTCATCGGCGGGCGCGACGCGGTGCTCGCCGCCGACATGCTCGAACGCGCGGCGAAGGCGATGGTCAAGCCCTTCGTCGTCTCGCTGATGGGCGACCCGAGCGGCTCCTACACCACCGCGGCGGCGATGGTCGCCTGCGTCGAAGCGGCGCTGAAGAAGCAGCACGGCCGCGAACTGGCCGGCCAGCGCGTCGTGATCCTCGGCGGCACCGGGCCGGTCGGCCGGGTGGCGGCGGTGATCGCCGCGCAGGCCGGCGCCGAGGTGCTGCTGTCCAGCCGCAACGGCATCGACGTCGCCGAGGAGGCCGCGCGCGACACCGGCCGGCGTTTCGGCGTCACGATCCACGGCGTGTCGGGCGGTGACCGGGCGGCGATCCGCGCCTCGATCGCCGACGCCGACGTGTTGCTGGCCACCGCCGCCGCCGGCGTGCAGGTGGTGTCGCCCGAGGACCTGGGGCACGCGAAGAAGCTGCGCGTGGCCGCCGACGTGAACGCGGTGCCGCCCGAGGGCATCGCCGGTGTCGGCGTGATGGACAACGGCAAGCCGCTCGAGGCAGCCGGGCCGGTCGGCGAGGGCGCCGTCGGCATCGGCGCGCTGGCGGTCGGCAACGTCAAGTACCAGACGCAGCACCGCCTGCTGGTGCGCATGCGCAGCGCGGAGAAGGCGGTGGTGCTGAGCTTTCCCGAGGCCTTCGCGGTCGCGCGCGAGTTCCTCGCCGAGTCGGCCGCCGCGGCCTGAGCGCCGGCATCGGCGGACCCTTCTTCACCCGCAGCCACGCGCGCCGGCCGCCCGTCCCATGCCCAGGCTCGTGGTGGCCGCGTTGTCGGCCCGCCTGATGGCCGAGGCCGCCGCGCGCGAAGGCTTCGAGGTGATCGCGCTCGACCTCTTCGGCGACGCCGACACCCGCCGCGCCGCGCGCGCCTGGATGCCGATCGGCGACCCGGCGCGCCTGCGCATCGACCACGCGCGCACGCTGGCGGCGCTGGAGGCGGCGGCGTCCCGGGGCGACGTGCTCGGCTGGATTCCGGGCGCCGGCTTCGAGGGCGACCCGGAGCTGCTGGCCGCCGGCGCGGCGCGCCTGCCGCTGATCGGCACCGCGCCCGACGACGTGCGCCGCGTGCGCGACCCGGCGCTGTTCTTCGGCGCGCTGGACGCGCTCGGCATCGCCCATCCGCCGGTCGCCGACGAGGCGCCGGCGGCTGACGTTGCGCGCTGGCTGCTGAAGGACAGCCGCGGCAGCGGCGGCTGGCACATCCGCGTGGCCGCCCGTCGTGCCGGCTCCGCCCATCCCGCAGGCCCCGACACCGGGCCGACGCTCGAACGGGCGTCCCACAGCTACGCGCAGCGCGAGGCACCCGGCCGGTCGATGTCCGCCACCTTCGTCGCGAACGGCAGCGACGCGGTGGTGCTCGGCTTCAACGTGCTGACGGTGCGCCCGATGCCGCTTGCGGCACCGGCCGCGGCGACCCGCGCGCCCACCGCGCCCACGCCACGCATTCGCCCGGAACCGACGCGCCCGCACGTGTACTGCGGCGCGATCGGCCCGGTGCCGCTGCCCGAGGCGGCGGCGCACGAGGCGGCGTCTTCCGTGCGCCGGCTGGCCGCGGCCTTCCGCCTGCGCGGCCTCGGCAGCCTGGACTTCCTGCTCGACGGCGAGCGGGTGCTGGTGCTGGAGGTCAATCCGCGCCCACCGGCCAGCCTGGCGCTGTACCCCGGCGCCGGGTGGATCGGCGCGCAGCTCGCGAGCTGCCTCGACGGCCGCCTGCCGCCCTGGCCCGTGCGCGTTCCGGTTCGCCTGCCCTCGTCCGTACTGACGCCGACGCCGACGTCCGCGCCCACGCCCACGCCCACGTCCGCGCCGGAGCTGGTGCCGATGCCGATGCCGATGCCGATGCCGCGGGTCCGATCGGCGCGCCCGGCCGGGGATGTCCTTGCGCCCGACACCCCGCTGCGCGGCACCGAGATCGTCTTCGCCCGCCACCACCTGCCCGCCGCCGGCACGCCGCTGGCGCCCGGCGACCCGCTGTGCAGCGTCGACGCCGAGGCGCCCGACGAAGCGCGGCTGCGCGCGCTGCTGGCCGCGCGGCGCGAGCGCTGGCTCGACCTGCTGGAGACCCCGCCATGACCGACACCGCCCCGCCCGACACCCATCCGCCCGGCAGCGCGCCACCGCTCGCCGGCTGCACCCTCAGCGTCAATGCGCGCGCCCGGCCGCTGGTGCAGCGCCTGTGCGCCGAGGCCGACGCGCTCGGCGTGCAGGTGCGCCGGGACGACAGCGGCGCGACGATCGTCGACGCCGGCATCGCCGTGCGCGGCAGCGTCGCCGCCGGCATGCTGATCGGCGAGATCTGCATGGGCGGGCTCGGCCGCGTCGGCCTGCGCGCGGGCGTGCAGGACGGCTGGCCGACCTGGCTGGAGGTGTCCAGCGCGCAGCCGGTGCTCGCCTGCCTGGGCAGCCAGTACGCCGGCTGGAGCCTTTCGGCCAGCAAGGAGGAGACCGGCGGCAAGAAGTTCTTCTCGCTCGGCTCCGGGCCGGCGCGTGCGCTGGCCGGCAAGGAGACGCTCTACGCCGAACTGGGCTATGCCGACCGCGGCGACGACGGCGTGCTGGTGCTCGAGGTCGACCGTGCGCCGCCGCGCGTGATCATCGACAAGCTGCTGCGCGACTGCCGCCTGCAGGCCGAACGGCTGACGCTGATCCTGACGCCGACGACCAGCCTCGCCGGCACCACGCAGGTGGTGGCGCGGGTGCTGGAGGTGGCGCTGCACAAGGCGCACGAGCTCGGCTTCGCGCTCGGCGACATCGTGGACGGCGTCGCGTCCGCACCGCTGCCGGCGCCCAGCCCGGACGGCGTGGTCGCGATGGGCCGCACCAACGACGCGATCCTGTACGGCGGCCGGGTGCAGCTCAGCGTGCGCGGCAGCGAGGACGCGGCGCGCGCGCTGGCGCAGAAGCTGCCGTCGCGCAACGCGCGCGACTTCGGGCGCTCGTTCGCCGCGTTGTTCGAAGCCGCCGGCTACGACTTCTACAAGATCGACGGCGCGCTGTTCGCGCCGGCCGAGGTCTGGGTCAGCCACCTCGACAGCGGCCGCACGTTCCACGCCGGCGCCCTGGAGATGGAGCTGCTGCGCGGCCTGTGGCTGGAGGAGGCGTGACCCGCGTCGCCCTCTTCACCGACGAGGTCGGCTGGCACACCCGCCAGTTGCAGGCGGCCTTGCGTGCGCGCGGCGCGGTCGGCCGCTGCGTGGACCTGGCGGACTGCCGGGTCGACACCGGCGCCGGCTGGCACGGCCTCGTGATCCCCGGGTTCGGGCGCGAGCTGCCCGACGCGGCGCTGGTGCGCGGCATCGCCGGCGGCAGCTTCGAGCAGGTGACGGCGCGCCTGGGCGTGCTGCACGCGCTGCGCGAATGCGGCGTGCCGGTCTACAACGATGCACGCGGGATCGAGCGCAGCGTCGACAAGTCGATGACCAGCCTGCTGCTGCACGCGGCGCGCGTGCCCTCGCCGCCGACCTGGACCACCGAGTCGGCCGCCGTCGCTTCGCGGCTGGTGATGCGCGAGGCGGCCGCCGGCCACGCGCTGGTGCTCAAGCCGCTGTTCGGCTCGCAGGGCCACGGGCTGCAGCTCGTCGGCCAGGTCGACGGCAGCTTCCGCCCGCTGCCGCCGCTGGACGCCGGCTACGGCCGGCTCGCCTACCTGCAACGCTTCCTGCCGCCGCTGGCGCAGCCGGGCCACGACTGGCGCGTGCTGGTGGTCGGCGGGCGCGCGCGCACGGCGATGCGCCGCGTCAGCACGCACTGGGTCCACAACGTGGCGCAGGGCGCGCGCTGCGAGCCGGCGCCGCTGGACGACGCGCTGGCCACGCTGGCCGAACAGGCCGCGGCGGCGCTGGCGCTCGACTACGCCGGCGTCGACCTGATGCCGGCTGCCGAGGGCGCGCCCATCCAGGTGATCGAGGTCAACGGCGTCGCTGCCTGGCGCGGCCTGCAGCGGGTGACGCCGTTCAACATCGCCCGCACGATCGTCGACGACCTGCTCGACCGTCGCCTCGGGCTGCGCGAGGCCGGCGCGCGGCGCGCCTGAGCGGGCGTGGGCGACGTGAATCGCGTCTGCGCCGGGGCGGCGTCGGCGCCCGGCGGACGATGACCCCGCGCGAGGCCTTCGTGCGCGCCTGCGCCTGGGACGTGGCGGTGCGCAAGCCCGGCAACGTCAGCCGCGCGTCGCCGGGCCACGGCATGGACGCCGACCAGTTCGTCGCCAGTGCCGAGGCCGCCGCCGGGCCGCTGTGCGAGCCGGGCGCGCCGCTCGGCCGGCGCATCGAGCGGGCGGTCGAGGCGAGCTGGGCCGCGGCCGGCTGCAACACCAACCTCGGCATCGTGCTGCTGTGTGCGCCGCTGGCGGCCGCCGCCGAGCGGCTGGAGGCTGAACCCGGCGCGGCCGGCCCGTCGGCGCATGCCTGCCTGGGTGGCGGCACTGGAGCGTGCTCGGTGCGATGGACCACGACGACGCCGCCGCGGCCTGTCGGCACCGATCGCCCGCGCCAACCCCGGAGGGCTCGGCCGCGTCGAGGCCGAGGACGTGCACGAGCCGCCGAGCCTCGGCCTGCGCGACGCGATGGCGCTGGCGGCGCTGCGCGGCATCGCGCGCCAGTACCGCGACGGCTTCGCCGAAGCTGTTCGACGCCGTGACGCGCTGGCGGCCGTCCGCAGCGTCGGCGAGGCGCCGCCGGTGGCCGCGGTGCAGCGGCTGTACCTCGGCTGGCTGGCCTCGGCGCCCGATTCACACGGTAGAAAACACGGCGAGGGCGTGGCACACAGTGTCATCGCCGGGCGCAGCGCTGGCAGGCACGGGCGTCGGCCGGCGTGGTGCTCGATGCCGAACCGGGCTGGGCGGGCGGGCACGAGTCGCTGAAGCGGCGCCGGATCAACCCCGGAACCAGCGCCGACCTGACCGTCGCCACGCTGATGTGGGCCGCCTGCGCGGCCCGGTGACCGCCGGCGGGCCGGTTCGGCTGCCCCGGATGCCGGGTCGGCGGCAGCCTCGCGGGTGGCGCGCCGGCACCCCGGGTAAACACACGTCTGCCGCGAGGTTTCGTGGCACGGAACGTGATATCTACGTGCCCCACGCTGGCTTTCGGCCAGCGTCGTGACGACCCAGAACCCCAGAAGGAGATTGGAAGACCATGGCAAAGATCGATCGCATGCTGGTCGGTGAATCGCTCGTCGGTGACGGCAACGAGGTTGCCCACATCGACCTGCTCATCGGACCGCGCGGCAGCCCCGCCGAATCCGCGTTCGCCAACGCGTTGACCAACAACAAGGACGGCTTCACCTCGCTGCTGGCCGTGGTCGCACCGAACCTGCTGACCAAGCCGGCCACGGTGATGTTCAACAAGGTGACGATCAAGGGCGCCAAGCAGGCCGTGCAGATGTTCGGCCCGGCGCAGCGCGGCGTCGCGATGGCGGTGGCCGACTGCGTCGAGGACGGCACCATCCCGGCCGACGAGGCCGACAACCTGTTCGTCTGCGTCGGCGTCTTCATCCACTGGCTGGCCGAGGACGACAAGAAGATCCAGGACTACAACTACCAGGCGGTGAAGGAGTCGATCAAGCGCGCCGTCGCCGGCTCGCCGACGGCCGCCGAAGTCGTCGCCAAGAAGGGCAGCGTCGCCCACCCGTTCCAGGCTGCGGGCTGATCCGGCTGCGCGGTGGCCACTCCGTCATCCACGGGGTGGTTCACGAACGACGAGGCCTGCCGGGCAACACCGGCAGGCCTTCGTGCATCAGGTGACGCAGACGCGATCGAACACGGGTGGCCGGCGTCGGCCGGCCGGGTGTTCAGCGCTCGCCGGGCACCATGCCGGCGCCGATCAGTTGCAGCACCGGCGCTGCGCGCGATTCATCGGCCGGCGCCTCGCGTTCGATCTGCACGCCGACCGCATCCACATCGTCGAACTTCTTCGGCTTGACGACCTTGACGCGCACCCAGCGCGCGCCGAAATCGCGGATCAGCATCTCGGCGATCTCCTCGGCAAAGGATTCGAGCAGCTTGTGGCTGTGCGTGCGCATCATCGTGCGCAGGCGTTCGCGCACGACGCCGTAGTCGATCGTGTCGCCGATGAAGTCGGTGTCGCAGGCGCGGGCGCGTGGCACGCCGGCATGAACGTCGATCACCAGCGGCTGCGCGCGGTGGAGTTCGGAGTCGTGGATGCCGATCACCGTCTCGCCGGTGAAGCCCTCGATGAAGATCAGGTCGAGGCGGCGGGTGGCCGCGGCGGCCGGGTGCGGGATCGTGGCGCTGGGA
>JBGAMJ010000223.1:0-6094 GCA_044223035.1 Piscinibacter sp.
CTCGAACACACGCGCCGTCGGCCCGCTCTCCACCACCTCGCCGGCGTACATCACCATCACCCGGCGCACCCGCTCGGCCACCAGCGCCAGATCGTGCGAGACCAGCAGCAGCGCCAACCCGGCGTCGCGCACCAGGCCGTCCAGCAGGTCGAGGATCTCGCGCTGCACCAGGGTATCGAGCGCGGTGGTGGCCTCGTCGGCGATCAGCAGGTCGGGCCCGCCGGCCAGGGCCGCGGCGATCATCACGCGCTGCCGCTGGCCGCCGGAGAGTTCGTGCGGGTAGGCGTCGAGCCGGCGCGCCGCCTGCGGCAACTGCACCCGCTCCAGCAGCCGCAGCGCCTCGGCGCGGGCGGCCGTGCGGCCCAGCCCGCGGTGCAGCCGCATCGGCTCGGCCACCTGCGCGCCGATCGTGTGCAGCGGGTTCAATGCGGTCATCGGCTCCTGGAACACCATCGCCAGCCGGCGCCCGCGCCAGCGGCCCATTGCGGCGTCGTCCAGCCCCGTCAGCTCGGTGCCGTCGAAGCGGATGCTCCCGGACACCCGCGCACCGTCCGGCAGCAGGCCCATCAGCGCCAGCGCCGTCATCGACTTGCCGCAGCCGCTCTCGCCGATCAACCCGACCGTCTCGCCGCGGCCGATGCGCAGGTCCACGCCGCGCACCACCGCCAGCGGGCCGCGCGCGGAGGGGAGGTCGACGCGCAGGGCGTGGGCGTCGAGCAAGCTGCCGATGGATGGCACGGATGCGGCATCCGCCGATGGCGATGTCGAAGCCGATGCCGCCGCGCCCGTGTTCGATGGTGTGGCTCGCATTGCGCGCTTTCCCGTCCTACCGCTCACCGCCGCGCCGCCAGCCGCGGATCCAGCAGGTCGCGCGCGCCGTCGCCGAGCAGGTTGAGGCCGAGTACCGAGAGCACGATCGCGAGGCCCGGCCAGATCGCGAGCTGCGGGGCCTGGAACATCATCGACTGCGCCTCGTTCAGCATGCGGCCCCAGGAGGCCATCGGCGGCTGCGTGCCGAGGCCCAGGTAGCCGAGCGCGGCCTCGGCCAGAATCGCGGTCGCGAACTGGATCGTCGCCTGCACGATCAGGTGGCTGGCGATGTTGGGCAGCACGTGCGCGAAGGTGATGTGCCACGCGCCCTTGCTGCAGGCGCGCGAGGCGAGCACGTGGTCGCGCGCCCACACCGCCCGCGCCGCGGCGCGCGTGATGCGGGCGAACACCGGCACGTTGAAGATGCCGATCGCGACGATCGCGGTGCCGAGCCCCGGCCCGTGGATCGCCGCCAGCATGATCGCCGTCAGCAGCGCCGGGAACGCGAAGGTGAAATCGGCCGCGCGCATCACCAGCTCTTCGACCCAGCCGCGCCGCGCCGCTGCCAGCAGGCCGAGCGACACGCCGGCCGACAGCCCGATGCCCACCGCGATCAGCCCGACGGCGATCGAGTTGCGTGCGCCGGCAAGCAGCAGCGAGACGATGTCGCGCCCGAGGCTGTCGGTGCCGAGCCAGTGCTGCGACGATGGCGGCTGCAGCTTCGCGGCGACGTCGATCTCGGCCGGCGGCCACGGCGTCCACACCAGCGACAGCGCCGCCGCGCCCAGCAGCAGCGTGACCAGCACCGCGCCGACCACGAAGCTCGGGTGCCGGCGCGCCTGCGCCGCGAAGGCCGCCACGCCCGTCATGTCCATGAGGCCCCCTTCGACGCGCGGCCTGGCCCGCCGAACGGACGCATTCGCCCTCGGAGCGGCACGATGCGGCTCATTCGTGCGCCGTCCGCAGCCGTGGGTCGATCGCCGCGTGCAGCAGGTCGACGGCGAAGTTGACGGCGATCACCGCGGCGGCCAGCAGCAGCACCACGTTGCGCACCAGCACCAGGTCGCGGTTCGCGATCGCCTGGAACACCAGCCGGCCGAGGCCGGGCAGGCTGAACACGTTCTCGATCACCACGGTGCCGGTGAGCAGGTTGGCGAACTGCAGGCCCATCACGGTGAGCACCGGCACGAAGGCGTTGCGCAGCGCGTGCCGCCACAGCGCCTGGCGCCGCGAGAGTCCCTTGGCGCGTGCGGTGCGCATGAAGTCTTCGCGCAGCACCTCCAGCACGGCCGAGCGGGTGATGCGCGCGAGGATCGCCGTCTGCACCGCCGCCAGCGCCAGCGCGGGCAGCAGCAGCGCGCGCAGCCCGTCGCCGAGGCCACCGCCCTCGTCCTCCGTCCAGCCGGGGAAGCCGCCGGCCGGGAACCAGCGCAGCGTCACCGAGAACAGCAGGATCAGCAGGATCGCGAACCAGAAGTTCGGCAGCGCGATGCCGAGCTGGCTGAGCGCCATCACGCCGACGTCGCCCGGCCGCCGGTGGTGCGCCGCGGCATAGACGCCGAGCGCCAGCGCCGCCACGGTCGTCAGCGCCATCGCGATCAGCGCCAGCGGCAGCGTGACGCGCAGCCGCTCGGCCACCAGTTCGGCCACCGGCGCGTCGTACGACAGGCTGCGGCCGAAGTCGCCGTGCGCGATGCCGGCCAGCCAATCGCCGTAGCGCGCGAGCGGCGGGCGGTCCAGCCCGAGCTGCGCCGCCAGCGCCCGCACCGCCTCGGGCGTGGCCGATTCGCCCAGCATCACCTCGGCGGCGTTGCCGGGCAGCACGTCAAGCACGCCGAAGGTCAACGCGCTCGCGCACAGCAGCGTGGCAAGGAAGCTGGCAAGGCGGCGGACGAGGTAGGGGCCGATGGTCGGGGCTCCGGGGCGGGTGACGGGGCTGCGTGTCCGGGCTGCGTGTCGGGTGGCGGACGACCTTGCCTATGATCGTGCCAGACCTCGTGACGACTCCGCGCGACGCCCATGCAACTCGACATCTTCGACGACAGCCGCGACGTGATGCTGCGCAACGACGTGCTGCAGGCGCTCGAACGGCGCGACGCCGCCGCGGCGGCGCGGGCGTGCGAGCAGCTCGCCGCCGAGTACCCGGACGACGCTTCGTGCGCCCCGTGCGCGCAGCTCGTCGCCGCGCTCGCCCAGGCCGATGCGGCACGCGACGCGCCGCCGTTCGCCGACGCCACCGCGCTGGCCGCCGCCCGCCGCCCGCTCGACGAGCGCGTCGCGCCGGCGGCGCGGCATGCCTTCGGCGACCGCGGCGCGGCGGACTGGATGGCGCCGCTGTGGCGCGGGCTGGCGCAGCGTGCGCTGCGCGTCGGATTCGACGCCGGCCGCCCCGACGACCATGCCGCGCCGCTGTTCCTGCGCGCCGGTGATGCGCAGGCCGCCGCCGACGCGGTGGCGGCGATCGCGTCGTGGCAGCGCATCCCGGCGCCGCTGGCCTGGATGGCGGAGGCGCGCTACCGGGCCGACGCGGCGCACGGGATCGACGCCGCCTGGCCGCTGCTCGTCGAGCTCGCCTGGCTGGCGCCGGCGCGCTTCGACGCGCTCGCGCGGCGCCTCGGCGATCCGCTGCTGGAACGCCTGCGGCGCGGATTCGGCCGCGGCTTCGAGACGCCGGCGGACGGCAAGGGCGCCACCGACGACTGGGCCTGGTTCCCCGCCTGGGTGCTCACCGAACAGCCGGCGCTGTGTGCCGTGTTCCGGCAGGCGCAGCCGGGCCTGCACGGCCGCCCGGAGCAGGCGATGCGCTGCCTGCTGGAACTGCTCGGCCTGGAGCGCCAGGGCCGGCATGCCGACGTGGTGGCGCGCCGGCGCGTGCTGCGCGACCTGCACGCCGGGTTGTACGCGGCGTACATGGCAACGCGCTGAGGCGGCGCGCTGTGGCAACGCGCTGTGGCAACGCGCTGTGGCAACGCGCTGAGGCGACGCGGCCGCGGTTACCCCGCCAGCACCGCCGCCATCGCCACCGCCACCGCCTCGACGTTGCCCGAGTTCAGCCCGGCCACGCACATGCGGCCGGAGCGCACCAGGTACACCGCGTGTTCCTCGCGCAGTCGGTCGACCTGCTCGGGCGACAGGCCGGTGTAGCTGAACATGCCGCGCTGGGTCAGGAAGTAGCCGAAGTCGCGCCCGGGCAGCTTGGCTGACAGCACCGCGTGCAGCGCCTCGCGCATCGCACGGATGCGCACGCGCATCGCGTCCAGCTCGCTGGCCCACAGGTCGAACAGCGCCGGCGTCTGCAGCACCCGCGCGACCACCTGCCCGCCGTGGGTCGGCGGGCTGCTGTAGTTGCGCCGGATCGTCGCGCGCAACTGGCCCAGCACCAGCTCGGCCTGGGCCTTGTCCGGGCACACCACCGACAGCGCGCCGCAGCGCTCGCCGTAGAGCGAGAAGCTCTTCGAGAACGAGCTGGCGACGAAGAAGCTGACGCCGGCATCGGCCAGCGCGCGGATCGCCGCGCTGTCCTCGGCCAGGCCGTCGCCGAAGCCCTGGTAGGCGATGTCGACGTACGGGATCAGCCGCCGCGCGCGGATCACCGGGATCAGCTCGGCCCACTGCGCGGCCGTCAGGTCGACGCCGGTCGGGTTGTGGCAGCAGGCGTGCAGCAGCACGATGCTCTGCTCCGGCAGCGCGCGGAAGGCGTCGAGCATCGCGTCGAAGCGCAGGCCGCCGGTGGCCGGGTCGTAGTACGGATAGGTGCCGACGCTGAAGCCGGCGCCCTCGAACATCGCGCGGTGGTTGTCCCAGGTCGGGTCGCTGACCCAGACGCTGGACTGCGGGAAGTAGCGCTTGAGGAAGTCGCCGCCGACCTTCAGGCCGCCCGAGCCGCCGATGGTCTGCGCGCTCGCGATGCGGCCGGAGCTCACGGCCTCGTGCTGGGCGCCGAACAGCAGGTGCTGCACCGCCTGCCGGTAGTTGGCGGCCCCCTCCATCGGCAGGTACGGGCGCGGCCCGATCGACGACAGCATCGCGGTCTCGGCCTCGCGCACCGCGCGCATCACCGGCAGGCGCCCGGCGTCGTCGAAGTAGACCCCGATCGACAGGTTGATCTTGTGCGCGCGCGGATCGCGGCCGAACGATTCGTTCAGCGTCAGGATCGGATCGCCGGCGTAGGGGTCGATGTGCTCGAACATGTCGGGGGTTCCTGCGGGGAAGGAAGGCGGGAGGGCGGGGAGCGATTATCGAGGCGATGCGGCGGCGCAGCATGGCCGCTGCCTGTGGCCGGGTGAATGCCGCGAGCGACGTCGGCACCGGGGAGCGCCGCGCGATGGCGCCGCGGGCCCGGCCGCTCAGCCGCCCAGCGCCGCCTCGATGTCCGCTGCCAGCGACTCGGGCTTGTCGTTCGGCGCGTAGCGCTTGATCACCCGGCCGTCGCGGCCGACGAGGAACTTGGTGAAGTTCCACTTGACGGACTGCGTGCCCAGCAGCCCCGGTGCTTCCGAGGTCAGCCACTTCCACAGCGGATGGGCCTCGGCGCCGTTCACCTTGACCTTGCTCATCATCGGGAAGCTGACGCCGTAGTTCATCTGGCAGAACGATGCGATCTCGGCATCGCTGCCGGGGTCCTGCCCGCCGAACTCGTTGCTCGGGAAGCCGACCACCACCAGCCCGCGGCCGGCGTATTTCTTCCACAGCGCTTCGAGGCCGGCGAACTGCGGCGTGAAGCCGCAGGCGCTGGCGGTGTTGACGATCAGCAGGACCTTGCCGCGCTGCGCGGCGAGGTCGGCGGGCTGGCCGTCGATGGAAACGGCCTGAAAGTCGTAGACGCTGTCGGACATGACGTGCAACCCCCCAGTTAAGGTATCTTTCGCATCCTAGCCGGGCGCCGGTTCGCCTGCCGGCACTGAGGCCGAACACCCTGGCGGGCCGCGGTGGGCGGTTCGCCCGCCAGCCGGGCGGGCGGTGCCGGAACCTGCGCCGCGCGAAACATCCGCCACCACCGACGTCGAAGTCCGCTCCGAACACGATGCCCCCGAGGTCCATGGCCACGCGTGCCGCCGAACACTACACCGTTGCGCTGCAGGGTTTCAGCGAGCCCGAGCGGCGCTCGCTCGCCGCGCTGTTCCAGCTCGCGCTGCGGCGCCGGCCGACCTATGTGCAGGTGGTGCAGGCCGCCGGCTGCGATTTCCTGATCGCCGACGCCGACCACCGCCCCGCGCTGCAGGCGGTGCTGGCCGCCGGGCGGCTGCAGGACACGGTGTTCGTCGGCGCCGCGCCGCCGGAAGGC
>JBGAMJ010000031.1:0-48355 GCA_044223035.1 Piscinibacter sp.
AATAGACGCCGGCGGCGGAGACGGTGACGTCGCCGGAGGGCGCACCGATCGTCCCCGACACGATCGCCGCGGACTGGTTCGTCCAGTCCGTCCAGAGCACCGGATCGGCGTGGACCGTCGCACAGGGTGTCAGCACCGCGGCAAGAACCGCAAAGGAGGAGATTTTCATGGTGTCAGGCTCCCGGAGTGAACGGCGTCGGCATTGCCACAGGCGAAGAGATCGTGGATCCGTGGGCGGGCACTCGAATCAGGGAAAACCTGGGGGGCGGGCACTCGTTTGGGGGGGTCGGGACGCGACGGAGTCGGCACCGGCTCGGCGGGCGCAGAACGGGGCGGCGTTGGGGGCGCGCCCGAGGTCGCCCGGTAAAATCCTAGGTTCAGCTGGACCGTCCGCGCCGCAGCATCCGACCTCCTAGAAAGTCCCCGGCATGAAAGCCTCCGAGATCCGCAGCCAGTTCCTGAAGTTCTTCGAGTCGAAGGGCCACACCATCGTCGCCTCGAGCCCGGTCGTGCCGGGTGACGATCCGACGCTGCTGTTCACCAACGCCGGGATGAACCAGTTCAAGGACGTCTTCCTCGGCTTCGACAAGCGGCCCTACAACCGCGCGACGACCTCGCAGAAGTGCATCCGCGCCGGCGGCAAGCACAACGACCTCGAGAACGTGGGCTACACCGCGCGGCACCACACCTTCTTCGAGATGCTGGGCAACTTCTCGTTCGGCGACTACTTCAAGCACGACGCGATCCAGTACGCCTGGGAACTGCTGACCGAGGTCTTCAGGCTGCCCAAGGACAAGCTCTGGGTCACCGTCTACGCCGAGGACGACGAGGCCTACGAGATCTGGAACAAGAGGGTCGGCGTGCCGGCCGAGCGCATCGTGCGCATCGGCGACAACAAGGGCGCGCGCTACGCCTCCGACAACTTCTGGATGATGGGCGACACCGGCCCCTGCGGCCCCTGCACCGAGATCTTCTACGACCACGGCCCGGAGATCCCCGGCGGCCCGCCCGGCAGCCCCGAGGAAGACGGCGACCGCTACATCGAGATCTGGAACAACGTGTTCATGCAGTTCAACCGCGACGAGGCGGGCGTGATGCACCGGCTGCCCAAGCCGAGCGTGGACACCGGCATGGGGCTGGAGCGCATCGCCGCGGTGCTGCAGCACGTGCACAGCAACTACGAGATCGACCTGTTCGTGAACCTGCTGGCGGCGGCGAAGCAGGCGGTGGACGAGGCCGGCGGGCGCAGCGCCGGGGCGGGGGGCGCCGGCGGCTGCGACCCCGAGTCGCCCTCGCTGAAGGTGATCGCCGACCACATCCGCGCCTGCACCTTCACCGTCGTCGACGGCGTGATCCCGAGCAACGCCGGCCGCGGCTACGTGCTGCGCCGCATCACCCGCCGCGCGATCCGCCACGGCTACAAGCTGGGCGCGCGCAAGCCGTTCTTCCACGCGCTGGTGGCTGCGCTGGCGGCCGAGATGGGCGACGCCTACCCCGAGCTGCGCCAGCACCAGCAGCGCGCCACCGAGGTGCTGAAGCAGGAGGAGGAAGGCTTCTTCCGCACCATCGCGAACGGCATGGAGATCCTCGAGAAGGCGCTCGCCGCCGGCGCGAAGGTGATCGACGGCGACACCGCGTTCAAGCTGCACGACACCTTCGGTTTCCCGGTCGACCTCACGGCGGACGTCTGCCGCGAGCGTGGCGTGGCGGTCGACGAGGCGCGCTTCAACGTGCTGCTCGATGCGCAGCGCCAGCGCGCGCGCGACGCCGGCAAGTTCAAGATGGCGCAGGGCCTGGAGTACAGCGGCGAGGCGACCACCTTCCACGGCTACGACGAACTGCTGCACGAAGGCGCGCGTGTCACCGCGGTGTACGTCGACGGCTCGCCGGTCGAGGCGGCTCGCGCCGGCGACGACGCGGTGGTCGTGCTCGACCACACGCCGTTCTACGCCGAGAGCGGCGGCCAGGTCGGCGACACCGGCGAGCTGCGCAACGCCACGTCGCGCCTGCTGGTCGACGACACGATCAAGGTGCAGGCGGCGGTGTTCGGCCACCAGGGGCGGGTGGTGGAGGGCGAGATCCGCGTCGGCGACGTCTTCGCCGCGCGAGTGGACGCCGACCGCCGCGCCCGCACGATGCGCAACCACAGCGTCACCCACCTGATGCACAAGGCGCTGCGCGAGGTGCTGGGCGCCCATGTGCAGCAGAAGGGCTCGCTGGTGACGCCGGAGCGCACGCGCTTCGACTTCGCGCACAACGCGCCGGTGACGGCCGAACAGATCGGGCGCGTCGAGTCGCTGGTCAACGCCGAGATCCTCGCCAACCAGGCGACGACGGCGCGCGTGCTGCCGCTGGACGAGGCGCAGAAGCTGGGCGCGATGATGCTGTTCGGCGAGAAGTACGGCGACGAGGTGCGCGTGCTCGACATCGGCAGCAGCCGCGAGCTGTGCGGCGGCACCCACGTGCAGCGCACCGGCGACATCGGCCTGTTCAAGATCGTCGCCGAATCGGGCGTGGCGGCCGGCATCCGGCGCGTCGAGGCCGTCACCGGCGACAACGCGCTGGCCTACCTGCAGTCGCTCGAGCACACGGTGCAGGCGGTGGCCGGCACGCTGAAAACCGCGCCCGACGACATCGACCAGCGGCTGCACGCGCTGCTCGACCAGGTGCGCGCGCTGGAGAAGGAACTGACCTCGATCAAGGGCCGGCTCGCGTCGTCGCAGGGCGACGAGCTGCTGGCGCGCGCGGTCGACGTGAACGGCATCAAGGTGCTGGCCGCGATGCTCGACGGCGCCGACCCGAAGGCGCTGCGCGACACGCTCGACAAGCTCAAGGACAAGCTGAAGTCCGCGGCGATCGTGCTGGCGGTGGTGGACGGCGGGCGAGTGCAGCTCGCCGCCGGCATCACCGGCGACCTGGTCGCCCAGCCGGGCGGCCGGCTGAAGGCGGGCGAGCTGGTCAACTTCGTCGCCCAGCAGGTCGGCGGCAAGGGCGGCGGCAAGGCCGACCTGGCGATGGCCGGCGGCACCGACGCGGCCCGCCTGCCGGCCGCGCTGGCCTCGGTGCGCGGCTGGGTGGCCGAGCGGGTCTGACGAGGCGTTCCCGCGCCGTCAGGCGGTCGCGCCTTGCGGCGCGCTGCCGTGTTCGATCTCCGCCGGCTTGGGCGCGACCACGGTGAACTTGGCGCACGCCAGCAGCACGGCGGCGAAGCCGAGGTAGCTGACGGCCACCGGCAGGCTCTGGCCGATGCCGATCTGCTCGCCGTGCATGAAGCCGAAGAAGGTCAGCAGCGCGCCGGCGACCGCGAAGGCGGCGGCCTTGACCAGTTCGCGGTCGATCACGAACACCGCGATCGCGCCGAGGATCAGCCCGCCGAGGATGGCGCCGCCGCCCAGCACCTCGAGGCCGTGGTACAGCACGCCGGTCTGGCCCAGCTTGTCGAGGCCGACGGTGGCCGCGTTGGTGCCGGCCGCGCCGAGCGCATTGTCGATCTGCAGCTTGCCCCAGGCGGCCAGGTGCGGCATGAAGGCCAGGATGATCGCCGGCGCGTGGCTCTTGGGCGTCTCCTGGAAGGCCTGGGCGCCGATCAGCATGCCGATGTACAGCAGGATCGGCGCGATCGCGACCACCGGGATCAGCGAGGTCATCACCGAGATGATGCCGAGCCAGCACATCAGCAGCACCGCGACGCCGGTGGCCGCCGAGTAGCCGATGCGCCCGCCCATCGCCTTCCAGCCCGGGTGGCCGATGTAGACGGCGTTGATGAACGGGTTGCCCATCAGGCAGCCGATCAGGCTGACGACGCCGTCGGCGGTCAGCACGCGGGTGGTCGGGAAGCTGTCGCCGCCGACGGCCGCGCTCTCGACGTTGTCCATCGCCTCGACCAGGTCGTAGATGCCGAACGGGATCGCGGTGACGAGGATCACCCCGAGGAACTCGAAGCCCGAGAACACGTGGCTGACGGCGGGCATCGGCACCGAGAAGCCGAAGTTCGCGAACGACGCGGCCAGGTTGGCCAGGCTCATGCCGCCGTAGTTCAGGCCGAGCGCGGTGGAGCCCCAGGCGATCACGCAGCCCAGCGCGATCGCCACCAGGCCGGCCGGCACGCCCTTGAACCAGCGCACGCCGCCGAACCAGCTCACCATGATGATCGAGAAGCAGACCACGCCGAGCACCGGCGTCATGTACATCTCGAGCGCCGGGCGCAGCGCGATGAACGCGATCGACACCCCGGCCAGCGTGCCCAGCAGCGCGGCGCGCGGCGTGATCTTGCGGATCACCGGCGCGATGAAGCCGCCGACCATCAGCACGAAGCTCTGCACGAAGACCCAGGTCAGGCCGGCTTCCCAGCCCTTGATCGGGTCGCCGGACTTGATCGCGATCGGCAGCATGATCACGAACACGACGACGAACATGTGCGGCACGCTGATGCCGGACGGCAGCGCGCAGACGTCGGTGCGGCCGGTCTTCTTCGCGAGCTGGTAGGCGAGCCAGGCGTAGTACAGCGTCGACAGGCACAGCATCAGCCCGGCGGCCGGCAGGATGCGGCCGAAGACGATCGCGTCGGGCATCTTCAGCACGTAGCGCAACAGGCCGGTCAGTACCAGCAGGTTGACGAGGATGTTGGTGCCGAAGCCGAAGAAGGCATTCCAGTCGCCCGGCGCCCACAGCGGGGGCGAGCCGGACTTCTGCATCGAGGTCGTGGTCATGGGGCGTTCCTGTCGTGTGGGTGGTGGGGACGGGCGGTGGGGAGGGGACCGTGGGCACGCCCGGTACCGCCGGGCCGGGCGGGCGTTCGGGGAATCGGCGGGGATCCGGGGCGCGAAGGTCGCCGGGCCGCTGCTCAGGGCGCGGAGCGCGGGCTCGGGGCCGCTACAGCGCGAGCGCGGCCTGGCGTGCCGGCGTCGGCAGCGGCGGGGCACTGCCGCCCAGCGCGGCAACGATGCGCGCCGAATCGGTGACCCAGCCGAAGATGCCGCCCTGCGCCTGGATCATGCGCAGGCCGATCGCGTGGAACTCGGGGAAGTACGAGGCGCAGCAATCGCCCGGCACCAGGCAGCGGTAGCCGCGGTCGTTGGCCTCGCGCACCGTGGTGTGCACGCAGACCTCGGTGGTCACGCCGCAGACGATCAGGCTCTGGATACCGCGGTGGTGCAGGATCGCGCCGAGGTCGGTGGCGTAGAACGCGCCCTTGCCCGGCTTGTCGATCACCGGCTCGCCGGGCAGCGGGTACAGCTCGGGGATGATGTCGTGACCGGCCTCGCCGCGGATCAGGATGCGGCCCATCGGCCCCGGGGCGCCGATGCGCAGGCTCGGTGCGCCGCGCTCGACCTTGGCGCGCGGCGCGTCGCTCAGGTCGGGCCGGTGGCCCTCGCGGGTGTGGATGACCAGGATGCCGGCGGCACGCGCGCCGGCCAGCAGCGCGCGGCAGGGGCCGATCGCCGCGCGCAGCAGCGACACGTCGTTGCCCAGGCTCTCACCGAAGCCGCCGGGCTCGATGAAGTCGCGCTGCATGTCGATGATGACGACCGCGGTCGTCGCGGGGTCGATCGACAGGGGTTCGGGGTCGGCGTCGATGGTGACCATGGCTCTCCTTCGCGGCTGTGACGGCGAGGCGGCTCGTGCGCGGCAGCAGGCGCCAAGTTGGCGCATACCGCGTGGCATACAAGTTCGGCCCGACCGTCTTCAGCAAGAAGCAAGCCATCGTTCACCGGGTGGGGGTGCATCGCGCCGGTGCATCCCGGCGCCCACACCGCCGTTCAGCCGTAACTCAGCTCGGTCGCCTTGCCGCGGAACACGCGGTACGCGAAGGCGGTGTACGCGGCGATCGCCGGCACGGTGATGACCACGCCGATCAGGATCACCTTCAGCGCCTCGGGGCTGCTGGCCGCATCCCACAGCGTCAGCTTGTCCATCACGACGTAGGGATACAGGCTGTAGGCGAGCCCGAGGAAGCCGAGCACGAACACCAGCACCAGCGACACGAACGGCACCCAGCACAGCTTGCCGCGCACGGTGGTCGAGTTCAGCATCGTGCGCGTCACCAGCAGCGCGATGCCCGACATCATCGGGATCGCCGCCAGCGCGATCAGCTGCGGCAGCTCGAACCAGCGGCTGCGCACGGTCTCGCTGACCACCGGCGTCGCGATCGCGATCAGCCCGATGCCGATCACCACCGGCGGCCAGGCGATCTTGGCCCAGCGGATCGCCTGCTCCTGCAGCTCGCCCTCGGTCTTCATCACCAACCAGGTGGCGCCGAGCAGCGCATAGGCCGTCGCCAGCGCGACGGCGATCGCCGCGGCGAACAGGTCGTAGGCCGGCCCCTGCTCCAGCCCGGTGATGAAGTGGCCGAGCATCCAGCCCTGCGCCAGCGACGCGATCGCCGAGCCGGCGAAGAACGCCCGGTTCCACAGCGGCTTGTGCTCGTCGCGCGCCTTCACGCGGAAGTCGAAGGCCACGCCGCGCAGCATCAGGCCGATCAGCATCAGCATCGTCGGCAGGTAGAGCGCGGTCAGCACCACGCCGTGCGCCTTCGGGAAGGCGATCAGCAGGATGCCCACGCCCAGCACCAGCCAGGTCTCGTTGGCGTCCCAGAAGGGGCCGATGCTCGCGACCATCACGTCCTGCTGCGCCGGCGTCGCGCGGTGCATCAGCAGGCCCACGCCGAGGTCGAAGCCGTCGAGCGTCACGTAGATCAGCATCGACAGGCCCATCAGCCCGAGGAAGATCACCGGCAGCCAGTGGTCGAAACCGGCGCCGTTCACGGCCAGGGTGGGGTTCATGCGTGGCTCCCGGACGCCGGGATCGGCGCCATCGTGCGGTCCGCGGCCTCGTCGGCCTCGGTGTGGGGCGGCTTCTCCGCCATGTACTTCAGCACCGCGACGTAGGCGGTGATCAGCGCCAGGTAGAGCGTGACGTAGAGCGCCAGCGACAGTGCGATCGTCGACGCCGGCACCTTGGACGCGAGGTCGGCGGTGCGCAGCAGCCCGAACACCAGGAAGGGCTGGCGGCCGATCTCGGTGACGTACCAGCCGGCGACGGTGGCGACCCAGCCGGAGAAAGTCATCGCGGTCAGCAGCCACAGCAGCGGCACCGGCAGGCGCTCGGCCACCCAGCCGCGGCGGCGGTAGATCCACAGGCCGAGCCAGCTCGTCGCCAGCATCGCGACGCCGGTGCCCACCATGATGCGGAAGCCGAAGAACAGCGGCGCGACGGGCGGGTGCACGTAGCCGCGATCGTCCTTGAACGTGTCCAGCCCGCGGATCTCGCCGTCCGGGTGGTGGGTCAGGATCAGGCTGGCGAGCTTGGGGATCGCGATCTCGAGCCGGTTGCTGCGCGTCTTCTCGTCGGGCAGCGCGAACAGCAGCAGCGGCGCGCCGCGCTCGGTCTGCCAGACACCTTCCATCGCCGCGATCTTCTGCGGCTGGTGCTCCAGCGTGTTCAGGCCGTGCGCGTCGCCCACCGCGATCTGCAGCGGGATCGCGATCGCCGCGAGCGTGAGGCCGACGCGCAGCACCTTCGGCGTCGACGCATTCGCGGTGCGGCTCAGCAGCTGCCAGGCGCTCAGCCCGGCGAGCAGGAACGACACCGTCAGCAGTGAGGCCAGCAGCATGTGCGCCAGCCGGTACGGCAGCGAGGGGTTGAACACCACCTCGGCCCAGCTCTTCACGTGGAAGACGCCGTCGACGATGGTGTAGCCGGCCGGCGTGTGCATCCACGAGTTCAGGCTCAGGATCCAGAACGCGCTGACGGTGGTGCCGAACGCCACCAGGAAGGCCGACCACAGGTGCACGCGCGCGCTCACGCGGTCATGGCCGAACAGCATGATCCCGAGGAAGCCCGCTTCCAGGAAGAAGGCGGTCAGCACCTCGTAGCCCAGCAGCGGGCCGGCGATGTTGCCCACGTGCTCCATGAAGCCCGGCCAGTTGGTGCCGAACTGGAAGCTCATCGTGATGCCGCTGACCACACCGAGCGCGAAGGTCAGCGCGAACACCTTGGTCCAGAAGCGATAGGCGTCGAGCCAGGCCGCGTCCTGCGTGCGCAGCCAGCGGATGCGGAAGAACAGCAGCATCCAGCCCAGCGCGATGCTGATCGTCGGGAACAGGATGTGGAAGGTGATGTTCGCGGCAAACTGCATCCGCGCGAGGATCAGGGCGTCCATGGTCAGGCGTTTCCTTGGGGGTCGATCGGGGGAGGCGCCGGCGGCGCGGGGGGGAGAGCGGGCGCGCCGCCCGTGGCGCGCGAGACCGCGCTGCGCGCACGGCCGGTGAATTCGAGCAGGCGCTGCACCTTGGAGCCCATGCGCATCAGCTGCGACAGCGTCTTCTGGTCCATGCGCTGCACGTCGTCGAACCAGGTGGTCATCATCTCGATCAGGTCGTGCATGTCCTTCAGGCGCGACTGGGCGTAGCGGTCGGCCTCGGTGGACGGCGTTTCCAGCAGCGCGTTGCGCAGCATCGACAGCGTCGGCTCGATCTCGCGGCGGCGGCGCTCCTCGGCGAGCGTGCGGAAGATCTCCCACGCGTCCGACGGCGCCTCGAAATACTCGCGCCGGTCGCCCGTCAGGTGGCGCAGCCGCACCAGCCGCCACGCCTGCAGTTCCTTCAGCCCCATGCTGACGTTGGAGCGGCTGAACTCCAGCCGCTCGGCGATGTCGTCGGCATTCAGCAGGTTCGGCGACACGTAGATCAGCGCGTAGATCTGCCCGACCGTGCGGTTGATACCCCATCGGCTGCCCATCTCGCCGAAATGGGAGACGAAGCTGGTGACGAGGGGCGACAGGGTGGTCATCGGCGTGCAGCGGCAGGGCCCGGCCACGCGCCGGGGGCGGACCGCGCCCGGGAAGCTCCAACGCTCCCGAGGACTGCGGTCGAGCGTGATTCTAGGGAAATCCCTGAATTTTCAGGAATTACTGAAAATTCAGCACAATAAAACCACGGGATCTTGACGGGGAGGCCGCGGTGCGGCAAAGCGGTGGCCTGGCGGCGATCGCGCGTGTCAGCGTGCCGGCAACGCAGGTACGGCGGGCCGGCCAGAACCCCTTGACAACGCCTCGAATCGGTAGAATTGGGGTCGTGTTTTGGAGGCCATCATGGCACTGACCGAACAAGAACGCCGCCGCAATGTCACGCAGACGCTCGCGAGCCAGCGCATCGAAGGTTTCGAGCCCGACGCCGCCTATCTCGCGCTGCTCGAACGGTATGTGCGTGGCGAGCTGACGCTTGCCCAGGTCCGCGCCGAAACCGACAAGGCGTTCGGGGTCGGGAGCGGCAAGGCCGGCGACTCGTCGTATTCACTGGCCGCGTGAGCCGGGAACGCGATCCCTACGCGTATCCCGACCTGGATGTCCTGCGCAACAAGGCAGGCATCCGGGACGCCCAGCAGCTTCGACAGTTCGAGTACCGCAAGAGCACCGAGCGCATCCTCGAGCTGGCGGAGAACCCCATCAAGGGTCGCTTTGACCTTGGGCACCTGAAAGCCATCCACAAGTACGTCTTTCAGGACGTGTACGAGTGGGCAGGCCAGATCCGCACGGTGCAGATCTCCAAGGAAGATTCGCTCTTCGCGCTGCCTCGGCACATCGAGAGCTATGGCAAGCAGGTCTTCGACGCGCTTGCGCGTGACAAACATCTGAAGGGCCTGGACACGCAGCGTTTCACGGAGCTTCTGGCGCACTACCACGCCGAGATCAATGCCGTGCACCCGTTCCGCGAAGGCAACGGCCGCAGCACGCGTGTGTTCGTCGACCAGCTCGCCCGCGAGGCGGGCTACGAACTGGACTACTCGAAGGTCGACGGGCATCGCTGGAACGAGGCGGCGCGGCACAGCTTCGCCGGCAACCTCGAGCCGGCCAAGGAAGTGTTCGCGCATATCGCCGTGCCCGCGCGCGCCGCCTCGTTCGAGACAGACATGCCGGAAGACGCCCGAGGAGGAGCCGCCCGAGCTTCGAGGCGTCTACATGACCCTGAAGGCGGTTAAGCGGGCGCCCAGAACAGCGCGAAGTCGTCGTTCGGCGCCACCCAGCGCTCGCCGTCAGCGAAGCCTGCTTCGCGCAGCAGCGCGGCGAAACCGGCCACCGTGTACTTGTATGAATCCTCGGTGTGCAGGCGCTCGCCGGCGGCGAAGCGGCGGCTGCCGCCGGGCCAGGCGACGACCAGGTCGCGCCGCGCCTCCAGGTGCATCTCGATGCGCGACGCGGCGGCGTCGAAACGCGCCACGTGGCGCCAGTCGGCCGGGGCGAAGTCGCTGCCGATGGCTGCGTTCAGGTTGCGCAACAGGTTCAGGTTGAAGGCCGCGGTCACGCCCAGCGGGTCGTCGTAGGCGGCCACCAGCCGCGCCTCCGGCTTGACCAGGTCGACGCCGATCAGCAGCCCGCCGCCGCCGGCCTGCGCCCGCAGGCCGCGCAGGAAGGCCGCCGCCTCCGCCGGCGCGAAGTTGCCGATGCTCGATCCCGGGTAGAAGAACACCGGGCGCTCTCGGCGGCCGTCGATCAGCCCCGGCGGCAGCGCCGGCGAGGCCGAGAAATCCATGCCGACGCCGACGATGTCGAGCTCGCGGTGCTCGCGCTGCAGCCGGCGAAGCGCCTGGTGCAGGTAGTCGGCCGAGATGTCGACCGCGATGTAGCGTGCCGGATCGAGCAGCGGCAGCAGCCGCGCTGCCTTGTCGCAGTTGCCGGCACCCAGGTCGATGAACGTTGCGCGCGGGCCCACGCAGGCCGCCAGCGCCGGCCCGTGGCGCGCGAACAGCGCCGCCTCGGTGCGCGTCGGGTAGTACTCGGGCAGTTCGGTGATCGCATCGAAGAGGTGCGAGCCCAGCCGGTCGTAGAAATACTTCGGCGACGCGACGGCCGGCCGCCGCAGCAGCCCGTCGATCGCGCGCTGGCGCTCGGCGGCGGCGTCGGCCGGCGGGATCTGGATGAAGCGCGGTTGGCGGTGGCTCATGGCATTCCGATCGAAGCGGCGGATGGTGCCTCTCGACCGAGGGGCTGTCCATGCGCGGGGTTTTGTGCGGGCGGCGGCAGGGCCGTCCGGTTCCAGATCGCGCTGCCGTGCCCGACGAGTGCGTCGCGGCGCGGCGCGAAACCTGACACCGCGCCACGGCAGGGGGGATCGACCGCTACGGCCATAATCCGGCCGCCCCGGCCGTCGGCGCGGATCGATACCGGGGGCAATCCGTGTGCCCGTCGCCTGTCCGATCCGGCTGCTGCGATCGTCCCATCCTCGTTCCGCCAAGACGCTTCAGCCGGGCCGCGTCGAATCCCCAGCTTCGCAATCCAACCCGGATGAAACCGCCTCCACGCTTGCTTCGTTCGCGGTCCTCCGGAGGGAGCGCCTGTGCGCTTCGGGTGCCCCGCCGGCCCGATCCGCCACCGCCGTGCCAGGCAACCCGCCGCCCGCGATCACGGGTGCAGGCCGAGGATGCCCGGTGGCCGCCGCAGCGAAATCAAGGAGGAGAGGCGGGCGAAGCCCGTCTCGGGGGACATTCGCGGAGGCGGCCGCCGGGTGTCCTCGGCGCGCTCGACGCAGGCACGCAACGCGCGTCGCGATGCCCGCCGCAACGAGCGTCGCGACAACCATCGCAACGAGCGTCGCAACAACCACCGCAACGCCAGCTGCAACGCCCACCGCAACAACCACCGCAACGCCAGCGGCAACGCCCGCCGCAACAGCCCTCGCAGACCGCCGCCACCGCGGTGGAGCCACCGAAATGAGCCTCGACCCCACGCCTCCCCAAGCCCTCGCCGGCCGCCACATCGTGCTCGGCCTGACCGGCGGCATCGCCTGCTACAAGTCGGCCGAACTGGCGCGGCTGCTGACCAAGGCCGGCGCCACCGTGCAGGTGGTGATGAGCGAATCGGCCGAGCGCTTCATCACCCCGGTGACGATGCAGGCGCTGACCGGCCGCACGGTGTACGACAGCAGCTGGGACGCGCGCGAGCCCAACCACATGCCGCACATCAACCTGACGCGGCAGGCCGACGCGGTGCTGGTGGCGCCGGCGAGTGCCGACTTCATCGCCCGGCTGGCGCAGGGCCGCGCCGACGACCTGCTGTCGCTGCTGTGCGTGGCGCGGCCCGCGGCGCGCTGCCCGCTGCTGCTGGCGCCGGCAATGAACCGCGAGATGTGGGACCACCCGGCCACGCGGCGCAACGTCGCCACCGTGGTGGCAGACGGTGCCGTCGTGCTCGGCCCGGGCAACGGCGACCAGGCCTGCGGCGAGGTCGGCGACGGCCGCATGCTCGAGGCCGAGGAGATCGCCGAGGAGCTGGAGGCGTTCTTCCAGCCCAAGGCGCTGCTCGGCAAGCGCTTGCTGATCACCGCCGGGCCCACCTACGAGCCGATCGATCCGGTGCGCGGCATCACCAACCTCTCCAGCGGCAAGATGGGCTTCGCGATCGCCCGCGCCGCGCGCGAGGCCGGCGCCGACGTGACGCTGGTGGCCGGCCCCGTGCACCTGCCCACGCCGCGCGGCGTGCGCCGCATCGACGTGCAGACCGCGCGCCAGATGCACGACGCGGTGCTGCCGGCGGCGGCGCCGCAGGACGTCTTCGTCGCCACCGCCGCGGTGGCCGACTGGCGGCCGGCGACGCTGTCGGAGCAGAAGATCAAGAAGAACGGCAGCCGCGTCGCGCCGAGCTTCGAGCTGACCGAGAACCCGGACATCCTGGCCGCGGTGGCGCGGCTGCCGCAGCCGCCGTACTGCGTCGGCTTCGCGGCCGAGAGCCACGACCTGCTGGCGCACGCGGCCGAGAAGCGGGTGCGCAAGCAGGTGCCGCTGATCGTCGGCAACCTCGGCCCGGCGACCTTCGGGCGCGACGACAACGCGCTGACGCTGGTCGACGCCGCCGGCCACCGCGAACTGCCGCGCGCCGACAAGCTGACTCTGGCGCGCGCGCTTGTGCGCGAGATCGCCGCGCGGCTGGCGCCGCTGTCGGCCTGAACGCCACGGAACGACGCCCGAGCGACGCCCGAACGACACCCGAACGACGCCCGAGCGACACCCGAACGCCCAGCCCGCTCCGCCACGGCGCGCCGCTCGATGCGCGAGGAATCTCCCATGACCGACATCGACCTCAAACTGCTCGACCCGCGCCTGGCCGACCTGCTGCCGGCCTACGCCACCCCCGGCAGCGCGGGCCTGGACCTGCGCGCCTGCCTCGACACCGCGCTGGTGCTCGAACCGGGCCGCACTGCGCTGATCCCCACCGGCCTGGCGCTGCACATCGCCGACCCGGGGCTGGCCGCGCTGGTGCTGCCGCGCTCCGGGCTCGGGCACAAGCACGGCATCGTGCTCGGCAACCTGGTCGGGCTGATCGACTCCGACTACCAGGGCCCGCTGATGGTGAGCTGCTGGAACCGCGGCGACGCGGTGTTCACCGTGCAGCCGATGGACCGCATCGCGCAGCTCGTGATCGTGCCGGTGGTGCAGGCACGCTTCCGCGTCGTCGATCGCTTCGACGACAGCGAGCGCGGCGGCGGCGGCTTCGGGTCGACCGGGCGGGGCTGAACCCGCCGGCGCCGGGCGCGACCCGGCGGGGCAGAGCGGGGCGGGGCGCCGGGCGGGATGCCCCGCGGCACGCCAGGGTTGAGGGTAAATGCTATGCTCGGCTAACCAATTCGGGGTTGGCCGGCGCGTCTGTCGTCCGTCGTGACCGCCCTGCCCGATCCGCTCGCCGCACCGTTTGCCATGTCCTCCGTTCCCGATCGCCGTCGCGTCGCGCCGCCGCCGCCGCTCAGCCGCGAAGCCTGCGCCGCCGAGGTCATCGACGTCGTTCCGAAGGTGATGAACGCGATGCGCACCAGCATGCGCCGCAGCATCGGCGACGGCCTGTCGGTGCCGCAGTTCCGCTGCCTCGGCTTCATCGACCGCCATCCCGGTGCATCGGTCAGCGAGGTGGCCGCCTTCCTCGGCGTGACGCTGGCGACGGCCTCGGCGATGGTCGACCGGCTGGCGCGCGCGGCCTATGTCGACGCCGCCACCTCGGAGGTGGACCGGCGGCGCAGCGCGCTGACCATCCGCCCGCCTGGCCGCGCGCTGCTCGATCGCATCCGCGACGGCGCGCGGGCCGACATGGCCGCCGCGCTCGAAGGCGCGAGCCCGGCCGAGCTGAGCGCGGTGATGGACGGGCTGGCGACGCTGAAGTCGAGGTTCGTCCATGGCTGAGCCGGCCATCCGCATGTCGCCGGCCGCGGGCGCCGACAACGCCGCATCGGAATCCGCCGCGTTCGCGCCGTTCGCCGGAACCTCGGTGCCGGCCTTGCCGCAGGCATCGGCATCGGCATCGGTATCGGTATCGGCTTCCGCACCGGCACCGGCCTCGCCGCCCGCATCGTCCGACCTCGCCCCCGTCGACCGCCGCCGCTTCATGCGGCTGTTCGTCGCGGTGATGGGCCCGATGTTCCTCGCCGCGGTCGACCAGACGCTGCTCGCCACCGCCACGCCGGTCATCAGCCGCGAGCTCGGCGGCCTGCGCGACACCTCCTGGCTGGCGGTGGCCTACCTGCTGGCGTCGGTGATCACCGTGCCGCTGTACGGCCAGCTCGGCGACCGCCACGGCCGGCGCCGCATGCTGGCCGCCGCGATCGCGATGTTCGGGCTCGGCTCGCTCGCCTGCGGGCTGGCGCCGACGCTCGGCACGCAGGTGTCGGCGCGCGTGCTGCAGGGGCTGGGCGGCGGCGGGCTGATGACGCTGTCGCAGGCGCTGATCGGCGAGGTGGTGTCGCCGCGACAGCGCGCCCGCAGCCAGGGCTGGTTCGCGATCATCTTCACGCTGGCGAGCGTCGGCGGGCCGGTGATCGGCGGGCTGATCGTGCACCACGCGAGCTGGCGCTGGCTGTTCCTGATCAACCTGCCGCTGTGCGCGTTGGCGCTGTGGCGGCTGTGGGGCCTGCGCCACGACGACGTGCCGCACCCGCAGGCGGCTGCCACCGACCGTGCCGGCCTGGTGCTGTTCGCGCTGGCGATGGGCTCGACGCTGTTCTGGGTGTCGTCGGCCGGGCATCGGTTCGACTGGGCTTCCGCCACCAGCCTCGCGCTGCTGGCCGCCAGCACGCTGCTGTGGGTGGCGCTGGTGCGCCACGAATCGCGCGTGGCGCTGCCCTTCCTGCCGCTCGACCTGCTGCGCCTGCCCGCGGTGCGCTACGCGGTGCTGACGGTGATCGGCTTCGCCTCGGCGATGTTCGCGATGGTGTTCTACCTGCCGGTCTACCTGCAGCTTTCGCTGCACACCGATGCGGCCGAGGCCGGCCTGCTGCTGCTGCCGTTGACGGCCGGCATCGTGCTCGGCGCGGCCACCACCGGCCGGCTGATCGTGCACTTCGGCCGGCCCACGGCGATCCCGAAGTTCGGGTTGCTGCTGGCCGCGGCCTCGCTGATCGGCCTGGCGCTGGCGCCCGCCGACAAGCGGGTGCTGATCGCGCTGGGCTTCGGCACCGGGCTCGGGCTGGGCAGCGTGATGTCGGTGATGCAGATCGTCACGCAGACGGCTGTGGGCCCGGCGCGGCTGGGCGCCGCGGCGGCGACGATCTCGCTGTCGCGCTCGCTTGGCTCGTCGATCGGCGCATCGGCCTTCGGCGCACTGGTCTACGGCCTGATCGGCAGCGTGCAGGACATGCAGGCGCTGCAGTCGCCGGCGATGCAGCAGCCGGTGCGTTCGGCCTTCCAGGTCGCGTTCGTCGGCGCCGCGGTGCTGTGCGTGCTGGCCGCCTGGGCCGCCTCGCGCGTGCCCGTGCTGCGCTTCGACGACGAGCACTCCGGCGCGATCGGCGAGCACCGTTCGCTGGCCGACGCCTCCTGAGCCTCGACACACGAGCTTTCCGCTTCAATCAATTCGAAAGGCCTGGAACGGCAGATGAACAAGGCAGTCGTCGGCGCAACCGTGCTGTTGGTGGCCGCGGCCACCGCGGGAGGCTTCGCGCTGCTGCGCGGGCGTGACGCAGCGCCGGGCGCCAGCTCGGCGCTGACCGCTGCTTCGGCGGCGGTGCCCGGTGCCGGCGCGGCCATCAGCGTGACCACCGTGCGCGCCGTGCAGCGCCGCGTGGACGTGCAGCTCGAGGCGACCGGCACCGTCAGCTCGCTCAACAGCGTCGAGGTGCGGCCGCAGGTGGCCAGCACGATCACCAAGGTGCACGTGCGCGAGGGGCAGTTCGTCAAGGCCGGCGAGCCGCTGTTCACGCTCGACGCGCGCAACGACGAGGTCAACGTCGCCAAGGCGCGCGCGCAGCTCGCGAAGGACCTGGCGACGCTGGCCGACGCGCAGCGCCAGCTCGCGCGCAGCAAGGATTTGCTCGCGCAGAACTTCGTCTCGCAGGGCGCGGTGGACACCAACCAGTCGCTGGTCGACGCGCAGCAGGCGGTGATCGCCGCCGACCGCGCGGCGATCGACGCGGCCCAGGTCGGGCTGTCGTACAGCCGCATCGTCGCGCCCAGTGCCGGCCGCGCGGGCGCGATCAACGTGTTCGCCGGCAGCAGCGTGCAGCCGGCCGGCAATGCGCTGGTCACGGTGACGCAGCTCGACCCGATCGCCGTCAGCTTCGCGCTGCCGCAGCGCCACCTGACGAGCGTGCTGGAGTCGCTGCGCGGCGGCGGCGGCGCCGTCACCGCGGTGCTGCCGGAGGGCCGCCGCACGCTGACGGGCAAGCTGCAGTTCGTCGACAACGCGGTCGACGCGAACTCGGGCACGGTCAAGGTCAAGGCGCAGTTCGACAACCCGGACAACCGGCTGTGGCCGGGCGCCTTCGTCAACGTGCGCCTGACGGTGCAGACGCTGGACAACGCGATCGTGGTGCCGCAGGCGAGCATCGTGCAAGGGCCGCGCGGGCGCGTCGTCTATGTGGTCGATGCCGCCGGCCGGGCCGAATCGCGGCCGGTGGAGCTGGTCTATGCGCAGGGCGCCGACGCGGTGGTCAGCGGCGTGCGCGGCGGCGAACGCATCGTCGTCGACGGGCGCCAGAACCTGCGGCCCGGCAGCCCGGTGGTCGAGCGGCCGGCGGAGCGCGCGTCCGAAGGCGCCGGCCCGCGGCGCGGCGAGGGCCCGGCGCCGGGCGCCAGCGCCGCGGTGGCGGCGCCTTGATGTCCACCCGAAGGATGCGGCGATGAACCTGTCCGAACTCTTCATCCGCCGGCCGGTGCTGACGGTGCTGCTGAACGCGGCGATCGTCGTCGCCGGCGTGATCGCCTACCAGCGCATCCCGATCGCGGCGCTGCCGAGCTACAACACGCCGGTCATCAACGTCACCGCGGCACTGCCCGGCGCCAGCCCGGAGACGATGGCGACCTCGGTCGCGCTGCCGCTGGAAAAGCAGTTCGCGACCGTGCCCGGGCTGGCGGTGATCAGCTCGTCGAACACGCTGGGCAGCACCTCGCTGACGCTGGAGTTCGACGAGGACCGCAACATCGACGCCGCCGCCGTCGACGTGCAGGCCGCGCTGCTGCGCGCGCAGCGCTCGCTGCCGCAGGACATGACGCAGCTCCCGTCGTACCGCAAGGTCAACCCGGCCGACGCGCCGGTGCTGCTGATCGCGATGACCTCGCCGTCGCTGAACCTGTCGGACCTGAACGACTACGCCGAGCACGTGATCTCGCCGACGCTGTCGACGCTGCCCGGCGTGGCGCAGGTCAACATCTTCGGCCAGAAGCGCTTCGCGGTGCGCGTGCGCGTGATGCCGGACGCGCTGGTCGCGCGCAACATCAGCCTCGACGAGCTCGCCGCGGCGCTGGCCGTCGCCAACGCGAACACGCCGGTCGGCACGCTCGACGGCCCGCAGCAGACGCTGACGCTGCAGGCCAACCGACAGTTGCGCAACGCCGCCGAGTTCGCCGAGCTGATCGTCGGCAACCCGAACGGCAACCCGGTGCGGCTGCGCGACGTGGCACAGGTGGAAGACAGCTACGAGACCGTGAAGACCGCCGCCCGGTTCAACGGCGAGCCGTCGATCACGATGGCGGTGCTGCGCCAGCCGGATGCGAACACCGTCAAGGTGGTCGACGCGGTGCGCGCCGCGCTGCCGGGCTTTCGCGCGCAGTTGCCGCAATCGGTGACGCTGACGCTGCGCAACGACCGTTCGGCGTCGATCCGCGAGGCGCTGCACGACGTCAACCTGACGCTTGCCGGCACCGTGGTGCTGGTGGTGCTGGTGATCTTCCTGTTCCTGCGCCGCTTCGTCGCGACGGTGATCCCGACGCTGTCGCTGCCGGTGTCGCTGATCGGTGCGGTGTCGCTGCTGTGGGCCTTCGGCTTCACGCTCGACAACATCTCGCTGCTCGGGCTGACGCTGGCGGTCGGGCTGGTCGTCGACGACGCGATCGTGATGCTCGAGAACATCATCCGCCACGTCGAGGAGGGCGTGCCGCCGTTCCAGGCGGCGCTGCGCGGCTCGCGCGAAGTGGGCTTCACGATCCTGTCGATCTCGAGTTCGCTGATCGCGGTGTTCATCCCGATCTTCTTCATGCCGGGCGTGATCGGCCTGCTGTTCCACGAGTTTGCGGTGATCGTGTCGCTGGCGATCATCGTGTCGGCCTTCGTCTCGCTGACGCTGGTGCCGATGCTGGCCAGCCGCTTCCTCAGCGACGAGGCGCACAAGAAGCCGCCCGGCGCATTGGTGCGCTCATTCGAGCGCGCGTTCGACGCGGTGCTGGCGCGCTACCAGCGCTCGCTCGACGTGGCGCTGCGCCACCGGCCCATCGTGCTGGTGGTGGCGCTGCTGACCTTCGCCGCCACCGCGGCCATGTTCGTGACGATCCCCAAGGGCTTCTTCCCCGAGGAAGACATCGGCCAGATCAGCGCCAGCACCGAGGCCGCCGAGGACACCTCGTTCGAGGCGATGGTGGCGCTGCAGAGCCGCGCCGCCGCCATCGTGCGCAGCGACCCGAACGTCGACTCGGTCAGCTCTTTCAACGGCAGCGGCACCGGCGGCAGCGGCTCGCTGAACACCGGCCGCATGTTCATCAACCTGAAGCCGCGCGGCGAACGCCAGCCGATGAAGCAGGTGGTCGAAGGCTTGCGCAAGAGCCTGCGCGAGGTGCCGGGCATCAGCGTGTTCATGCGGCCGGTGCAGAACCTGCAGCTCGGCGGGCGCCAGAGCAAGGCGCAGTACCAGTACATCCTGCAGAGCGTGAAGGCCGATGCGCTGTACGACTGGGCGGCCAAGCTGCAGGAACCGATGCGCGCCGACCCGCTGTTCCGCGACGTCACCAGCGACGCGCAGCTGCGCGGCTTGCAGGCCTCGCTGTCGATCGACCGCGACCGCGCCAACACGCTCGGCGTGTCGATCGAGGCGGTGCGCAGTGCGCTCTACAGCGCGTTCGGCGAGCGCCAGGTGTCGACCATCTACACCACCGCCGACAGCTACCAGGTGATCCTGGAGGTGGCGCCGTCGGCCAAGCGCGACGAGGGCGCCTTCAACGGCATCTACGTGCGCTCGTCGACCGGCGGGCTGGTGCCGCTGTCGAGCTTCGCGACGGTCGACCGCACCGTCGGGCCGACCTCGATCAACCACGTCGGCCAGCTCCAGGCGGTGACGGTGTCGTTCAACCTCGCGCCGGGCACCGCGCTGGGCGATGCCACCGCGCGCATCGAGCGCTACCGCGACCAGATCGGCCTGCCGCCGTCGATCATCACCACCTACGGCGGCGATGCGGCGGTGTTCAAGAGCTCGCAGGGCAGCCAGGTGATCCTGATCGTCGCGGCGCTGCTCGTCATCTACGTGCTGCTCGGCGTGCTGTACGAAAGCTACATCCACCCGCTCACGATCCTGGCCGGCCTGCCCTCGGCCGCGGTGGGCGCGCTGCTGATGCTCGAGCTGTTCGGCCAGGACCTGACGCTGATCGCCACCATCGGCATCCTGCTGCTGGTGGGCATCGTGAAGAAGAACGCGATCATGATGATCGACTTCGCGCTCGACGCGCAGCGCACCCGCGGCGCCGCGCCGGTCGATGCGATCCGCGAGGCCTGCCTGCTGCGCTTCCGGCCGATCATGATGACCACGCTGGCCGCGCTGATGGGCGCGCTGCCGATCGCGCTGGGCCTGGGCGCCGGCGCCGAACTGCGCCAGCCGCTCGGGCTGGCGGTGGTCGGCGGGCTGGTGTTCTCGCAGGCGATCACGCTGTACATCACGCCGGTGATCTACCTCGCGCTCGACCGCTTCAGCGGCAAGGGCCCGGTGACGACGCCGGAGGGCTCGGCGGCCGCGACCTGAGGCACGGTCCGGCGCGCGGTCTGGCACAGGGCCGGGCGTTTCGTGGCCGCGGCGGTGCGGCCAGCGTGCCTCTCAGGCTCTCAGTGGATCGGATCGTCGGGCGCCGGTCCGTCGAGCACCGAGATGAACGGCACGCCGACGCTGCCGGCCTCGATCTCGGCCTCGGTGGCCTCGCGCACGTCGCGCACCGTCAGGTCGAGCCGCAGCGCGATGCCGGCGAGAGGGTGGTTGCCGTCGAGCACCACGTGGTCGGGGTAGACCTCGGTGATCGTGTAGACGGCGTCTTCGGGCAGGCCTTCGGTGGTGGCGCCTTCGGGCGGGCCGTCGAACTGCATGCCGGGCGCGACCTCCTCCGCAAACAGCGAACGCGGCTCGAAGAAGACGAGCTTGGCGTCGTACTCGCCGAACGCGTGCTCGGGCTCCAGGTGCAGTTGCGCCTCGTAGCCGGTCTCCTGATCGGCCAGCGCCTCCTCGACCTTGGCGAGCAGGTCGTCGCCGCCGTAGAAGAACTCGACCGGGTCCTTCAGTTCATCGATCAGGGTGCCTTGGGCATCTTCCAGACGCCAGACCAGGCTGACGACGCAGGGTGCGGTGATGTTCATCGGGAAATGATCGCACAGCGCCACGGCACGGCGCAGGGGCGCGGGCCGGTCGCGCGGGACGCGCCGGCGCCGCCCCACGCCGCCTGGCGGCGGGTGGTCGCACGCCGGCTGCCGTGCGCGGGCCAGCCGCGTCGCGCACGCGACAATCGCCGCAATGGACATCACTTCCGAGACGCCGCTGCTGGGCGGGCTGTCGCCCCAGGCCTTCATGCGCCGGCACTGGCAGAAGAAGCCGCTGCTGGTGCGCCAGGCGTTCGCCGGCGCAGCGCCGCCGCTCGCACGCGCGGCACTGTTCGACCTGGCCGGGCGCGATGGCGTCGAGTCGCGGCTGGTCGAGCAGCGCGCGGCCGGCTGGCGCCTGCGCCACGGGCCGTTCGCGCGGAGCCAGCTTCCGCCGGTCAAGCGCGCCGGCTGGACGCTGCTGGTGCAGGGCGTCGACCTGCACGATGACGCCGCCGCGGCGCTGCTGCAGCGCTTCCGCTTCGCGCCCGATGCGCGCCTGGATGACCTGATGGTCTCGTGGGCCAGCGATGGCGGCGGCGTCGGGCCGCACGTCGATTCGTACGACGTGTTCCTGCTGCAGGTGCAGGGCCGGCGGCGCTGGCGCATCGGCCCGCCGGCGCCGCGCGGCCGTGCGCCGGCGCTGGTGCCGGACGTGCCGCTGAAGATCCTGGCCGACTTTCGGCCGACGCAGGAATGGCTGCTCGAACCCGGCGACATGCTGTACGTGCCGCCCGGCTGGGCGCACGACGGCGTGGCCGAGGGCGAGTGCATGACGTGCTCGATCGGCTACCGCGCGCCGGGCCGCGGCGAGCTCGGCCGCGAGTTGCTGCAGCGCCTGGCCGATGTCGACATCGACCCGCCCGACCCGATCTACCGCGATCCGGCCCAGCCCGCGACCGACGCCCCCGGCCGCGTGCCCGACACGCTGCGCGACTTCGCGCAGGCGGCCGTCGCGCGCCTGGCCGGCGACCCGGACGCGCTGGCCCGCGCGCTCGGCGAATGGCTCAGCGAACCGAAGGCGAACGTCTGGTTCGACGATGCGCACATGGCGCCGTCCGCCGATCAAGGCGGCGTGCAGCTCGACCGCCGCACGCGCATGCTCTACGACGAGCGTCACGTGTACATCAACGGCGAGTCTTTCCGCGCCGGAGGGCGCGATGCCCGGCTGATGCGGCAACTGGCCGACTGGCGGACGCTGTCTGCCGCCGATGTGGCGCGCCTGGGCGACGATGCGCGCGAGTTGCTGGAAGACTGGCTGGGCGCGGGCTGGCTGCGTTCCGTCGACTGACCGCGGCGACAACCCGGCAGCAGGCGACGATGACGACGATGACGACGAAACGACGGGTTCAGGAGTTCGACGATGGATGAACCGGGCGACACGACACGATTCGATGGACGAAGCGAATTCCAGCAGGCCGTGCGCCGCGGCTTCGCACACGCGGCCGATGTGGGAAGCCTCAGCCTGTGCTGCTGCGACGCCGACTTCGCCGACTGGCCGCTGAACGACGCTGCGCTGATCGACGACCTGGTGCGCTGGGCCCGGCCCGGTCGGCGGCTGACGATGCTGGCGGTCGGCTACGACGAGGTGATCCGCCACCATCCGCGCTTCGTCGAGTGGCGGCGTCGTTTCGCGCACCTGGTCGACTGCCGCGCTGTCGACGAGGCCGATGCGCGCGCCGTGCCGAGCCTGCTGCTGTCAGCCGGCGGCGTGACGCTGCGGCGTGTCGACGAGCTGCATCACCGTGGGACCGTGTCGACACAGGTGGCTGATGCAATCCACGCCCGCGAACGCTTTGATGCGCTTTTGCAACGTTCCGTGCCCTCGATGCCGGCCTACACGCTGGGCCTCTAGGTAGGTTCCCTTAGCTCACTATAATGGTGGGCTGGGCCACGGAGACGCTCGAGCTATCTGGGCCTGAGGTGTTGGGACCCTGCGTCACGCAATCAATGCCGGCATGGACCCTCCAACTGACCGGTGTGTTCGATCAAATCCTATTCGAGGAAAAGTATGAAAAAGTCGCTCCTGTTGGCTTCCCTGCTCGCCGCCATCGCGCTGTCCGCCTGCGGCAAGAAGGAAGAAGCTCCGGCCGCCGCCGCGTCGGCTGCTGCTGCTCCGGCCGTCGCGGAAGCCGCTTCGGCCGCCGCCTCGGCGGTTGACACCGCTGCGGCCGCTGCCGCGACCGCCGCCACCGCGGCTGCTTCGGGTGCCACCGACGCCGCCAGCGCTGCCGCTGACGCCGCCAAGGACGCCGCCGGCAAGGCTGCCGACGCTGCCAAGGACGCCGCCGGCAAGGCCGCCGACGCCGCCAAGGACGCGATGAAGAAGTGATCGCCGCGGCCCTTCGGGGCTGCTTTGGCCTTCACGAAAAGCCGCCTTCGGGCGGCTTTTTTTCGTCATGGCGTTTGCATGGTCACACGTGCACGTGCACGTGCGCGCAGTGCTGGGGTGCGTCGTCGCCGGCCTGTGCTCGTTAGCGCGTGGCCAGCCAGTCGAAGCCCCAGTCCGGCCCGGCCACGTGCAAGCCGGCGGACAGGCCGCCGCAAGCCGCCGCCAGCGCGGCCCGGGCCAGGTCCGGCCGGTTGTTCTGCTCGCTCAGATGGGCGGCAACGACGTGGCGCAGGCCGCCGTGCAGGCAGCGCGAGAGGATCTCCCGCGCCACCTCGTTGCTGAGGTGGCCGTAGCGCCCGCCGATGCGGGCCTTCAGCGACGCCGGATAGCGCGAGGCGGCCAGCAGGTCGCGGTCGTGGTTGCATTCGAGCAGCAGCGCGTCGCAGCGCTGGAGCTGCGCGACGAGGTGCTCGGTGATCGAGCCCACGTCGGTCAGCACGCCCAGGCGCGAGGCGCCGTCGCTGAAGCAGAGCTGCAGCGGTTCGTTGGCGTCGTGCGGCACGGTGTAGGGCAGCAGCTGCAGGTCGCCGATCCCGATCGCCTCGCCATCGCGGGCGAACGACGGCCGCAGCCCGTCGCCGCCGCTGCTGCTGCTGTCGTTGCCGCTGTCGTTGCCGCTGTCTCCACGGATCGCACGCCACGTGCCGCGGCTGGTCCACAGGGCGACGCGGTGGCGGCGCGCCAGCGTCAGCGCGCAGCCGACGTGGTCACCATGCTCGTGGGTGACGAACACCGCATCGATGTCGTCGACCGACAGGCCGGTGCGGCCCAGGCGCGACTGCAGTTCGCGCAGCGAGAAGCCGCAGTCGACCAGCACGCGCGTGGTCGTGGTGCCCGAATGCGCCTCGACCAGCGTGGCGTTGCCGCCGCTGCCGCTGCCGAGGCTGCAAAAGCGGATCACGCGGCCCGACCCGGCGGGCGGTTACTTCAGGTCGTCGACCAGCAGGCTCGCGATGCGGCGCCCGGCCGGCCCGGTTTCGGGCGTGCCCTGGCTGTTGAGCACCGCCACGGTGCTGCGATCGCCGTCCGACTTCACCGACACGCGGTAGCGGGCGACGCCGATCGCGTCGTCCTTCTTGCCGAAGCTGAACAGCTTCGAGAAGAAGCCGGGCTCCTCGCGGCCGGCGTAGGCCGGGTCGACGTAGCGCACGAAGTACAGGCCCTGGCCGCGGTCGCGGTCCTCGACGGTGAAGCCGCTGCGGTCGAGCGCGATGCCGACGCGGCGCCACGCGCGGTCGAAGCCGTCGTCGACCTGCACCGTCACGCCGTCCGCGCCTTCGAGCAGGCGCGCGCGCGGCACGCCCGGCACGGCTGCCGCGCCGGTGCCACCGGCAGCGGCCACCGTGGCGGCCTGGGCCTTGGCCGCTTCGACCTTGGCGCCGAGCTTGATCAGCACGCGCTGCAGCATCTCGGCTTCGATCTGCGGGTCCGCCGGGCGCGGCTGCCAGACGGTCTGGTCCTTCTCGCGGCTGGAGTAGACCTCGACCATGCCGCGGTGGCTGATGTAGATCTCGCTGCCGTTGCGGCCGCGTTCGACGCGGGTGCGGAACTTGTCGCGCTCGCCGGTGGACCACAGCCCGTCGAACACCTTGCCGATGGTGTTGCGCAGGATGTCGTTCGGCAGCTTCGCGCGGTTCTCGGCCCACTCGGTTTCCATCACGCCGACGGTGGCGTCGTCGGTCACCAGCGTGAAGCCGCGTTCGGCCCAGAAGCTCTGCAACTGCGGCCAGAGCTGCTCGGGCGTCTGCGAGGTGGCGACCCAGCGTTCGCTGCCGTTGCGCTCGAGGTGCGCATCGCCCAGCGCCGCGGGCGCGACGACGTTGGTCGCCGCCGGCTGTCCGGCTGCGGCGCCGGCCTGGAACTCGGCCGCGCTGACGGTGCCGCCGACCGGCTGCTGGTAGCGCGAGTCGCGCGCCAGCTGCGTCAGGTCGGGCGGCACGTCCAGGCCCTTGGTCTGCTGGCCGGTGGTCTTGTAGTCGACCTTGTCGCCGGACACGAGGTTCTCGACCGAGGAGCAGCCGACCAGGCTCAGGCTCGCAAGGATCAGGGCGCAGGAGGCACGAGCCGCCGTCGAACGGGTCGGGTGGGGAACGGTCACGTCGAAAGTCTCCGGAAGGTCCGCGGCGTGGCCGTCGGACCCGGGTTGGATGGGGCCGTGCGGCGCGGGTTCAGAGCAGGCCGCTGTCGCGCATCGCCTGCTCGACGCTCGCCTGGCCGGCGGGCGTCAGCGCGGTCAGCGGCAGGCGCAGCGCCGGCCCGCACAGCCCGAGGCGCGCCATCGCCCACTTGACCGGCGCCGGGCTCGGCTCGCAGAAGAGCTGCTCGTGCAGCGGCAGCAGCTTCAGGTGCAGCGCCGAGGCCTCGCGCGCGCGGCCCTCGAGCGCGGCCATGCACAGCTCGTGCATCGCCTTCGGTGCCACGTTGGCGGTGACGCTCACGTTGCCCTGGCCGCCCAGCAGCATCAGCGCGACGGCGGTGGCGTCGTCGCCGGAGTAGATCGAGAAGCCGCGCGGCGCGCCCTTGATCAGCCAGGCGGCGCGGCCGATCGAGCCGCTCGCTTCCTTGATGCCGACGATGCCGGGGACCTGCGCCAGCCGCAGTGCGGTGGCCGGCTGCATGTCCGCCACGGTGCGGCCGGGCACGTTGTACAGCACCATCGGGATGTCGACCGCCTCGGCGATCGCCTTGAAGTGCTGGTACATGCCTTCCTGCGAAGGCTTGTTGTAGTAGGGCACGACCGACAGCGTGCAGTCGGCGCCGACCTTCTTGGCGTACTGCGTCAGCGCGATCGCTTCGCGCGTGGAGTTGCCGCCGGCGCCGGCCATGATCGGCACCCGGCCTTTCGCATGCTCGACCGAGACGCGGATGATCTCGCAGTGCTCGTCGACCGACACCGTCGGCGATTCGCCGGTGGTGCCGACGACGCCGATGCAGTCGGTGCCTTCGGCGATGTGCCAGTCGATCAGGCGGCGCAGCCCGTCGTAGTCGACGCTTCCGTCGTCGTGCATCGGCGTGACGAGAGCGACGATGCTGCCAAGAATGGGTTTCATGCGGGTTCCTCGGAATCGCGGGATTTTAGCCGCCCCGCCTCTTCACAAAGGTTGACGCTCGGGGCCGGTCGCGCCGGGCCGCCCGCGCACCGCCGCCAGCCGCTGCACGAAGCGTGGCGGCGCATCCAGCCAGCCGTTCTCGTAGGCGACGACGTGCAGCCCGCGCGCCGCCTCCAGCAACTCGCCCGGGCGCAGCAAATAGTTGGGATTGGACGGCCGGCCGATCGTCTGCTGGCCGAGCGCGAAGGTCTCGTACAGCAGCACGCCGCCGTCGGCCAGCGCATCGACCAGCCGCGGCAGCAGCGGGCGCCACAGGTAGTTCGTGACGACCACCGCGTCGAAGCGGCGGCCGGGCAGCGGCCAGGCTGCGCCTTCCAGGTCGGCGACGACGGTCTCGGCGATGTCGCGCAGGCCGTCCAGCGCTGCGGCGTCACGGTCGACCGCGGTGACGCGCGCGCCGCGCTGCGCGAACCAGCGCACATGGCGGCCGCGGCCGCAGGCGAGGTCGAGCACGGTGGCGCCGGGCGCGACCAGCGGTGACCAGCGCACGATCCACGGCGACGGCTCGCCCGCGCCGTGCCCCGCCGGGCCGGATGCGCCCGCGTCACTCAAAAGCACGCCCACAGCCGGTTCGACAGCGTCACCGCCAGGTCCGGATCGCGGTACAGCACGAACACCAGCGCCAGCGCCGCGGCGACGCCGGTCCAGGCGAGCGGGCGTTTCCAGCGGTTCATCGCCAGGGCGGTTCGCGTGGCTCGCATCAAGCCGGCTGCGGCTGCGCGCGCACGATCGCCCCCTCCTTGACCGGCAGGTTGGCGATCGCCGCGAACACGCCCAGCGCGATCGAGATCCACCACACCACGTCGTAGCTGCCGGTCATGTCGTACAGCCGGCCGCCGAGCCACACGCCGAGGAAGCTGCCGACCTGGTGGCTGACGAAGACGAAGCCGCCGAGCATCGACAGGTAGCGCACGCCGAAGATCTGCGCCACCACCGCGTTGGTCGGCGGGATCGTGGAAAGCCACAGCAGGCCCATCGCCGCCGCGAACACGTAGACGCTCCACGGCGTCAGCGGCACGTACAGGAACGTCACGATCGCGACCGAGCGCAGCAGGTAGATCGCCGACAGGATGTGCCGCTTTTGCAGGCGCTGGCCCAGCACGCCGGCGGTGTAGGTGCCGATCACGTTGAACAGCCCGATCAGCGCCAGCGCGGTGGTGGCGACGTTCGGCGACAGCCCGTGGTCGCGCAGGTAGCTCGGCATGTGCACGCCGATGAACACCACCTGGAAGCCGCAGACGAAGTAGCCGGCCATCAGCCAGCGGAAGCTCGGGTAGGCGAAAGCCTCGCGCACCGCCTGGCCGACGCTCTGCTGCGCCCCGCCGTGGCGCTCGGCGGGCGGCTCGCGCAGCCCCCAGCCCAGCGGCACGATCACGAGCGCGACCAGCCCCAGCAGGTACAGCGCCTGCTGCCAGCCGAAGCTGCCGATCAGCCAGTTCTCCAGCGGCACCATCAGGAACTGGCCGAACGAGCCGGCGGCCGCCGCCACGCCCATCGCCCAGCTTCGCTTGTCGGCCGCCACGTTGCGGCCGATCACGCCGTAGACGATCGCGTAGGTGGTGCCCGACTGCGCCATGCCGAGCATCAGCCCGGCGCTGCCGGTGAAGGCGAGGCCGGAGGTCGACAGCGCCATCAGCACCAGCCCGCCGCCGTACAACAGGCTGCCGGCCACCAGCACGCGGAACGCGCCGAAGCGGTCGGCCAGCCCGCCGGCGACCGGCCCGGCGATGCCCCAGGCGATGTTCTGCACCGCGATCGCGAAGGCGAAGGTCTCGCGCGTCCAGCCGCGGTCCATCGTGATCGGCTGCAGCCACAGGCCGAAGCCGTGGCGGATGCCCATCGACAGCGTGACGATCAGCCCGCCGCAGACCAGCACCTGGGCGAGCGAGAGCGGCGGGCGGGCCGGGGGGAGGACGTGCTCATGGCGGGGCGGGGCGGCGATCGAGGCGGGATGGGTCGGGGGGGGGGGGGGTGGGGGCGGAGCGCCGTGGGTCAGTCGCTGGCGCGCGTCAGCGTGTCGATGTCCTCGGCGGTCAGCGCGAGGTTCACCGCGCCGATCAGCTCCCGGAGCTGCGCGACCGAGGTGGCGCTGGCGATCGGCGCCGTGATCGACGGCCGCGCGATCTGCCAGGCGAGCGCCACCTGCGCCGGCGTGGCGCCGTGGCGCGCGGCCACCGCGTCCAGCGCGGCCAGCACGCCGAGACCCTTCGGCGTCAGGTAGTCGCGCACGCGGCCGCCGCGGCTGCTCTTGGCCAGGTCGGCCTCGCTGCGGTACTTGCCGGTCAGGAAGCCCGACGCGAGGCCGTAGAAGTTGATCACGCCCAGCCCGTGGGCGACGCACACCGCCTCCAGCTCGGCCTCGTAGGCGGGGCGCTCGACCAGGTTGTAGAGCGGCTGCAGCGTCTCGTAGCGCGGCAGCCCGTCGCGCGCGCTCACGGCCAGTGCCTGTTCGAGCCGCGCGGCACTGAAGTTGGAGGCGCCGATGGCGCGCACCTTGCCCACCTCGATCAGGCGGGCGAAGGCCTCGAACGTGGCCTCGAAGGGCGTGTCCGGGTCGTCGTCGTGCGCCTGGTACAGGTCGATGTGATCGGTGCGCAGCCGGCGCAGCGAGGCCTCGACCGCCTCGCGGATGTAGGCCGGCGCCAGGCCCTTGAGGCCCGGCCCCATCTCCTTGCCGAGCTTGGTGGCCAGCACCAGCTTGTCGCGCCGGCTGGCACCGCCGGCGGCCAGCCACTTGCCGATGATCGTCTCCGACTCGCCGCCGACGTGGCCGGGCACCCAGCGCGAGTAGACGTCGGCGGTGTCGACGAGCTGGAAGCCGGCGTCGACCCAGGCGTCGAGCAGGCTGAACGAGGTGGCTTCGTCGGCCGTCCAGCCGAACACGTTGCCGCCGAAGGCGAGCGGGGCGGTGAACAGGCCGGAGCGGCCGAGCGGGCGCTGCGGGAGGGCGGAGAAGGGCGGTGGCGTCATGCGGGAATTGTCGCCGCGCTCGCAACGACCTGTCCGCCGCGGGGGCGACTCGCGGCCTGTGCTTATAGTTCGCCGCTTCCCGAGGGTCGCACCCTGCTGTCGGGACCTTGCCGGCCGAACCCTGCCGACCGGGCCCCGCCGGCCGCGCCCCGATGACCGAGACCCGTTGACCGCGACCCGTCCGCCGGGTGCGGTCCTTCCGGGCCCGTACCGATTCCGCCATCCCGCGATCCCGCTTCTCCAACGCACTCCACCGCGCCCACACGCCTCCATGGCCACCCGCAACACCGCCGCCGGCAGCTACGACGAAGCCTCGATCCGCGTGCTCAAGGGCCTGGAGCCCGTCAAGCAGCGGCCGGGCATGTACACGCGCACCGACAACCCGCTGCACGTGATCCAGGAGGTGATCGACAACGCCGCCGACGAGGCGCTGGCCGGCCACGGCCGCCGCATCGACGTGACGCTGCACGCCGACGGCTCGGTCAGCGTGGTCGACGACGGGCGCGGCATCCCGTTCGGCCTGCACCCCGAGGAGCAGGTGCCGGTGGTCGAGATCGTGTTCACTCGGCTGCACGCCGGCGGCAAGTTCGACAAGGGCTCCGGCGGCGCCTACAGCTTCTCCGGCGGGCTGCACGGCGTGGGCGTCAGCGTCACCAACGCGCTGTCGAAGCGGCTCGAGGTGACGGTGTACCGCGAGGGCAAGGTCGCGACGCTGGCGTTCGGCGGCGGCGACGTGATCGAGCCGCTGAGCGTCCGCCCGGCGGCCGCCGGCGACCGCAAGGCCGGCACCACGGTGCGCGCCTGGCCGGATCCGAAGTATTTCGAGAGCGCCGAATTCCCGCGCCACGACCTGACCCACCTGCTGCGCAGCAAGGCCGTGCTGATGCCCGGCGCCAGCGTCTCGCTGACGATCGAGAAGTCCGGCGACCGCCAGGTCTGGACCTACAAGGGCGGGCTGCGCGACTACCTGATGCAGTCGCTCGCCGCCGACCCGGTGATCCCGCTGTTCGAGGGCGAGCGCCATGCCGACCGCGGCGAGACTGAGAACTTCGCCGAAGGCGAGGGCGCGGCCTGGTGCGTGGCCTTCACCGACGACGGTGCGGTGATGCGCGAGAGCTACGTCAACCTGATCCCCACGGTGGCCGGCGGCACCCACGAGGCCGGGCTGAAGGACGGTCTGTTCGGCGCCGTCAAGGCCTTCGTCGACATGCACAGCCTGCTGCCCAAGGGCGTCAAGCTGATGCCCGACGACGTGTTCTCGCGCGCCAGCTTCGTGCTGTCGGCCAAGGTGCTCGACCCGCAGTTCCAGGGCCAGATCAAGGAGCGGCTGAACAGCCGCGACGCGCTGCGGCTGGTGTCCGCCTACGTGCGGCCGGCGCTCGAGCTGTGGCTGAACGAGCACGTCGAGCACGGCCGCAAGCTGGCCGACCTGGTGATCCGGCAGGCGCAGGCGCGGCAGCGCGCGAGCCAGAAGGTCGAGAAGCGCAAGGGCTCGGGCGTGGCGGTGCTGCCCGGCAAGCTGACCGACTGCGAGAGCCGCGACCTCACGCTCAACGAGCTGTTCCTGGTCGAGGGCGACAGCGCCGGCGGCAGCGCCAAGATGGGCCGCGACAAGGAGACGCAGGCGATCCTGCCGCTGCGCGGCAAGGTGCTCAACGCCTGGGAGGTCGAGCGCGACCGGCTGTTCGCGAACAACGAGATCCACGACATCGCGGTGGCGGTGGGCGTCGACCCGCACGGCGCCGGCGACAGCCCCGACCTGTCCGGCCTGCGCTACGGCAAGGTCTGCATCCTGTCGGACGCCGACGTCGACGGCTCGCACATCCAGGTGCTGCTGCTGACGCTGTTCTTCCGCCACTTCCCGAAGCTGATCGAGGCCGGGCGGATCTACGTCGCCAAGCCGCCGCTGTTCCGCGTCGACGCGCCGGCGCGCGGCAAGAAACCGGCGGCCAAGATCTACGCGCTCGACGACGGCGAGCTGAGCGCCGCGCTCGACAAGCTGCGCAAGGAAGGCGCGCGCGAAGGCTCGTGGAGCATCAGCCGCTTCAAGGGCCTGGGCGAGATGAACGCGGTGCAGCTCTGGGACACGACGCTGAACCCCGACACCCGCCGCCTGCTGCCGGTGGCCTTCGGTGCGCTCGATTTCGCCGACACCACGCTCTTGCTGACCCGGCTGATGGGCAAGGGCGAGGCGCAGGCGCGGCGCGACCTGATGGAATTGCACGGCGACGAGGTCGAGGTGGACGTGTGAGCCCGCCGGGCCGCCCCACGGGCGAAGACTCCCGCTTGGCGGGAGCGGCCGCAGGCCGGAGGGTGCCCCAATGAGCCTGGTGCTGCCCGGTGGCGGCGACGTGCCGCGCGTGCGCCTGCGCCCGACGATGCTGTCCGACCTGGATTTCGTCATCACCGTCGAGCGCGACAGCGCCAACCTGCCGTTCATCACGCCGTGGGAGCGCACGCAGCACGAAGGCGCGGTGCGCTTCCCCGACTTCCGCCATTTCATCGTCGAATCCGGCCCCGGCTACGACGCCTCGGGCTTCGTGATCCTGCAGGGCTGCCGCAACCCGCACCGCTCGGTCGAGCTCAAGCGCATCGTGCTGCAGCCCAAGGGGCGCGGCATCGGCCGCGCATGCGTGCGATTGCTGGCGCAGATGGCCTTCCGCGACCTCGGTGCCCACCGCTTCTGGCTCGACGTGAAGGCGCTCAACCAGCGCGCGCAGGCGCTCTACCGCAGCGAGGGCTTCGTCGAGGAAGGCCGCCTGCGCGACAGCGTGCGCCACGGCGACGGCTGGGATTCGCTGATCGTGATGTCGATGCTCGAATCCGAATACGAGGCGCTGCGCGCAGGCGATGCCGCGCCGCCCTGAACACCCTGACCCCATGACCCGAGAACCCGACCTCTTCGACGACCTGCCGCCTGACGACGGCGGCGGCGGCCGTGACGGCCGCGAGCCCCCCGGCGACGCGATCACGCTCGCCCACTACGCCGAGCGCGCCTACCTGGAGTACGCGCTGTCGGTGGTCAAGGGCCGCGCGCTGCCGGACGTCTGCGACGGCCAGAAGCCGGTGCAGCGGCGCATCCTGTACTCGATGGAGCGCATGGGGCTGGGCTTCACCGGCACCGCCGGCGCCAAGCCGGTCAAGAGCGCGCGCGTCGTCGGCGACGTGCTCGGCCGCTTCCACCCGCACGGCGACCAGGCCGCCTACGACGCGCTGGTGCGCATGGCGCAGGATTTCGCGCAGCGCTACCCGCTGATCGACGGCCATGGCAACTTCGGTTCGCGCGACGGCGACGGTGCCGCGGCGATGCGCTATACCGAGGCGCGGCTCGCACCAATATCGCGCCTGCTGCTCGACGAGATCGACCAGGGCACGGTCGACTTCATCCCCAACTACGACGGCTCCACCGAGGAGCCGCGGCAGCTTCCGGGGCGCCTGCCGTTCGTGCTCCTGAATGGTGCGAGCGGCATCGCGGTGGGCCTGGCGACCGAGGTGCCCTCGCACAACCTGCGCGAGATCGCGCAGGCGGCGGTGGCGCTGATCCGCGATCCGAAGCTGCCCGACGACGAGCTCGCCGCGCTGGTGCCGGGTCCCGACTACCCTGGCGGCGGCCAGATCATCAGCAGCACCGACGAGATCCGCGCCGCCTACGCCGGCGGGCGCGGCAGCCTGAAGGTGCGCGCGCGCTGGAAGATCGAGGACCTGGCGCGCGGCCAGTGGCAACTCGTCGTCACCGAGCTGCCGCCCGGCGCCAGCGCGCAGAAGGTGCTCGAAGAGATCGAGGAGCTGACCAACCCGAAGGTGAAGGCCGGCAAGAAGGCGCTGTCGGCCGACCAGACGCAGCTCAAGGCGACGGTGCTGGCGGTGCTCGACACCGTGCGCGACGAATCCAGCAAGGATGCGCCGGTGCGCCTGGTGTTCGAGCCGAAGACGCGCACCATCTCGCAGCAGGACCTGGTGACGACGCTGCTGGCGCACACCAGCCTGGAATGCTCCGCGCCGATCAACCTGACGATGATCGGCGCCGACGGCCGGCCGACGCAGAAGAGCCTGCGCCAGATCCTCGTCGAATGGATCGAATTCCGCCTGCAGACGGTGCAGCGGCGCACGCGCCACCGCCTCGACAAGGTGCTCGACCGCATCCACGTGCTCGAGGGCCGGCAGCTCGTGCTGCTGAACATCGACGAGGTGATCCGCATCATCCGCAATGCCGACGAGCCGAAGGCCGCGCTGATCGCGCGTTTCTCGCTCAGCGACCGGCAGGCGGAGGACATCCTCGAGATCCGGCTGCGCCAGCTCGCGCGGCTGGAGGCGATCCGCATCGAGCAGGAGCTGTCCGAGCTGCGCGCCGAGCAGGCGAAGCTGCAGGAGATCCTGGACCACCCGACCACGCTGCGCCGCACCGTGGTGCGCGAGATCGAGGCCGATGCGAAGCAGTTCGGCGACGCGCGGCGCACGCTGATCCAGGCCGACCGCCGGGCGGTCGCCGAAGTCAAGGTGGTCGACGAGCCGGTGACGGTGGTGGTCAGCCTGAAGGGCTGGGTGCGTGCGTTGAAGGGCCACGAGATCGACCCGGCCACGCTCGGATTCAAGGCCGGCGACGGGCTGTACGGCGTGTTCCCGTGCCGCAGCGTCGACACGCTGCTGGTGTTCGGCTCGCCGGCCAACGGTGTCGGGCGCGTCTACGCGACGGCGGTGGCCGGGCTGCCCGGCGGGCGCGGCGACGGCACGCCGATCACGACCCTGATCGACCTCGAATCGGGCACCCAGGCGCTGCACTTCGTCGCCGGCGCGGCGGATGTGACGCTGCTGCTGGCCGGCACCGGCGGCTACGGATTGCTGGCGCGCATCGGCGACCTGCAGGCGCGGCAGCGCGGCGGCAAGGGATTCCTCGCGCTGGACGAGGGGGAACGTCCGCTGCCGCCGGTGGCGGTGGCGGGCACGCAGGTCGCCTGCCTGTCGATGACCGGGCGTCTGCTGGTGTTTCCGCTCGACGAGCTGCGTTTGCAGCCGGGCGGCGGCCGCGGGCTGATGCTGATCGACCTCGACGCGCCGGACGCGCTGGTCAGCGTGGCGGTGTTCGACCAGTCCGTTCGCGTGCTCGGCAGCGGCCGCGGCGGCAAGGCGAAGGACGAGCCGCTGAAGGGCGCGGCGCTCGCCGCGCACGTCGGCAAGCGCGGGCGCAAGGGCCGGCCGGTCGACCTGGCGATGAAGGCGCAGCGCGTGCTGCCGGGCTGATCCGGCGGCGGGGCCGCTGCGCGACGGGCGCCCGCGCGCTCAGACTCTCAGTGCAGCGTCGACCGCCGCGCCTCGGGCTCGGCGTCGTCGCTGCCGGCGAAGCCGTCCGACGTGCTGGATTCGGCGGGCTGCTCCTGCGTGACGCGCGGCGGCATCGAAAGCGGCGGCAGGTGCGGCACCGGCCAGGCGGACATCCAGAAGTTCAGCCAGGCGCGGCCGGCGTCCATCGCCTGCTCCCACTGCCGCGCCTGCAGTTCGATCAGCGGCGCGAGGCTGAAGCCCCATTGCCAGGCGGTGGGTTCGTCGTTGGCCGGCGTGCCGGGCGGGCGGACGGTCCACAGGGAGTTCCAGTGCAGCATTGATCGTCTCCAGTGTGATGTTCGTCGGCAGATGTCGATGCCAGCTTAACGCCGTTCACATGACCGATGCCTGCGCCGCCAGCCGGACGGCAGCTCAGCGCAGGCGCCGCAGCAGGCCGATGCCGACGCCGGCCATCGCCAGGAACAGCACCAGGCTGTAGACCTCGTAGGGCACGCCGAACAGGTTGACCGCCGCATCGGCGCAGCTCGCGCGGGCCGAGAACACGTCGGGGACGAGGCTGTCCAGGTGCATGCCGCCGACGATGCGGTCGGCCAGCGTCAGGTTGCAGCTTTCCGACGCGGCGGCCACGAAGTGCTGCCACAGCGCCGCCGCCGCGCCGCAGAGCGCGAGCAGCAGCACCAGCACGGCGGCCAGCAACTGGCCGGCCGCGGCGCGCCAGACCAGCCCGATCACGCAGGCGAGCGCGATGGCGAGGAACACGACGCGCTGCAGGATGCACCAGGGGCAGGGCTCCATGCCGAACACATGCTGAGACACCAGCGCGGCGGCCACCGCCGCCACGCAGACGAGCGCCGTCAGCGCGAGCCAGCGCGATGCGGGGTGGGTGGTCGACGCCACCGTCAGCGCACCTCGGCGATCAGCTCGATCTCGACGCAGGCGCCCATCGGCAACTGCGCCACGCCGAACGCGCTGCGTGCATGCGCGCCCTTGTCGCCGAACACCTCGCCGATCAGCTCGGAGCAGCCGTTCGTCACCAGGTGCTGTTCGGTGTAGTCGGCGGTGCTGTTGACGAGGCTCAGCACCTTGACGATGCGCTCGACGCGGTCCAGGTCGCCGCCGACGGCGGCGGCGAGCGTGCCCAGCAGGTCGATCGCGACCGCGCGGGCGGCCTGCTTGCCGGTGGCGGTGTCGGTGTCGCGCCCGAGCTGGCCGACCCAGGGCTTGCCGTCGCGCTTGGCGATGTGGCCGGAGAGGAACACGAGCGAGCCGCTGCGCACGAAGGGCACGTAGGCGGCGGCCGGGATCGCGACGGGCGGCAGCGTGATCCCGAGGGACTGGAGGCGGGCGTGGACGGACATGATGCGGTCGTCGAATCGTGGGCCGGGCATCCTACACTGCGCCCCACAAGAGGATGCACGAGGGGCGGAGGGCGCGATTGGACACCGGCTGGCGGCTGGCGGGCATCGCCGTGGCATGGCTGGCGGGCTGCGGCTGGCAGCTTCGCCAGGCCGAGGTGCCGGACGCCGGCGTGGCCGCCGCGACGCTTGCGATCGGCGGCGTGGCCGCGCTGGTGTCGCTGGCGCTGTGGTGGCGGGCGCCGCGGCTCCATGAGGTGCGCGCGGGCACCACCACAGGCGCCGTGGGCGCTGCGCGTGCCGGGGGCAGGATGCGCCGCTTCGCCGGGTTCATCGCACTGCCGGCGATCGCGCTCTGCGGCCATGCGGCCGCCGACTGGCAGGCCGCGCGGCGGCTCGAACAGCGCCTGGCGCCGGCGCTCGAAGGCGCCGAACTGGAGCTGTCGGGCATCGTCGCCGGGCTGCCGCAGCGCGCACCGAACGGCGTGCGCTTCCGGTTCGAGGTCGAATCGGCGCAGCGCCCGGGCGCGGCATCCACGGCGCCGCCGCCGGCCGGCGTGCCGCCGAACATGCTGCTGGGCTGGTATGCCGGCTACGGCGACGAGGCCGTGACGACGCCGGCCCAGCGCGCGCTCGCCGCCGGCCAGCGCTGGCGTTTCACGGTGCGGCTGAAGGCGCCGCACGGCAGCCTCAACCCGCACGGCTTCGACGCCGAACTGCTGTGGTTCGAGCAGGGCATCGGCGCGATCGGCAGCGTGCGCGAGATGCGGGCGCAGCGGCTGGCCGACACCGCCGGCTTCCCGATCGAACGCGCCCGCCAGGCGCTGCGCGACGCGATCGATCGCGCGGTGGACGACCGCCGTGCCGCCGGCGTGCTGGCGGCGCTGTCGGTCGGCGACCAGTCGGCGATCGCGCGCGACGACTGGGACCTGTTCCGCACCACCGGCATCGCGCACCTGGTGAGCATCAGCGGGCTGCACGTGACGATGTTCGCCTGGCTCGCCGGCGCGCTGCTCGGCGCGGCGTGGCGCCGCCTGCCGGCGGCGCCGCTGCGCTGGCCGGCGCCGTGGGCCGCGCGCGTCGGCGGGCTGCTGGCGGCGGCGGCGTATGCGGCGTTCTCGGGCGGCGGCGTGCCGGCGCAGCGCACCGTCGGCATGCTGGCGGTGGTCACGCTGCTGAACGTCGGCGGCCGCCACTGGCCGTGGCCGCTGGTGCTGCTGGCGGCGGCGGTCGCCGTCACCGTCGCCGACCCCTGGGCGCTGCTGCAGCCGGGCTTCTGGCTGTCGTTCGCCGCGGTGGCGCTGCTGATGGCGCGGCACGATCGGCCGGTCGACGCTGCCGCCGATCGTGCTGCCGATCGTGCTGCCGATCGTGCTGACGATTTCGCCGCCGATCCCGCTGCCGGTCGCGCTGCCGATCGCGCCGCCGATCCCGACGCCGATCGCGCTGCCAATCGCGCTGCCGATTCCGTTGCTGGTCACGCAGCCGGTCCCGCAGCCGGCGTCGGCGCTGCACCGGAGCGCCCGTGGCACCGATTCGACCTGCGTGCCGTGCTCGCCGCGGCGCGCAGGGCCGGCGCCGACGGGCTGCGCACGCAGGTGGTGGCAACGCTCGGCCTGGCGCCGCTGACGCTGGTGTTCTTCCAGCAACTGTCGGTGGTCGGGCTGCTGGCGAACCTGGTCGCGATCCCGGTCGTCACGCTGCTGGTGACGCCGCTGGCGCTGCTGGGTGCGCTGCTGCCGCCGCTGTGGGCCGTCGGCACCTGGATCGTGCAGGCGCTGTGCACCTTCCTGGCGGCGCTGGCGGCCTGGCCGGGCGCGGTGTGGGTGGTGCCGGTGGCGCCGCGCTGGGCGCAGGCGGCCGGCCTGCTGGCCGCGCTGCTGCTGATGCTGCCGCTGCCGCGACGGCTGCGGCTGGCGGCGCTGCCGTTGGGCCTGCCGCTGCTGCTGCCGCCGCTGGTGGCGCCGGCGCCGGGCCGCTTCGAGCTGATCGCCGCCGACATCGGCCAGGGCACCGCGGTGCTGGTGCGCACCCGGACGCACCTGCTGCTGTACGACAGCGGGCCGCGCTATTCGCCCGAGGCCGATGCCGGCCAGCGCGTGCTGCTGCCGCTGCTGCGCGCGCTCGGCGAGACGCGCATCGACCGCCTGGTGCTGAGCCACCGCGACACCGATCACGTCGGCGGCGCGCGCTCGCTGCTGCAGGCGCTGCCGGTCGGCGAGCTGTGGAGTTCGCTGGAGGACACGCATCCGTTGCTGGCGATGGGCGTGCCGGCAGTCCGTTGCCGCGCCGGCCAGTCGTGGACCTGGGACGGCGTGCGCTTCGACGTGCTGCAGCCGCCGCCCGAGACCTATGCGGTGGCTGCGAAGCCGAATGCGCTGTCGTGCGTGATCCGCGTGGCAGCGGCCGGGGAGGGCGGGGTGGGCACGGGAGCGGGCATGGGCGAGGGCATGGGTGCGGGTGCGGGTGCGGGTGCGATCTCGGGCGCGGGTGCAGGCGCTCGCGCGGGCCTCGCCAGCGCCGGCGAGGCCACGGAGGGCCGGCCCGGCGCAGCCCGCGGCCCGGAAAGCGCATTGCTGACCGGCGACATCGAGCGCGAGCAGGAGGCGGCGTTGGTCGACCGGCTCGGCGCCGCGCTGCACAGCGAGGTGCTGATCGTGCCGCACCACGGCAGCCGCACCTCGTCGACGCCGGCATTCCTCGATGCGGTCGCGCCGCGCGTCGCGGTTGCCCAGGCCGGCTACCTGAACCGCTTCGGCCACCCGGCGTCGGAGGTCTCGGCCCGGTATCACGCGCGCGGCATCGAATGGATCGACAGCAGCCGCTGCGGCGCCTGGCGGGTCGGAGGCGGGAAGGACGCGGGCGCCAGCGGTGTTTGCCAGCGTGACCTCGACCGCCGGTATTGGCACCATCGGCCCGAACTGCGCGACGCGCCGTCGGAGTCCGGCCCGCGGCCCACCCCCACCCATCCACCGTAGGATCCAACCGCCGCAACGCCCCTCGCATCGCCATCCGCATCGCCGTCCGACCAGCCGGAGCCGGCAAGAACCGGTGCCGCGGCGCCCCGTCGATGGCGCCGCCGGCGGGTCGCGAAGCCGATGCCCGCAACCCGACCCCGATGCCCCGCCAAGGCCCGCCAGGCCTCGTTCCAAAGCGTGATGGAGTTGGCCCGAGTGGCCTGATATTTGCTAGCTTTGCCCCCCTGAGGAGACCGAGCAATGCCATTGACTTTCGACGAGATGCGGACCGCCGCTTCGACGGTGCGCGACCACTACCAGGGTTATGAGCGCTGGCTGGCGCAGCAACCCGGCGACGTGATGCGCTCGCGGCGTGAAGAGGCGGAGATGATCTTCCGCCGCGTCGGCATCACCTTTGCCGTGTACGGTGCCAAGGACGAGGACGGCGCGGGCAGCGAGCGGCTGATCCCGTTCGACCTGATCCCGCGCGTGATCCCGGCGCACGAATGGGTCGAGATGGAGAAGGGGCTGCGCCAGCGCGTAACCGCGCTGAACCGCTTCATCCACGACGTCTATCACGGCCAGGAGATCATCCGCGCCGGCCACGTGCCGGCCGACCAGATCTTCAAGAACGCGCAGTTCCGGCCGGAAATGATGGGCGTCGACGTACCCGGCGGCGTGTACTCGCACATCTCTGGCATCGACATCATCCGTGCCGCCAACCCCGACGGCAGCGGCAGCTACTACGTGCTCGAGGACAACCTGCGCGTGCCCAGCGGCGTGAGCTACATGCTCGAGAACCGCAAGATGATGATGCGGCTGTTCCCCGAGCTGTTCAGCCAGTACCGCGTGGAGCCGGTTGCGCACTACCCCGACATGCTGCTCGAGACGCTGCGCGCGGTGGCGCCGGCGGCCGTCAACGAGCCGACGGTGGTGGTGCTGACGCCGGGCCGCTTCAACAGCGCCTACTTCGAGCATGCCTTCCTCGCCCAGCAGATGGGCGTCGAGCTGGTCGAGGGCCAGGACCTGTTCGTGCGCGACAACTTCGTCTACATGCGCACCACGCGCGGGCCGAAGCGCGTCGACGTGATCTACCGCCGCGTCGATGACGACTTCCTCGACCCGCTCGCCTTCCGCCCCGATTCGACGCTCGGCTGCCCGGGCCTGCTGAGCGTGTACCGCGCCGGCAACGTGACGCTGAGCAATGCCATCGGCACCGGCGTGGCCGACGACAAGTCGATCTACCCCTACGTGCCGAAGATGATCGAGTTCTACCTCGGCGAGAAGCCGATCCTGAACAACGTGCCGACCTTCCTCTGCCGCGAGGCGAACGACCTGAAGTACGTGCTCGACCACCTGGACGAACTGGTCGTCAAGGAAGTCCACGGCGCCGGCGGCTACGGCATGCTGATCGGGCCGGCCGCCACCAAGGCCGAGATCGCCGAGTTCCGCGGCGCGCTCGAGGCCAACCCCGCCGGGTACATCGCGCAGCCGACGCTGAGCCTGTCGACCTGCCCGACCTTCGTCGAGAGCGGCGTCGCGCCGCGCCACATCGACCTGCGGCCGTTCGTGCTGTCCGGCAAGACGGTGCAGATGGTCCCGGGCGGCCTGACGCGCGTGGCCCTGAAGGAGGGCTCGCTGGTCGTCAACTCGTCGCAGGGCGGTGGGACCAAGGACACCTGGGTCCTCGAGGTCTGAGGCGCAGTCTGGAGAACAACAAATGATGCTGTCGAGAACCGCCGACCACCTCTACTGGATGGCCCGCTACATGGAGCGGGCCGAGAACACCGCCCGCATGCTGGACGTCAACTACCAGACCTCGCTGCTGCCGCAGTCGGCCGACGCGGCCGAGAAGGGCTGGAAGGGGCTGCTGAGCATTTCCGAGCTGAGCGGCGACTTCGCGTCGCGCTACGGCCCGGTGAATGCGCGCAACGTCATGGAATACATGGTGGGCGACCCGGACAACGGGTCGAGCATCCGCAACTGCATGATGGCCGCGCGCGAGAACGCGCGTGCGGTGCGCGGCACGCTGACCACCGAGGTCTGGGAGACGCAGAACCAGACCTGGCTCGAGTTCCAGCGCATGGCCTCGCCCGAGGCGCTGGCACGCGACCCGGGCGCCGTCTTCGAATGGGTCAAGTTCCGCTCGCACCTGTCGCGCGGCGTGACCGTAGGCACGATGCTGCGCGACGAGGCCTTCCACTTCCTGCGCATCGGCAGCTTCATCGAGCGCGCCGACAACACCGCGCGCCTGCTGGACGTGAAGTTCCACGCCGTCGAGAGCGAGTTCTTCGGTGCGTCCAACGGCGGCAGCAGCGATGGCCGCGACGTCGAGTACGACTTCTATCACTGGTCGGCGATCCTGCGTTCGGTGTCCGCGTTCGAGGTCTACCGCAAGGTCTACCGCAACGTGATCCGCCCCGAGCGCGTGGCCGAACTGCTGATCCTGCGTCCGGACATGCCGCGTTCGCTGGCCGCCTGCATGAACGAGGTGGTGGCGAACCTCGAGATGGTCGCCAACGACCAGTCGAGCGAGACGCTGCGCCGCGCCGGCCGGCTGCGCGCCGACCTGCAATACGGCCGCATCGACGAGATCCTCGCGACCGGGCTGCACGCCTACCTGACGCAGTTCCTCGAACGCGTCGGGACGCTGGGCGTCGGCATCAGCCGCGACTTCCTCGTGCCGGTCCAGGAATGACCCGCCGCGCCGCACGTCGACCGGCCGGTTCCCTCGCGGGACCGCCGGCGGCGGGCGGGCGTTGCCGCTGCTGCCCGGCTCCGGAGTGAGCGATGAGGCTCGCGATCCAACACGAGACGCACTATGAATACAGCGCGCCGCTGCGCTACGCCTTGCAGTCGCTGCGCCTGACGCCGCAGCCCAGCGCGCACCAGACGGTGATGCACTGGGACCTGCAGGCGCCCGGGCAGCTCTTCGCCGAGCGCGACGGCTACGGCAACGAGGCGCACACCTGGACGCTCGCGCGGCGCATGTCGCGCGGCTCGATCCGTGCCGCCGGGCTGGTGGAGACGCATGCGTCGCCCTGGCTGGTCGACGCGCCGGAGGCGCTCGCGCCGCAGCTCTACCTGCGCCCGACACCGCTGACGCCCGACCACCCGGCGCTGGCCGAGATCGGCCGCCCGGTGCTGGCCGGCGAGGGCGTGACGCTGAGCGCGATGAGCGCGATGGCGCTCGCGCGCCGCGTCGTCGAGGCGGTGCCCTACCGCAGCGGTGCGACCAGCGTGCACAGCAGTGCGCTCGACGCGCTGGAGGCCGGCGGCGGCGTCTGCCAGGATCAGGCGCACGTCTTCATCGCCGCCTGCCGGGCGCATGGCATTCCCGCGCGCTACGTCAGCGGCTACTTCTACTCGCCCGAGGCGACCTCGCTGGCGAGCCATGCCTGGGCCGACCTGTGCGTCGACATCGACGAACGGCGCTGGCTCAGCGTGGACGTCACCCATGTGTGCCTGATGGACGAGCGCCACGTGCGCCTCGCCGTCGGGCCCGACTACGCCGCCTGCCCGCCGATCCGCGGCGTGCGTGCCGGCGGCGGGCATGAATCGATGCGCGTCAGCGTGCGCATCCGACCCTCCTGACTACCACAGTTGGTGTGGCAAAGACCCGAGTAAACCCGTAGACAATCCACGCCTCGCTTCACCCCCACACGTCCCGGGAGCCCCTGAATGTCCATCCATGTCGCGCTGAACCACGTGACTTCGTACCGTTACGACCGGCCGATCAATCTCGGCCCGCAAACGGTGCGTCTGCGTCCGGCGCCGCACTCGCGAACGCGCATCCTGAGCTACTCGATGCGGGTCGAACCCGCCAACCACTTCATCAACTGGCAACAGGACCCGCAGTCCAACTACCTGGCGCGGCTCGTGTTCCCGGACAAGACGACGAGTTTCCGCATCGAGGTCGACCTGGTCGCCGAGATGTCGGTGCTGAACCCGTTCGACTTCTTCCTCGAGCCCGAGGCCGAGAACTTCCCGTTCGAGTACGACCCGTCGCTGGCGCACGAACTGGCGCCGTACCGGGTCAAGGGCGAGGCGACGCCGGCCTTCGAGGCCTACCTCGCCAGCATCTCGCGCGAGAAGATGCAGACGACCAACTTCCTGGTCGCGCTGAACCAGCGGCTGCAGAAGGACATCGGCTACCTGATCCGCATGGAGCCCGGCGTGCAGACGCCCGAGGTGACGCTGGTGAACGCGAGCGGCTCCTGCCGCGACACCGGCTGGCTGCTGGTGCAACTGCTGCGCCACCTGGGCTTCGCGGCGCGCTTCGTCTCCGGCTACCTGATCCAGCTCAAGAGCGACGTCAAGTCGCTCGACGGCCCGAGCGGCACCGAGGTCGACTTCACCGACCTGCACGCCTGGTGCGAGGTCTACCTGCCGGGCGCCGGCTGGATCGGCCTCGACCCGACCTCCGGCCTGCTCGCCGGCGAAGGCCACATCCCGCTCGCCTGCTCGCCCGACCCGACCTCGGCCGCGCCGGTCAGCGGCATGATCGACGACTGCGAGACCGAGTTCGAGCACATCATGCAGGTGTCGCGCGTCTGGGAGGCGCCGCGCGTCACGCTGCCGTACACCGAGGATCAATGGGGCGAGATCCTGAAGGTCGGCGGGCAGGTCGACGCCGACCTGGTCAAGAACGACGTGCGCCTGACGCAGGGCGGCGAGCCGACCTTCGTCTCGGTCGACGACCGCGACGGCGCCGAGTGGAACACCGACGCCCTCGGCCCGACCAAGCGCCTGCTCAGCGCCGACCTGATGGACAAGCTGCGCCAGAAGTACGGCGACGGCGGCCTGCTGCACTACGGCCAGGGCAAGTGGTACCCCGGCGAGCAGCTTCCGCGCTGGTCGCTGAACCTGTTCTGGCGCAAGGACCGCGAACCGGTCTGGAGCCATCCGGAACTGTTCGGCGACGAGCACAAGGACTACGGCGTCACCGACGCCCACGCGCAGAAGTTCCTCGCCGGCGTGGCGCGCCGGCTGTCGCTGGACGCGCAGTACGTGTTCCCGGCCTTCGAGGACGTGTGGTACTACCTCTGGCGCGAACGCAAGCTGCCGGTCAACGTCGACCCGTTCGATGCGCGCCTTTCCGACCCGCTCGAGCGCGACCGCATCCGCAAGGTGTTCACGCAGGGCCTCGAGAAGGTCGTCGGCCATGTGTTCCCGCTGGCGCGCAATCCGTCGAACGTCGGGCCGCGCTGGCAGACCGGGCCGTGGTTCCTGCGCTCGGAACGCTGCTACCTGTTCCCCGGCGACTCGGCGATGGGCTACCGGCTGCCGCTGGATTCGCAGCCCTGGGTCGCGCCGGAAGAATTCCCGTGGGTGCATCCGGTCGACCAGACCCAGAGCTTCGGGCCGCTGCCGGGCTACCAGCGCCTGCGCTACGCGCTCGGCTCGCAGGAGGGCTGGGGCGTTGAGGGTGCCGACGGCGCGGCGGGGGGCGCGGGCGGCCTGCCGGGCGTCGGCGGCATTCCCGGCATTCCCGGCGTAACGGGCGGGCCCGGCGGCGCGGGTGGCGTGGGCGTGGCCGGCGCTGCCGGCGCACCCGGCACGCAGCCCTCGACCTTCGGCGAGCGCTCGCGCGCCGCGCAGAGCGGCGACCGCGCCGCGTCACGCAGCTTCGCACCCAACCTGCGCGTGCCCGACCGCTTCGAGTCGGCCGGCTGGATCACGCGCACCGCGATCTGCGCCGAGCCGCGCGACGGCCGCCTGTACGTCTTCATGCCGCCGACGCGCGCGCTGGAGGACTACCTGGAGGTCGTCGCCGCGGTCGAGGAGACCGCGCTGGAGATGAACCTGCCGGTGATCCTCGAAGGCTACGAGCCGCCGCGGGACCCGCGGCTGTCGACGCTGCGCGTGACGCCCGACCCGGGCGTGATCGAAGTCAACATCCACCCGGCGCACAGCTGGGACGAGCTGGTCGAGCAGACCACGCACCTGTACCAGGCGGCGCACGAGACGCGCCTGTCGACCGAGAAGTTCATGCTCGACGGGCGCCACACCGGCACCGGCGGCGGCAACCACTTCGTGCTCGGCGGCGCCACCGTCGCCGACTCGCCGTTCCTGCGCCGGCCGGACCTGCTCGCGAGCATGGTCGGCTACTGGCACAACCACCCGGCGCTGTCGTACTTGTTCTCCGGCCTGTTCATCGGGCCGACCAGCCAGGCACCGCGCGTCGACGAGGCGCGCAACGACTCGGTCTACGAGATCGAGATCGCGTTCGCCGAACTGGCCCGCCTGGCCGAGGAAGGCAAGGGCACGCCGCCGGCCCCGTGGCTGGTCGACCGGCTGATGCGCAACCTGCTGATCGACGTGACCGGCAACACCCACCGGGCCGAGTTCTGCATCGACAAGATGTACTCGCCCGACGGCCCGACCGGCCGCCTCGGCCTGCTCGAGATGCGCGCGTTCGAGATGCCGCCGCATGCGCGCATGAGCCTGACGCAGCAGTTGCTGATGCGGGCGCTGGTCTCGCGCTTCTGGCGCGAGCCGTACCGCCCGGCGCGCCTGAAGCGCTGGAACACCGAGCTGCACGACCGCTTCATGCTGCCGCACTTCATCTGGGAAGACCTGGCGGACGTGCTCGAGGAAGTGCGCGGCTTCGGCTACGACCTGCCGCTGGAGTGGTTCGCGCCGCACCTGAACTTCCGCTTCCCGCGGCTGGGCGACTTCACCGCCCGCGGCGTCGACGTGGAAGTGCGGCTCGCGCTGGAGCCGTGGCACGTGATGGGCGAGGAAGGCGCGCCGGGCGGTACCGTGCGCTTCGTCGACTCGTCGGTCGAGCGCCTGCAGCTCAAGGTCACCGGGCTCGTCAGCGACCGCCATGTGCTGACCTGCAACGGCCGCGTCGTGCCGCTGCAGCCGACCGGGCGTGTCGGCGAGTTCGTCGGCGCGGTGCGCTACCGCGCGTGGAACCCGCCGTCGGCGCTGCATCCGTCGATCAACGTGCATGCGCCGCTGACCTTCGACCTGGTCGACTCGTGGATGAGCCGCTCGATGGGCGGCTGCCAGTACCACGTGTCGCACCCGGGCGGCCGCAACTACAACACCTTCCCGGTCAACGCCTACGAGGCCGAGGCACGCCGACTGGCGCGCTTCTTCCGCGTCGGCCACACGCCGGGCGAGATGTCGGTGCCGAAGGACGAGCGCAACCCGAACTTCCCGTTCACGCTCGACCTGCGCCGGGCCCCGGCCTGACGCCGGACGGACCCGGGGCGCCGACCCCGGGTCCGTGCCCGCCCCGCCACCCGGGTTGGCGGGGTTCTCTCCTTGCAAACCGGCCGCGACAATGCCGGGCTGCCGCCCGACCCTGCACCGATGTTGCGAACCATCCTCTCCCGCTATGGCGCTGTCGAAGGCCGCTATGACGAACTGATCTCCGCGCCGGGCGTGGCCCGCCCGCACTGGGAGCGGTTCATGCAGTCGCTCGCCGCCCACGAAGGGCCGGACGTCGGCGAGACGCTCGCGCTGATGGAGCGCGAGATTCGCGAGCACGGCATCACCTACAACGTCTATGCCGACCCGAAGGGCGCCGACCGGCCGTGGGAAGTCGATCCGCTGCCGCTGCTGCTGTCGGGCGCCGAATGGGAGCACATCGAGGCCGGCATCGCGCAGCGCGCCGACCTTCTGAACCGCGTGTTGTCCGACATCTACGGCGGCCAGGAGCTGCTGCGCTCGGGGGCGATCCCGCCGTCGGTGATCTTCGGCCACAGCGGCTTCCTGCATCCGGTGCAGGGCATCCGGCCGCCCGGCGGCGTGCACCTGTTCCACTACGCCGCCGACCTGGCGCGCTCGCCCGACGGCCACTGGTGGGTCGTCAGCGATCGCACGCAAGCGCCGTCCGGCGCCGGCTACGCGCTCGAGAACCGGCTCGTCGTTTCGCGCGTGTTCCCGCAGATGTTCCGCGAGCTGCACGTGCAGCACCTGGCCTCGTTCTTCGATGCGCTGCGCACCTCGCTGCTGCGCTGGGCGCCGAAGGGCGACGGGCCGCCGCTGGCGGTGCTGCTGACGCCGGGGCCGTACAACGAGACCTACTTTGAGCATGCGCTGCTGGCGCGCTACCTCGGCTTCGCGCTGGTCGAAGGCAGCGACCTGACGGTGCGCGGCGGCTGCGTCTGGATGAAGACGGTCGAAGGCCTGAAGCGCGTGCACGCGATCCTGCGCCGCCAGGACGACGACTACTGCGACCCGCTCGAACTGCGCTCCGATTCCGCCCTCGGCGTGCCCGGCCTGACCGACTGCGCACGCCGCGGCTCGGTGTTCCTCGGCAATGCGCTCGGCTCGGGCGTGCTGGAGTCGGGCGCGCTGCTCGGCTACCTGCCGTCGCTGAGCGAATCGCTGCTCGGCGAGCCGCTGAAGCTTCCCTCCGTCGCCACCTGGTGGCTCGGCGAGCCGGCCGCCTTCGAGGACGCCTGGCACCGCATCGACCACGTGCTGATCAAGCCGCTGGAGCGCTCGGCGCGCGAGCCGGCGGTGTTCGGCGCCGACCTGTCCGACGACGATCGCGTGCTGCTGCGCGCGCGCGTCGCGTCGCGCCCGCAGCGCTACGTGGCACAGGAGTGGGTGCACGTGTCGCAGGCGCCGGTGCTCGAGCGCGGCGTGGAACACGGGCGCCTGGCCGAGCAGCTCTCGGCGCGCACCGTCGGCCTGCGCGTGTTCGCCGTCGCCACGCCCGACGGCTATCGCGTGATGCCCGGCGGGCTGACGCGCGTGGCCGGCGACGAGGATTCGCGCGTCATCGCGATGCAGCGCGGCGGCCGCTCGAAGGACACCTGGGTGCTGTCGGACGCACCGGTCAACGCGTCGTTCTCGCTGCTCAGCCGCACCGTCAAGCCGGAGGACCTGGTCAACTCGCGCGCCAACGTGCCGTCGCGCACGGCCGAGAACCTGTACTGGTTCGGCCGCTACGGCGAGCGCTGCGACAACGCGGCGCGCCTGCTGCGCGTGGCGATCGCCGGTGTGCTCGACGACGGCACCGACCGCCCTGACGGCACGCCGCCGGCGCTGGTGCTGGCACGGCGCGTCGGCATGATCGACAGCACCGACAACCCGGGCACCGATTTGCTGCGTGCCGCCACGCACCCGGAGGAGGCGCTCAGCCAGCGCCTGCAGCAGGTGTCTCGCGTCGCCTTCAACCTGCGCGACCGGATGTCGGCCGACAACTGGCGCACGCTGAACCAGTTGATCGGCGATCCGGTGTTCCGCCGCGGCGCCTCGCTGCCGCTGGCGCTGGCCTGGCTGGACCGGGCGGTCACCGCGTTGATGACGATGTCGGGTTTCGTGCTCGACGGCATGACGCGGGGCGTGGGCTGGCGCTTCATGTCGATGGGCCGCCGCATCGAGCGCCTGGCGTTCCTGTGCTCGGCCCTGCAGGTGGCCACGCGCGACGGCCGCTCGCAGGGCCTGGACTGGCTGCTCGACCTGGCCGACAGCACCGTCACCTACCGCTCGCGCTACCTGGTGGCGCCCGAATGGCTGCCGGTGCT
>JBGAMJ010000032.1:0-48684 GCA_044223035.1 Piscinibacter sp.
TTGATAGCGCTCGCCCTGCCGAGATACCAACCCGCACTTCGCAAATCCGGGTTGACGAAATAGTTGAGATCTGTCGCCATCCCATGGTCCCACAGCGTGGCGCCGGACTGGCTCCAGCCGACGATCTGTCCGGCATTGTTGATGTCGTTTGCCGCGCCGACTTCATCCAAGACTGTCAGATCGGTTCCATTCCAAAGCGTGGCACGCGGTGTGAATAATCGTTTGGGTGAATAGGAGTATCCGACGACCTGCCCTGAGTTGTTTACCCCCAGGGCCCACCCAGGCCCCAGAGTGATTTCCTCGGTGCCGTTCCACAGTGTGGCCGTTTTAAGGTCCGAGTCGTTGATCCTGGTTGCCCCGACAATTTGGCCGACGTCATTGATGGCAGACGCGCTGCCATCCGCTGACAGGAAGCTTTGAGCAGCATCATCCCACCACACGGCGTTATGATATTCTTCGATATATATCATACCAACCGAACGACCCGCATTGTTGATTCCGAGACCAAACCCGGTAGCGCTCGTCAGCATCGTCGGAGTGAATCCGTTCCACAACGTCGGGTGTAGATGCCGATCGACATAGCCCGAGCCGTAGCTGTGGCCGATGATCTGTCCGACATCGTTGATACCATGGGCCTCACCCAACCCGAGGTCGGTCGGGTGACTGTGGTTCCAGACAATGGCGTGTTGGTTCGACAATGAATCGTTGCCGTATCCGACGACCTGCCCGAGGTTGTTGACGTCGTTTCCGACGGTGGACGTGGCGCCGATGGGCATCCCGAGCAGGGTAACGGCATAGTTGTCCGTGCTTGCGCTTGCACTGGATGCCCCAAGTGCCGCCGCCGTGAGGATCAATACCGGTAGGTGCAAACGACGCACCACCGCCGCAAGGCAGAGGCAAGCTTTTCGGCGGTCGGTAAGCTGACGGAATCTGGATGGAATCGATAGATTCATGTATCGCTCCGATCGCGGATCATTTCGCGCGACTGACCGTAGGCCGATGAACGCCAACACTTGAGGCACGTGAAAACGCCCGGCCGATACGATTTTGAACCATCGGGGAGACGATTCAAGTCAGGACACGCGAGAGTCGACAAGGTGTCCCCAACTCAAGGGACAACGATCGCGCCAGTGATGTTGCGCCGATGGAATCCATGCGCCGTACACTGAGCCGTTGCATACCATCCCCGTGGCATGGGGCCACGGGGATCGGCGACACGCTGAACAGCCATCGAATGCACGGTCCGCCGATCTCATCTATCAGCGGCAACTTAATCGCGTCGAAGGATGATCTCGCCATACGATGGAGTCGTCATGACAATGATGTTGGAACTCGCTCCTTCCCATCCTTCAATGCCACGTTCGAATCGCGATCAAGAGCAGTCTTCGATGTTTTTTCACAGGTGCCTCCGAGGCGTGATCGTCGCAATTTCAATCGTGACTGCAAGTGCCGATGTATTTGCAGTTTCGTCGTATGCGTTGACCCTTCTTAAACCGTGGTCCGGAAACGATTTCAGTGTAGCAACCGGAATCAACGATGCCGGAAAGGTCGTTGGTTCAAGCTACTCTCTGGGTTACGATCGATTTCCGTACGAACGTGCCACGCTGTGGAACGACGCCGTTCCTTTCGGCCTGCCCGGACTCGGATGGTCATTCAGCCGTGCCAACGCCATCAATAACAGTGGTCAAATCGCAGGTTGGAGTGACAGGGGATGGAGTACCCCCCGGGATGCCGTCGTGTGGAAGGATCTGGTGCCGATTGACCTCGGCAGCAACGGCATGGCGTATGGAATCAACGATGCTGGATGGGTTGTCGGCAAGACCTCGATCGAAGAATCCATCGTTGCTACAGTTTGGATTGGTACAAGCCGCACATTGTTGAAGAGGGGTGGCATCGTCGGAAGTGCGAATGGTGTCAACAGCAGTGGACAGATTGCTGGCACATCCGGATCGTGGGGGTTGGATTACGCAGACGCCATGTTATGGAAGGATCTGAACGACGATGAACCGCTCAACCTGGGAAAACTTCCGGGTCATTACGGCCGTGGGGTCGGGTACGACATCAATGATGTCGGACACGTCGTCGGATTCAGCTCCGGTGCAGACGTCGGAATACACGCCACGTACTGGGATGGCACCAATGCGGTACGTGTGGGAACACTGAATGATTATTGGAGTATCGCATACGCAATCAACAACGCCGGACAGATTGTCGGTACCAGTTCCAACGGCGTCGATGCAGAGCATGCCACTCTGTGGGAGGACGGAATCGCCATCGATCTCAACGACCACATTGCGACCGGCGTACTTCCAACGGGCTGGTACCTGAAGGAAGCGACCGCGATCAGCGAGCGAGGCTGGATCGCCGGCAACGCGTACGACCCGTACACGGATACCACGCGAGGATTCCGGTTGGCCATCACCACGATTCCGGAACCTCAGACCCAGTCGCTGCTCGTGATCGGCTTGATCGCGCTGGGCCTCGTAGCCCGCTGCCGCAGGTTGAATCCCGGATGCAGCAGCGACTTCACCCACCGCATGGCACGATTTCAGCTTCGCCGCCCCACCGCCCCCCGCACAAACTCCACGAACCCCCGCACCGCCGGCCCCGCGTCGGCCGCCCACAGCAGGCTGGTCTCGCAACTCGGCGCCGCCCCATTCGGGCTGGCCGGCAGCTCCCGGTAAACCACACCCGGCCGCTGCAGCAACTGCACCGATCGCGGCACCAGCGCCACGCCGAGCCCGGCGGAGACGAGGTTGACGATCGTCTGCATCTGGATCGCCTCCTGCGCGATGCGCGGCACGGCGCCTTCGCGGTGGTGGAAGGCGATCACGGCGTCGTAGAGCGAGGGCGCGATCGCCCGCGGGAAGATCACCAGCGGTTCGGCCAGCCAGTCGGCCAGCGACAGCACCGGCGTGCGCGCGAGCGGCGAGCTCTCGGGCAGCGCCGCCACCAGCGGCTCGATGCCGACCGACAGGTGCCGCAGCATCCGCCCGGCGGCGGGCACCACGCCGGGGGCGTGCAGCACGAAGCCGGCGTCGATGTCGTCGCGCGAGAAGGCGTCGAGCTGCACGTCGCCGGTGGCTTCGCGCAGCACCACCACGATGCCCGGCTGCGCGGCGCGGAAGTCTCGCAACCATTGCGGCAGCGGGCCGAAGCCGACCGTGGAGACGAAGCCCAGCCGCAGCCGCCCGACTTCGCCGCGCTCGGCCCGCCGGGCCAGCGCCGGCAGTTCCGCCGCCTGCGCCAGCAGCCGCTGCGCCGGCTCGACCAGCGCGGCGCCCGCCGGCGTGAGCTGCACGCTGCGCCGCGTGCGCTCGAACAGCGGCGTGCCGATGCGCCGTTCGAGCTGCTGGATCGCGAGCGTCAGCGGCGGCTGGGTGATGCCCAGGCGTTGCGCGGCGCGGCCGTAGTGCAGCGTCTGCGCCAGCGCGAGGAACTGCCGCCAGTGGCGCAGTTCGATGTCGGCGCCGGGGTCCGGCGCGGGCGCAGGCGGCCGGTCAGGCGCTTCGTCGTCCGTGGCCGCCGCTGCTCGCCGCCCCGCATCGACACCGGTGTTCTTCATTCGCTGAGCGTATCACCGGGCACTCTGTCATCTATTGGACGACTCGCGCCGGCCGCCCGATACTTCCGACCCTCGACGACAGGAGACGACCGATGAAGATCAACCGCCGATCCGCGAACATCACCGAGGGCGTGGCGCGGGCGCCCAACCGTTCGATGTACTACGCCCTCGGCTACGAGGAAGGCGATTTCCGCAAGCCGATGATCGGCGTGGCCAACGGCCACTCGACGATCACGCCCTGCAACTCCGGCCTGCAGAAGCTGGCCGACGCCGCCGTCGAGGGCATCGAAGCGGCCGGCGGCAACGCGCAGATCTTCGGCACGCCGACGATCTCCGACGGCATGGCGATGGGCACCGAGGGCATGAAGTACAGCCTGGTGTCGCGCGAGGTGATCGCCGACTGCATCGAGACCTGTGTCGGCGGCCAGTGGATGGACGGCGTGCTGGTGGTCGGCGGCTGCGACAAGAACATGCCGGGCGGCATGATGGGCATGCTGCGCGCGAACGTGCCGGCCATCTACGTCTACGGCGGCACCATCCTGCCCGGCCACTACAAGGGCCAGGACCTGAACATCGTCAGCGTGTTCGAGGCGGTCGGCCAGTTCAGCGCCGGCAACATGAGCGAGGAAGACTTCTGCCAGATCGAGCGCCGCGCCATCCCCGGCCCCGGCTCGTGCGGCGGCATGTACACCGCCAACACGATGAGTTCGGCCTTCGAGGCGCTGGGCATGAGCCTGCCCTACTCCAGCACCGAGGCGAACGTGCACGACGAGAAGGTCGAGAGCACGCGCCGCGCCGCCGCCGTGCTGGTGGAGGCGGTCAAGAACGACCTGAAGCCGCGCGACATCGTCACCCGCCGCTCGATCGAGAACGCGGTGGCGGTGATCATGGCCACCGGCGGCTCGACCAACGCGGTGCTGCACTTTCTGGCCATCGCGCACGCGGCCGAGGTGGAATGGACGATCGACGACTTCGAGCGCGTGCGCCGAAAGGTGCCGGTGCTGTGCGACCTGAAGCCCTCGGGCCGCTTCCTCGCGGTCGACCTGCACCGCGCCGGCGGCATCCCGCTGGTGATGAAGCGCCTGCTCGACGCCGGCCTGATCCATGGCGACTGCCTGACGATCACCGGCAAGACGGTGGCCGAGAACCTGGCCGACGTGAAGGACAACGCCGACCAGCAGGTGATCCGCCCGGTGTCCGACCCGATGTACGCCGAAGGCCACCTCGCGATCCTGAAGGGCAACCTGTCGCCCGAAGGCTGCGTGGCCAAGATCACCGGCCTGAAGAACCCGGTGATCACCGGGCCGGCGCGCGTGTTCGACGACGAGCAGTCCGCGCTGGCGGCGATCATGGCGCGCAAGATCGTGCCGGGCGACGTGATGGTGCTGCGCTACCTGGGCCCCAAGGGCGCCCCCGGGATGCCGGAGATGCTGGCGCCCACCGGCGCGCTGATCGGCCAGGGGCTGGGCGAATCGGTCGGCCTGATCACCGACGGCCGCTTCTCCGGCGGCACCTGGGGCATGGTGGTCGGCCACGTGGCGCCCGAGGCCTACGCCGGTGGGCTGATCGCGCTGATCCACGAGGGCGACACGATCACGATCGACGCGCACACGCTGTCGCTGCACCTGGCGGTGGACGATGCCGAGATCGCGCGCCGCCGCGCCGCCTGGTCGCCGCCGGCGCCGCGCTACACGCGCGGCGTGCTGGCGAAGTTCGCGAAGAACGCGTCCAGCGCCAGCTCGGGCGCGGTGCTCGACAAGTTCGAGTGAGGGTCGGCTGGCGTTCGCGCGGGCGCGGGGCGGCACCGCCCTGAGAGTCTCAGACTTAGACCTGACTTTGACAGTTACAGGGGCCAAGCTGTACTGCTGGGAGCAGTGGCTCAAGGAGGAGGTGCTCATCGCCGGCACGCAGGGCCCGTCGCTGCAGCGTAAGCGGTAAGCCGCCGGCGTTCTTGCCTTTCCCGGATCAGATGTCCAGGACGTGGCGCAGCAGGGCGAAGCTGACGCGCCAGGAGTGCCCGCCGCCGATGTCGACCGTGGCTGTGCGCTGGTTGATGCGAACGATGGTGCCGACCTGGGTTTGCAGATACTTGTCTTCGAAGGAGACCTTCTCACCACAGCGGAAGTCATCACGAGTGGGCTTGACCTGCTGGGGTGAAGCCGGAGTCGCTGCGGGCCTTGCGTGAGCGCCCTGGGTCGTCGGTGGCTCCACGGCTGCATAGGGCAGCTTCCATTGCTGGCGCGTGCCGTCCTCGTGCAAGGTCACGCTGGCATCTCCCATCGCGACGACGCGACCCTCGCGCATCTGGCCGCTGCGCCAATCCAGGAATCGCACCGTCTGGCCCATGTGCATGTTCGTGCGCACCGCGATGATCCGCCGCGGGTCCGCCAGCATGCGCTGCACGATCGTGCTCAGCTGGAACAGTTCCAGCCCGCTGGCGCGGTTGAGTGCGTCAATCAGCTTGGGATCGATTCCCTGCGGCGTCACGCTGTCTGCCTCGTCCACCCGCCGCTGGCCGGCTCAGGGATCGCGCGCAAGGCCGAGCGCATGGGGTCGTCGCCGAACTGGCACTTCCACAGCCGCGGCGCCAACTCGTCGACCCCGACGGCCGGGTGCACGGCCACGCGCTGCAACACATCGACCAGGTAGGTGTACGGATCGATGCCGTGCAGCCGGCACGTGACGATGAGGCTTTGCACGATCCCGGCGTGCCGGGCACCGACTTCGGTCCAGCAGGAGCGCCAGTTCTTGCGTCCAAGCGGGATCGGCCGCAGCACCCGCTCGAGGTGGTTCGTGTCCATCGGCACGTGCGGATCCGCGAGGAATACCTCGAGCGCGATTCGCCGCCGTCGGACGTAGGCCAGGGCCTTGGTCAGCGGGTTGCTCGGCAGCAACCCCTGCCGCCCGAACTCCTGATCGACCCAATCGAAGAACCGCCGGACCAGCGGCTTGCTGTGTTCGAGCCGGTACTCCTGTTTGGCCTGTCCGGCGAGCCCGGCCTTGCGGATGTCCGCCTCGATCTCGTAGAGTTCGCCGATCCGCAGCAGCGCCTCGGCGGCGCTCCGCGGCGCGGCGTCCTGCGCCTTGAAGTAGGCCCTGCGCGAGTGAGTCCAGCACTGCGCGTGCGTGACTCCGGTCTTGGCCGCGTAGCGTTCGTACGCGTCGAAGCCGTCGCTCAGCAGCACCGAGTTCTCGGCCTGGGTCAGCCCCAGCGCCTGCTGCACATGCTCGTGCAGCCGCGACTCGAAGTACGGGAAGCAGACCTCGTCGAGTTCACCATAGACCGGCCAGAAGTAGCCGCCCCTCATCTTGCCGGGCCGACCTTCGATGCCGTTGATGCGCCCGGCCTTGCCAGCACGCGGTGATCGATGCCGTAGCTCGACGGTTGCACGATCACGCACCGCTCAAGCCCCAGGCGTCGCTGCAACTGGCGGTAGTCGGCGACTGAAGCATCCGCATGCTTCAAGGTCGCCGAGTCCGCAAATGGGTAGCGCCATCGCGCTGCCTTCAGGTGAACCGTCGCGCCGCCACTCGTGCATCGAACAGCGGCGCATCGGGGCTGCATCGCGTGCCTCCCCGGAGAAACGCAATCCAATCGCGAAGGGTTGCGGGCACTTTGCGGCCATCGAGCCCGCAGATGCTCAAGATCTCGCTTGTGCAATGCCGGCCGCCGGCCACGCCAACATCGCAAGGGTGATCATCCGGTTCAATTCGCCCCCGCTGGCACCCGCTTGCGGCAAATTCAAGATCGCTTGCATCACCCCAAGAAAATACCAAGCCAGCGCAGCGACATCAGCACCAGCCGGCAGTTCGCCAACTGCAATCGCTTCTCGAAGAAGATCTTCGACGAAATCGCGCTGCTGGCTCATCCCCGAGAGCGCGGCCTTCCGCCCTGCTGCCGACAGATCGACCAGCTCGGCACAACTTCTTGCGAGCAGGCAACCCGCGGGGCGACGCCCCCCCTTCGGCAGCAGGCCCCGCAGCAGCGCCTCAAGCCGCGCACGCGCACTGCCACCCTCCGATGACTTCATCCTGCGTAGCACCCGATCCGTATAGGTTGCGAGTGCCACCTGGAACAGACCATCCTTGTCCTGAAAGCGCTGGTACAGGCTTGAACGCGACAGCCCGGTCGCTTCCGTCAACACGCTGATTGATGTGGCTGCGTATCCGTGACGCCAGAAGACATCCAGGGCTGCATCAATGACGGCGCCTTCGTCGTATTGCGGCTTTCCAGTCATTCAAGCATCCGTTGACAAATGAGAACGATCGGTCCAAGATAGTTGGATCGTTCGTTCCATGATACACCCGGGCGTACCAGCATGCTCAACCACTCGAAGCCCAACATCGAAAAGCCGCGAATCGCCATCGCGGGCGCAACAGGACGCGTCGGCACCACATTGACGGCCTTGCTCGCCGCTGACCCGATCGATCTCGTCGCGCTGACGCGTGAATCCAGCACCGCGCGACTGCCCGAAGGTCTGGCCGCGTTGCAGGTCGACTTCAAGAGGGCGGGCACGCTTGAGGAGGCTCTGCGCGGCATCGATCGGCTCTTCATCGCGCATGGCACCTCGCTTGAACAGGTTCCCGACGAAATCGCCTTGATCAACGCAGCAGTTGCGTCAGGCGTTCGGCACGTCGTCAAACTGTCCGCCCTCGGTCCCGCGACGCGACTTTTTCCCCTCGCTTGGCACATGCAGATCGAAGCGCATTTGGCGCAGCAGCCGATCGCATCTACGGTCTTGCGCCCTACGGCCTTCACCCATGTGCTCAAACGCTTCGGGCCGCAGATCGCGGCCGGTTCCTGGGCTGGGGCAGCGGGTAACGGCCGTGTGAACTTCATCGATATCCGCGACGTTGCTGAAGTAGCCCGCATTGCCTTGCTCGAGGAGATCGAGCCGACGTCGCAACGCGCGTACCACCTGTCGGGTCCACGTGCGTGGACCATGGACCAAGTGGCAGAGGAGTTGGCCCGCCTGCTTGGGCATCCGGTGACTTACGTCGACCGTTCACCTGCCGAGCAGCGAGATGCTCTGCTCGGCGCCGGCCTTTCTCCGCTGGTAGCCGATGTCCTGGTTGGACTGGACCAAATGTTCCGCGAGTCTGTGATAGCCGAAACGACGTCAACCGTCCAGGAACTTACCGGAAAGGCCCCACGTTCGTTGACCGAGTGGTTGACCGACAACCTGGATGTATTTCGAGCAGAGCCCGCGTGACGCATCAGCGCATTGAAGCCCGGCGGAAATCGGACGGCGTGACGCCGGTCGCCTTCTTGAATGCCGTGCTGAAGTGCTGAGCGTGGCTGAAGCCGCAATCCAGAGCGACTTCGGTTGCGGTGCGACGGGGATCCAAGAGGAACTGCTTGGCACGCTCGAGACGCAGACCGTACACAAAGCGCAGGGGTGTCTGCCCGGCACTTTCGCGAAAAGCCCGCATGAAATGCCGGGGACTGACACCGGCAACTTGCGCCAAGCCCTCGATCGTGAATGGCCGCGACAAATCGGCCTCGATGTAGTCGATAACGCGCCGCAAGCTGCCAGGTGCAAGGCCACCGCACGGGCGAACGGCGGCTGCCTTGCGGCCGTCGACCCGCGCGAGCAGGGCGAGGGCTTGCATTGCCCAGCCCTCGGCGAACAACCCGTAAAGGCTGTCTGCATTGCGCGCCTCACGGCAAAGCACTGAAAGGCCACGTTGCAGATCTTCGTTGCCGAAGGCAATCAGCGGCCGATCGAAGTGGCAGCTGGCGTCGCGCGCAACCGTCGGGTCGAGGAAGACCACCGTGTAGTCGAAGGACGGGGCTACGTCGAACTCGCCTTCGACTGAAGTCAAGGCGGGGAGCAGCGCAAGGTTTGTTCCTTGTTTTATTCCCGAATGGATGCGGCGGCCGTCGACCTCCAGATGCAACTCCTTGAGGCCGTTCCGGAACCAGAACAGCGCGAGCTGCGGTTGACGAAAACGCCACGAGATCGGCCCGGTCGCTCGGCGCGCGAGGACTTCAACATGTGTGGTGCGCGAGTCAACAATGGTGCCGGAGACGAGTTCGCCCCCAACCTCGCGATATTCTGGTTGTGAGTCCAGGCGACCATGCATTGCTTGCCTCCGCTTCGACCTTGCGCCGGGCGCATTGTGCACACGGCCGCTCCCTTGACTCTCGCAAGCGATCAGTCGCGTTGAATACCCCTTATGTCGGGAGGGTCGCCGGCGCATGGACGTCAACCCCGTCGCTTTGACCCTGTCCATCCTACACCTTGCCATGTGCATTTTTGACCCGCAGAAGCGGTACGAGTTAGTTACTGGCCGTCGAAGCATGGCGCCGAGCACCCGGTCGGCTTAGACATGTTCCTTGCGCCCCAGCTCCAGTCGTCGGCCGTCCTCGGCCCGAAATCCATGTCGTGGTACTTCCAAGCAAGGGTGGCGCCGCGGTGCAATCACCAACGGCGACGCTCCGCGAGACTGAGGGCCCCCGTAACCCCTCTTCACGGAGACACAAGATGCCCGTCATCGTTTGCGAATGCAAGGCTGGAATCGCACCCGGCGTCAAGACCAGGATCGCCACCGAGATCACGAGCGCGATCAGGGAGATCATCCTTTCGCCGCTCGACCTGATCAGCGTCGTATTCCATGAAGCCACGCCCGAGAACACCTACCGTTCGGGAGAGGGCACTTCCGAGACGCTGATCTTCTGCCACATACGTGATGGGCGCAGCGACGGCGCCGTGCTGTCGTTGGCCAAAGAGGTCAGCTCGATCTGGAGCGCATGCACCGGCGCATCCGAGGACGAAGTCGAGGTTCTGGTCGCCCTGTATCCCGCCAAGTACGTCGTGCGCGGGGGTGAACGCCTGCCCGAAGCTCCTCGCGTGTGAGGCGGTGCGGCCTGCGCGCCGCACCTGAACCACATACTGACAACACAAGCAGGAGACAGGTCATGAAGTCAAACCGCTCGATAGATGTTCACAAGCTGGCCGACGAGGCCAGGTTCAACAGCTTTCACGGGTTCGTCCTGATCTGGTGTTTCGTGATCCTGGTGCTCGACGGCTACGATCTGGCGGTCGCCGGCACCGCGCTTCCTTCGATCATGAAGGCGATGAATGTCGAGGCCGCGACCGCGGGCTTCATGGCCAGTTCGGCGCTGTTCGGCATGATGTTCGGTGCGATCACGCTCGGCGCGCTGGCCGACATGATCGGCCGCCGCTGGGCGATCTCGATCTGCGTGTTCATGTTCAGCGTCTTCACGGCGGCCGCCGGGTTCACCAACGACCCGATCACCTTCAGCGTGATGCGCTTCCTCGCCGGGCTCGGCATCGGCGGCGCGATCCCGACTGCGGCCGCGCAGATGACCGAATACGCCCCGAAGAAGATGCGCAGCGTGATGGTCACGCTGATGTGCTGCGGCTACGCGGCCGGCAGCATCCTCGCCGCGCTCCTCGGCAAGCAGTTCATCGAAACCTACGGCTGGCAATCGGTGTTCATCGCCGCCGGCGCGCCGGTGGTGCTGATCCCGTTCATCCTGAAGTACATGCCCGAGTCGCTGCCGTTCCTGATCAAGCAGCACGACGACACGCATCTGCGTGAGGTGTTGCGGAAGATCCGGCCGGACATGCGGCTCGAGCCGCACGATCAGTTCCTCGTTCCAGCCGAGGACAAGGCCGATGGACCGACCGTCGGCAGGCTGTTCCTGGACGGCCGCGGCTTCAGCTCGGTGATGCTCTGGGTCGCCTTCATGACCTGCCTGTTCATGCTCTATGCGCTCAGTTCGTGGCTGGTCAAGCTGATGGGCATGGCCGGCTACAGCCTCGGTTCCGCGCTGGACTTCCTGCTCGCCTACAACGCCGGTGCAGTCGTCGGCGCCGTCGGTGGCGGATGGCTCGCCGACAAGCTGAACATCAAGTGGGTCACGACGGCATTCTTCGTGGTCGCCGCGCTCTCGCTGACGCTGCTCGGCCACGGCGCGCAGCCGCTGTTCCTGATCGTCGCCGTCGTCGGCGCGTCGACGCTGGGGACACAGATCCTGCTGTATGCGTATGCCGGCCAGTTCTATCCGACGGCGATCCGTTCGACGGGACTGGGCTTTGCGTCGGGGGTCGGGCGCATCGGCGCGATCGCGGCGCCGATCGTGATCGGACTGCTGGTCTCGATGAAGCTGCCGCTGGTGCAGAACTTCCTCGCCATCGCAATGGCTGCGGTGATCGGCGGTATCGCGGTTGCTTTGATCGGACACAAGTCGTCGGCCTCTTCGCACAGCCACGACGCGAGCGCGGTCGGGCAGCGGCCTTGATGCCCGGGCCCTGCACGCCGACCTGCCCGCTGGAGAGTCACCATGGCCAAGACACAGGACAAAGTCATCATCACCTGCGCCGTGACGGGCGCCATCCATACGCCGACCATGTCGTCGTACCTGCCGCTCACACCCGACCAGATCGCCGAGCAGTCGATCGAAGCCGCACAAGCCGGCGCAGCCATCCTGCACCTGCACGCACGCAACCCGTCGGACGGGCGGCCGACACCGGACCCAACGATCTTCGACCGGTTCGTGCCGCGCATCGCCGCCGCGACCGATGCCGTGATCAACATCACGACCGGCGGAAGCACCCGGATGACGATGCAAGAGCGCCTGGCCTATCCGCTGCAGGCCAAGCCGGAGATGTGTTCGCTGAACATGGGATCGATGAACTTCTCGATCCACCAAGCGGCGCGCAAGATCAAGGACTGGCGCTACGACTGGGAGAAGCCCTACGTCGAGGGGATGGAAGACGTCATCTTCCGCAACACGTTCAAGGACATCAAGCACATCCTCCAGATGCTGGGCGAAGGATGCGGCACGCGCTTCGAGTTCGAGTGCTACGACGTTGGTCATCTCTACAACCTTGCCTACTTCCTTGACGAAGGCCTGGTCAAGGGGCCGCTGTTCATCCAGAGCATCTACGGCATCCTGGGCGGCATGGGTCCGGACCCCGAGAACCTGGTGACGATGCGCACCACCGCAGATCGTCTCTTCGGGCGCCAGAACTATCGGTTCTCGGTGCTGGGCGCCGGCCGGCACCAGATGTCGCTGCTGACGATGGGCGCCGCGATGGGCGGCAATGTCCGCGTCGGGCTCGAGGACAGCCTCTATCTCGGCAAAGGCCAGATGGCCAAATCCAGTGCAGAACAGGTCCGCAAGATCAAGCGAATCCTGGAGGAACTGTCTCTGGAAGTGGCCAGCCCCGCTGAAGCGCGCGTGATGCTCGGCCTGAAGGGCAAGGACGCCGTTGGTTTCGGGGTGGCGTCATGAACGAACTCAATGGCTACGACGTGGAGGACCTTCGCGTCGGCATGAGCGCATCATTCGCCAAAACGATCACGGAGGCCGACGTCGTGCTGTTTGCCGGCGTATCCGGCGACAACAACGCGATGCATGTCAACGAAGAGTTTGCCGCAGCCACTCCGTTTGGCGGACGGATCGCCCACGGCATGCTCACTGCGAGCGTGATCTCGGCGGCCATTGCCAACAAGATGCCTGGTCCGGGGACGATCTACCTGGGACAGAACCTGCGGTTTCGCGCGCCAGTGCGGCCCGGAGAGACGGTACGCGCGACTGTGACCGTCACGGACATCGTGGTGGACCGGCGACGCGTCACGCTGTCGACGGTATGCCGGGTCGGCGAGAAGGTCGTGATCGAGGGTGACGCGCTGGTCATGACGACGACCTCGCAGTTGCGCGAGGCACCTGAGCGCAGAGAGGGCGGTGCCGTCGTTTGACGTGCAGGCCGTCGACGCGCTGGCATCCGCCAAATGACAACCCAATCGTCCTGCGACATCGTTCGACCGTAGAAAGGACCTTCCATGAACTTCCAGCTCTCACCGGAAATCACCGACCTGCAGCAGCGCACCCGGCGCTTCATCGCCGAGCAGGTCATCCCGATCGAGACCCGCGAGCACCATTCGGGCCACGGCCCGACGCCCGAACTCCGGGCCGAACTCGTGGGCCGCGCCCGCGCCGCCGGCCTGCTCACGCCCCATGCATCCTTGGAGATGGGGGGGCTCGGCCTGAGCCACGTCGCCAAGGCAGCCGTTTTCGAGGAGGCGGGCTACTCCTGGCTCGGCCCCACAGCGCTCAACATCCATGCGCCCGACGAAGGCAACATCCATCTCATGGAGGAGGTGGCCACGCGCGACCAAAAGGAGCGATGGCTGCGGCCCCAAGTTGCTGGACGCCTGCGCTCCTGCTTCGCCATGACCGAGCCAGACGGCGGCGCCGGCTCAGACCCGTCGATGCTGGCCACCCGCGCCGTGCGAGACGGGGACCACTACGTCATCCATGGTCGCAAATGGTTCATCACCGGAGCGGAAGGCGCCGATTACTGCATCGTCATGGCACGCATGGAGGACGGATCCGCCACCATGTTCCTGACCGACATGAATCGGCCCGGCATCGAGCTCGTGCGCAACATGGATGCGATGGACCGCTGCTTCGCCGGCGGACACGGCGTGCTGAACTTCAAGGGGGTACGCATTCCCGCGGCCGACGTCCTCGGGGAAGTCGGCAAGGGCTTCCGGTATGCGCAGATCCGGCTTGCGCCAGCACGGTTGACGCATTGCATGCGTTGGCTGGGGCAGGCACGCCGCGCGCACGATGAGGCTGTCGCGTACGCGTCGCAACGCCAGGCATTCGGGAAAGCGCTCGCCGAGCACGAAGGCGTTGGTTTCATGCTGGCCGACAACGACATGGATCTGCAAACCTCCCGCCTGCACATCTGGCACACGGCATGGATGCTCGACCAGGGGCACCAATGCAACTTCGAGTCCAGCCGGGCGAAGGTCGTCTGCTCGGAAGCCCAGTGGCGTGTCGTCGACCGTTGCGTGCAGATCCTCGGAGGCCGCGGCGTCACCGCCGAGTCCGCCGTGATGCGGATCTTCATGGACATGCGGGCTTTCCGGATCTACGACGGCCCCAGCGAGGTACACCGCTGGAGCCTCGCGCGCAAGATCGTGCAGAACGGGCAGGAACGCATCGGAGGCGTCGCGTGAGCGCCGGGCGATTCAGCCTGGAAGGCAAGACCGCCCTCGTGACGGGGGCCTCCGGCGGGCTCGGCGCGCACTTCGCCGTCGTGCTCGCGCAGGCTGGCGCGCGCATCGCTGTGGCTGCCCGGCGCATCGACATGCTCGAGCCGCTGGTCGCCAGGATCCAGGCGAGCGGGGGGCAGGTGCGCTCGCTCGTACTGGACGTCACGAGCGCAGCGAGCGTATCGCGCTGCTTCGATGAACTCGCCTCGTGGGGCGCGGCGGACGTGCTCGTGAACAAAGCAGGCGTCACCGTGACCAAGCCGCTGCTGCAGCAGACCGAGGAAGACTTCGATCGTGTAGTGGACACCAACCTGAAGGGGTCTTGGCTGGTCGCTACCGAGGCGGCGCGCCGAATGATCGCCGCGAACCGCGGTGGCAGCATCGTCAATGTGGCGTCCATCCTCGGCGAGCGCGTTGCAGGAGGCGTTGCGCCGTACGCGATCTCGAAGGCTGGTGTGGTCCAGGCCACCAAGGCGATGGCGCTCGAACTTGCGCGGCATCGCATCCGCGTCAACGCATTGCTGCCCGGCTACGTGGTGACCGACTTGAACAGGGACTTCCTGGCGAGCGAAGCCGGACAGAAGCTGCAGGCGCGCATTCCCAGCCGCCGCTTTGGCCAGATGACGGACCTGGACGGGCCGCTCCTGTTGCTCGCGTCGGAGGCCGGCGCGGCCATGTCCGGGGCGACACTCGCGGTTGATGGCGCACACCTGGTGAGTGCGCTATGACCGGGGATCAGATCGAATCATTGCGGCAGTACCTTGCTGCGCAAGGGCTCACGGGTGGCGAAGCCGTCACCTTGCGGCCACTCTCCGGTGGCCAGTCCAACCCGACCTTTGTCGTGAACACGGCTGGTGAGCGCATGGTGCTCAGGAAGAAGCCCGCCGGAACGCTGCTGGCTTCGGCGCACGCCATTGACCGGGAGTACCGGGTCATGGGCGCATTGCAGCGCACCGGAGTTCCCGTTCCGCGGATGCTGGCCTACTGCGACGACTCCAACATCCTCGGCACGCCGTTCTACCTCATGGAGTTCGTCGATGGGCGTGTGCTTGTCGACCAGACCCTGCCTGGCATGGCACCTCGGCAACGGGCACAGACGTATGAGGAGATGTGCCGCGTACTGGCGGCTCTCCACCAGGTCGACTGGCGCGCCCTGGGGCTCGAGACCTTCGGCAAGGCGGGCAATTATTACCAGCGCCAGACCGCGAGATGGAGTCGCCAGTGCGAGGGTTCCACGCTTGCACTGCCGCCGGCCCTGCGCCGTCTCATGGAGTGGTTGCCCGACCACATTCCGCAGCGGGAAGAAACAACGCTCCTCCATGGCGACTACCGCCTCGACAACCTATTGTTCCACCCCAGCGAGCCGCGGGTGACCGCTGTCCTGGACTGGGAGCTCTCGACCTTGGGAGAACCGCTGGCCGATCTTTCCTACCAGTGCATGGCCTGGCATATCCCTGCGAGCTTGTGGCGCGGTGTCGCGGGGGTGGACCTGGCCAACCTCGGCATCCCCAGCGAAGCGGACTACCTCCAACGCTATTGCGAAGCCACGGGTCGAGAGATTCCCGAGAACTGGAATTTCTACCTGGCCTTCAATCTCTTTCGCATGGCAGCGATCCTCCACGGCATCGGGGAGCGCGCTGCGGCCGGCAATGCCGCCGCCTCCAACGCCGTGGAGACCGGGCGCAAGGCCGGCCCCATCGCGGACATCGGCTGGGCCTGCGCCAGCAGGCTGTAAGCGCCACGAACTTCTCACCACAGTCTGGATTCAAGAATGCGCGCGGTGCAGGAAGCACTGCGGACCCTGTACGGTCCGCAGATGCAGCAGGCCTGGCTCGAGACTCTCGAACCTGTTGGCCCTGCAGATCTTCGAGACTCAGAACGACGACGTGACGCTGACGCGCCGTTCTGAATCCGACATGGCGACACGCGAGAGTCAAGCCAATGGCCCCTGACGGGGCCATTGGCTTGGCTACCTGGCTGTTCCGCCGGCTGCTATCGGATCCGCGTCCTCGCCAGCGGATGGACGCGGATCTATACCGGCGCCAACACGATATCGCGTAGCCATCCATGTCATGGCACTTCCAAGCAACGGTGGCACTGCGGTGCAATCACCAACGTCGGGTGGGCCTGGTCGACGTCGGCACGCCCGCGCGGATGGAGGCGGCGGTGTCGCCTTCGAGTTCAGCCAGTGCCGTAGCCACGAGTCTGCAGCAAGGCAAGTTCGGGCACCTCGATGTCGAGCTCCGCGCCGAGGTGGCACAGCAGGGCAGCAGGCAGGACCCGACGTGCGTTCAGCAGCCGCCCGCTCATGCGCACGAAGCCGGTATGCAGTGCCAAGCCAAGCTTCATCGACCCGCCACGCCGGCGAACGATCAGGTCTCGCTCGGCACCTGACCGCCGTCATTGAGCCCCGGACATTGCTTCAGCCACAGCTGATGTTCGTAGCGGGTGGGGCGGCGCAGATAGAGCAGGTGCCAAGGGCGAGATCAATGTGGGATCACTACCTACGTCGTACCGGCGGGCACCGGTTGGCGCGGACCTGGCGGCGGCACGACGCCACGTCATGGCACTCTCAAGCAAGTAGTGGCGCCGCGTTGCAATCACCAACGGCGACGTTCCGGGAGACTGAGGGCCTCAGCAACCTGTCTTCACGGAGAAACAACAGGGGAAGTTGAAAAGCGATAGCGCTCCAAAGCACCTGAACACAACCTCGGAGAACTTTGCATGAATCCCGGTGATATGAGCGGCATCTATCGCGCGCCGCAGCAAGAATCGGTCCTCTATGGTCGTCCTTGGGGAGAAATCCTTGCAGCCGAACTCAATCGCTGCAGTGCGAACGGCGTCTTCGTGGTGGCCAGCACTCATTACGCCGCCAGTGTGAATCTCGAAGCGGCGATGCGCGCTGCACTGGGTGCGCGATTCGTTGGCATGACCTCCGGCGTACGCGAGCACGCGCCGCGTGAAGACGTGGTGCGAATCGCCGACGAGGCCAGGCGCTCCGGAGCCGACTTCCTGCTCGCGATCGGCGGCGGCTCTGTGATCGATGCCACGAAGGTCGCGCTGCTGTGCCTGGCCACCGACGCTCGCGACACCGAACAGCTTGGCGCGCTGGCACACACGCGGAAACCATCGCCGCAGACGCAGTTGCCTGTCCGCATGGGCGCAATTCCGACCACGCTCTCGGGTGCCGAATTCACCTATTTCGCCGGCTGCACCGACATGGCAACGCGTACGAAAGAGGGGTACTTCCATCCCCTGATGGCGCCACGATTCGTGATCCTCGACGCGGCAGTAACGCGTGGGACTCCGCAGTCCACCTGGCTGTCGACCGGAGTGCGTTCCCTCGATCATGCGGTAGAGGCGCTGTGCTCGAAGGCCGCGACGCCGATTGCCGACGCAGCCGCGCTGCACGCATTGAAACTGTTGTCCGCCAGCTTGGTGCGCAACCACGACGACCCCACAGATGACAACGCGCGCCTGCAAAGCCAGTGCGGCGTGTGGCTGGCCGCCGTCGGTTTGCAGAGCGGCGTGCCGATGGGCGCCAGCCATGGCATCGGTCACGCGCTCGGCGGCACAGCTGGCGTACCGCATGGCGTGACTTCGTGTCTCATGCTGCCGCATGTGCTGCGCTGGAACCACTCGGTGAACGCGGACCGGCAAGCAGCGATCAGCGCCGCACTCGGCGAGCCGGGTGCCGACGCGGGTGACGTCGTGGCGCGGCTGGTGGAGCGCTTGGGCTTGCCGAACCGGCTGCGTGACGTTGGCGTCGCGCGCGAACAATTCGCCGAGATCGCCGATCACGCCTTCCATGATCCATGGACCGAGGCAAATCCCCGTCGCCTGCGCGATGCGCGCGAAATCGTGGACCTGCTCGAGAAAGCCTGGTGAAGGGGAGACAGGAAAAATCGCGTTCCAGTTTTCGGCCAAAAGACCTTGCCAGTTCCTGTAGCAATCGAAGGAGATTCCCCGTGCCCGGACTTCATTTCACTGTTGACGCCAACGTCGCCACGCTCGTCATTCACAACCCGCCGCAGAACCGTCTCAGCACGGAGATGCTGGCCGACTTCGCGGCGGCGGTTCGCAAGATGGGCTCGGATCCGGACCTGCGCGCCGTCCTGGTCCGTGCAGACGGCCCCGACTTCAGTTTCGGTGGCGACATCAGCACCTGGCTTGAGCTCGAGCCCCAGCAGATGCGCGAAAACATCGCTGGGTTCGTCCAGATCTCCAATGCCTTCGAGCAACTGCCGGTCCCGGTCGTCGTGGCCGTTCACGGCAAATGCATGGGCGGCGGCTTCGAGCTCGCCCTGCGCGCGGATGTGATCGTTGCGGCGGACAACGCCGTGTTCGCGCATTCCGAGCAGACGATCGGCCTCGTCACCCTGTTGGGCGGGATCCAGCGCGTCGCCGAGCGTGCCGGCCGCACCCGAGCCATGCGTTGGGCGCTCACCTCTGAACTGGTCCCCGCCAAGGAGATGCTGGCAGCGGGGGTGGTCACGGACGTGGTGGCGGCGGCCGATCTCGACAGCGCAACGCGCGCCTGGGTCACGCGCCTGGCCAACGGCCCCACGCAGGCGCATGTCGGCCACAAGCGAATGCTCAATGCATGGGCCTCGGGCGGCATCGCTGCGGCCGATCAGCTGATCCCCGAGCTGACGGAGCGCCTGATGAAGACGGATGACGCCCGCCGCGGGATTGCCTCCGCCCAGGAGGCGCTGCGCAAAGGTGCGCCACGCCCGACCCTGGATTTCAAAGGCCGCTGACCGAGAGACCCTGTGAGCACCCCAGTGTTGAACGACTTTGCAGAGACTCGCGGCGTCTGGCCGCGGTAGACCGACAGGAGACCCGCCATGGCTTCGACCGAACGCGTTTATCCGCCGCTCGTCATGCCCGACTCTGTCGAGTGCGAGACGGTGCGCGGTTTATCTCGAGTCATCTGTGCACATGCAGCGATCGTTCTGATGAAACTACCGATGAGGAGACAAACAATGACTGGACTCAAGCGTTACACCACCTCGAAGCGAGCATTCTTCTTCGTCCCGCCTCTGATATCGACCCTCTTCCTCGCGGCAGTTCCGGCCGCTGCGCAGCAAGGCAATGTCTCGAAGCCCGAGGCAGTCACCGAGAGAGGCTGGACAGGCGCCTTCGCGGAGAAGTCCGAAAAGGGCTTCAGCATGACGTTCGCGGATGACGTCGTACTTCACACGACCGTGTTTTCATTGCCAATCGTTGGGCGCGAACGTGTGCAAGCGGTAATGGGCGCCGCCAGCAAGATTTACGAGAAGTTGGAGTTTGTCGATCAAGCCTCGAGCGGAAGACGCACCTGGCTGGAATGGAGGGCTGTCGCTCATGGCGGCAAGGAGTTCTCGGGTGTCACGATTCTCACCAGGAACGATAAGGGCGAGATTGTCGAAGCGAGCATCCATCATCGTCCGCGCTGGGCCGCATTGATGTTCGGAGAAGAGCTTCGTCGGCGACTGCCGGATTTTTTCACGCCTGATTACTTCGCTCCCGTGAAGTGAATCGCATCCGACCTTTCCGCCTGCTCCCGATAAGGATGTCCTCTACCAACGGTTGCCGGTTCGCATGGTCAACGTTCCGCGCGAATAAAGCCGACATCCACGGTGCGCGCCGGCTCCATCGCCCAGCCCGTGGCTGAGTTCGATACCGACGCCGTTCACATGCTGGTCTCGGATCGTCGGTGATCGCCTGAGACTGCGATTCGCAATTCACCCCAGGAGACCTCCATGAAAATTATCCGGAGCGCTGTCGTTTTGGCGCTGTCGCTGGCTCTCGGCGCCTGTACCTCCATGGCGCCTTCCCGACCAGCCGGTTGGAGCGCACCCGAAGTGCTGGTGGCGCCTTCGTCGTCGTTCCACGGCGTGCACGGCCTGGCCATTGACGCCAAGGGCCGCCTGCTGGCGGGAACAAACCTGGGCAATTCATTGTGGGAAGTCGACCGCCAAACCGGCGCGGAGCGGGTGATGATCCCGGGGCCCGAAGGGCGGGCCGACGACATCGCCGTGGGCCCCAAGGGAGAACTCGCGTGGAGCAATTTCCTGGTGGGCGCGCTGCGCTACCGCGAAAGCGACACCGCTCCCATGAGAGTGCTGGCCAAGGACCTGCCCGGCCTGAATTCGCTGGATTTCGACCGCAAGAACGGCAAGCTCTACGCCTCGCAGGTGTTCGTGGGCGACGCATTGTGGGAAATCGACGTGAGCGGGGCGGCGCCGCCGCGGCTGATCGCCAAGGACCTCGGCAGCTTCAACGGCTTCGAGGTCGGGCCCGACGGCATGCTCTACGGCCCCCTCTGGTTCAAGGGCCAGGTCGTCAAGATCAATCCCGCCAATGGCGCGATCACTGTCATCAACCGCGACTTCAAGATGCCCGCCGCGGCCAATCTCGACGGCAAGGGCAACCTGTGGGTGGTCGACGCCAGAACCGGCGAGTTGTCGAAGGTCGAGCTGGCCAGTGGCCGCAAGACTGTGGTCAGGAAGCTCAAGCCGGCGCTCGACAATCTGGCGATCTCGCCCGAGGGCACCATCTACGTGAGCAACATGGCCGACAACTCGATCGAGGCCTTCAATCCGGCAACCGGCGAGCTGCGGATGCTCACCCGCGGCAAGCTGGCGATACCGGGCGGCATGAAGGTCGATGGCGACGACCTGTGGGTGGCCGACGTCTTCGCCTTGCGCAAGGTCGACACGCGCACCGGCGATGTGCAGGACATCCTGCGCATGTACTCCTCCGACATGGCGAATCCCTTCGCCATCGGCATTTCGCCCACCCATATCGCGCTAAGTTCGTGGTTCACGGGCACCGTGCAGCTCATCGATCGCAGCACGCTGAAGACCAGCGCAATGATCCATGACCTGAAAGCCCCGCTGGACGCGATCCCCATGCCCGACGGCAGCATCGTCTACGCGGAGCTCGCGACCGGCAACATCACGCGGGCCAGCGGTGACAAGTTCGTGAACAAGAAGGTGATCGCCCAGGGCCTGGCCGGTCCGCTACAGATGGTGATCGGCAAGGACGGCGCCCTGTACGTGACCGAGGCGGCGGGCAAGCTCATCCGCGTCAACATGGCCGACGGCGGCAAATCCACGGTGGCCGAGGGTTTGGCGCTGCCTGAAGGCCTCGCACAGACACCCTGGGGCAGCTTCATCGTGGCTGAGAGCGCAGCGGCCCGCCTGGTGGAAATCGATCCGGCCAACGGCTCCCGCCGCACGGTGGCCGAGAACCTGCCGATCGGCTTGACCGGTGGCCCCGGCCTGCCCACCTATGTGATGACCGGTGTCGCGGTGGGCGGCGACGGCACGATCTACGTCACGGCCGACCAGAACAACGGGCTGTATCGCATCCGTCCGGCTCGCTGAACTTTTCAGGCCGCTGGCCGGCCATGCGGTGCTGTTCCGCTCGTGGCACTTCCAAGCAAGGGTGGCGCTTCGGTGCAATCACCAAACGTCCGCGTTCCGGGAGACTGAGGTCATCAGTACTTATCTCACGGAGACACAACATGCCCGGCATTGTTTGCGAATAAGTGAATCGCCTCCGACCTTTCCGCCTGATCCCGATAAGGATGTACTCGACCAACGTCTCGAGTCGAGGCGTTCCCGCAGGCAGTCGAGCCTCGCTGACCCCAACCGCATCGGCCCACTGAGTAGGGAAAGACATGATGTCCAATAAATCCATTGAATCGCAGCGCGGCCCGTTTGAGGTAACTCGGGAGGACGATCTCGCGATGGCCGCTCGCGATGGGACGGTCCTGCGGGCGGACGTGTACCGTCCCGCCGCTTCCGGGCCTCTTCCGGTGCTTTTGCGGCGGACGCCCTACGGAAAGCGGCTCAACGATCTTGCAGCGGACTTCAGCGAGGCGCGCTACTTCGCCTCGCACGGCTATCTGGTCGTCGTACAGGACACCCGTGGACGGTTCACGTCCGAGGGGGCTTGGTACCCTTTGATCTACGAGGCGCGCGACGGCTACGACGCCATCGAGTGGGCGGCCGCGCTGCCCGGTTCCAGCGGAGTGGTCGGCACATTCGGCCAGTCCTATGGAGCCATCGCCCAGTACCTCGCTGCGACCCAGCGACCGCCGCACCTGAAAACCTGCATCCCCGTCTCCGCGTACCAGCTGAAGTTCGAGAACTACTGGTACAACGGCGGCGCACTCGAACTCGGCTGGATGCTGAGCTACTTCGTGAACATGGCCGAAGCGGTTCTGAGGCAAGAGGGCGACGAACGCGCGATCGCCGATCTCGCCAAGCTCAAGGTCGACCCGAGGCAACGGTTCTCCCCGCTGACTGACGAGACCCTGAGGCACCTGCCGATCACGGATTGGGTCGACCGCCTCGGGCGAGGAGCGGCGTTCCTGCGGGACATCCTGTCGCACCCGACCGACGGCCCGTACTGGTGGGCGACGGACCTCAGCCGACAGCTGTTCAACATGAATGTTCCCATGCTGCACATCGGCTCCTGGTACGACATCGCCAACCGGGACACCCCGCTGTACTTCGAAGGGCTGCGGACAAGCGCCCTCGGGGCGCCAGCACGTGCCGGGCAAGCCCTCCTCATGGGCCCGTGGGCGCACCAACTGCCGTTCAACCAGCCGACCTCCGGCGGAACCGGCGACATCGACTTCGGCCCCGAAGCGGCGGTGTCGCTGCTCGACGTACAACTGAAATGGTTCGATCACTACCTCAAGTCGGATGGCAGGGAGCTGCCCCGCGCACCGGTCCGCATCTTTGTGATGGGTGAGAACCGGTGGCGCGACGAGCAGGAATGGCCACTCGCCCGTACCGTGTTCACCCCGTACTACCTGCACAGCGCCGGTTCAGCCAATTCATTGCACGGTGACGGAAGTCTGTCCACCGTGCCGCCGGACGATCAGCCCTCCGACCATTTTCATTACGACCCGGACAACCCCGTGCCGAGCGCAGGTGGTCGAACCGTGGGTGGTGGGGTCGCTGATCAACGAGAGAACCAGGCCCGCTCCGATGTGCTGGTGTACACCGGACCGGAACTCATCCAGGACCTGGAGATCACCGGCCCCGTCACGGTCTACCTGCACGCCGCCACCACAGCTGCGGACACCGACTTCGTCGCGGTGCTCTCCGACGTTCGACCCGACGGTTACGCCCAGAACCTCGCCGAAGGCATTGTGCGCGGCCGCTTCCGCGAGTCCTACGACAACCCGACCCTTCTGGACCCCGGCACCCCATACCTGTTCCGGATCCAGTTGTGGAACATCAGCCACGTGCTGAGGGCAGGCCACCGGGTCCGCTTGCACATCACCTCGAGCGACTTTCCCCGCTGGGACCGCAATGCCGGCACCGGCGCCCCGACCGGAACCGACACGGCCACCCACCCCGCGGACCAGACAGTGCTGCACGACCGCGCGCACCCGTCCCACGTTTTGCTCCCCGTCGTCCCGCGATGAGCAACCCATGACGCATGGAGAAAGAATGAATTCAGATCCCAGGTCACTGTCTTTCGAACCATTGAGCCCACTCACGTTCCTCGACCGCGCGGCAGCGGTCCATGGGTCCCGCATCGCGGTGGTCGATGGCGATCGCCGCTGGACCTATGCCGAGTTTCGTGACCGGTGCCGCCGGCTGGCGGGCGCACTCGCCCCGCTGGCCGAGGGACGCCCGGTCGCGATCCTCGCCCCCAACACCCACGTCATGCTCGAAGCGGCCTATGGCGTGCCGTGGGCGGGTGCACCACTGGTGACGATCAACACCCGCCTGTCCGCAGACGAGGTCGTCTACATCCTCGAGCACTCCGAAAGCGCGGTGCTGTTGCACGATCCGCAGTTCGACGAATTGGTCACCACCGTGGTCGACCGCATGGCACAACCACCCCGGATCGTGCGGGCGGGGCCCGGCGACGGTGGTTCTTACGAGAACCTGCTCGCCGAAGCGACACCGATGGGCATCGCACCGGACGACGAACGCTCGCTGCTGTCCATCAACTACACCTCCGGGACGACGGGACGCCCCAAAGGCGTCATGTACCACCACCGCGGCGCCTACCTTCAGGCGCTGGCCATGGTCGCCCACACCGGCTTGACGGCGTCCTCGGCCTACCTGTGGACGCTTCCGATGTTCCACTGCAACGGGTGGTGCTTCCCATGGGCGGTGACCGCTGCGGGCGCAAAGCACGTCTGCCTGCCCAAGGTTGACGCCGCAGTGGCCTGGCGACTCCTCGTCGAGGACGCCGTCACACACCTGTGCGGCGCCCCAGCGGTGTTGTCCATGCTTGTGCACGCGCCTGAGGCGCCCGACCGCCACACGGGTAGTGACGTCATCCGGTTCGTGATCGGCGGAGCGCCCGCGAGCCCAACCCTGCTGGCAGCCGCCGACAAGCTGGGCATAGACGTCACCCAGGTCTACGGACTTACCGAATGCTACGGGCCGGCCATGCTCTGCGACTGGCACCCGGAGTGGAGCAAACTGCCTGCCGACGACCGATCCCGGCTTCGAGCCCGGCAGGGTGTCGCGAACTTTGTCGGGCTGACAGCGCGGGTGGTTGGGCCCGACGGGCGAGACGTCCCGGCGGATGGCGCGACGATCGGCGAGATCCTGCTGCGCGGGAACAATCTGATGCTGGGCTACCTCAAGGATGAAGCGGCCACCATCGCCGCCGCGCCGGACGGGTGGTTCCGTTCCGGCGACCTCGGAGTTCTGCACCCCGACGGCTACCTTGAGCTGCGCGACCGGAGCAAGGACGTGATCATCTCGGGTGGCGAGAACATCACGTCGATCGAGGTGGAACAGGCCATCGCGAGTCACCCCGCCGTTCTCGAAGTCGCGGTGGTGGGAGCCCCCGATGACCGCTGGGGCGAAGTGCCGATGGCGTTCATCGTCCTGCGCCCAGCGGCAATGGCCAGTGAGCAGGACATCATCGACCACGTCAGGTCGCGGCTCGCGCGGTTCAAGGTGCCCAAGCGGGTGGTGTTCGGAGAACTACCGCGGACATCCACCGGGAAGATCCAGAAATACGTCCTGCGTGAGCGCGAGTGGGCCGGACGTGCCCGCCGGATCGCTTGACAGCGCCGTCCCTGATACCAGCGATTTTGATCCGTGTCTCTCGCAGTTCGAGCAGTGCAGCGCCGGTCAGCGGTCAAGGCATTGAAGGCCGGCCGTCCTCGACCGGTTCTGGACTTCAAGGGGCGTTGAGGCACAAGGACGGCGCGACCTGTCTGCCCTTGCCGCGATTTGCCTCAGCCGGTTGACGCCGCTGCTGTTTCGTTGTTTGGAGAAGCACTCACATGGGTTCGATCATTTATCAGAAGGACGGCGGGGTGGGCATCGTCACACTGGCGAAGCCGCCGCACAACCTCATGGACAACGCCCTGCTGGATGCGCTTGCGACCGTCTACGCCAGGGCTCTCGGTGAAGGCTGCCGCGCCCTGCTCCTGCGCAGTTCCATGCGCCACTTCTGCGCCGGCGCGGACCTGGGCACGATCGCAGGCGGCACCCGGGACCACAACGCCCTGAAAGCGATATGGGAGTCGCTCGAAAGCGTTCCGATCCCGACCGTGGCGGCGGTGCATGGGGCAGCACTCGGCGGTGGCTTCGAGTTGGCACTCATGTGCGACATCGTCGTCGCTGCCGACACGGCGTCGTTCGGAATGGTGGAGGTGTCACTCGGCTTGCTGCCGCTGCTGGGTGGCGTCCAACGCGTGGTGCAGCGAGCGGGTCTTGCCCGAGCCAAGGAGATGGCGATGCTCGGGCGCCGCCAGGATCCGCGGACGCTCGAGCGCTGGGGGGTCATCAACCAGGTGGTGCCGGAGTCGGAACTCCAGACCGTTTCCATGTCGTGGGCGCGGCAACTCGCGGCGGGGCCCACCGTTGCGATCAAGAGCATCAAGGTCCTGGCCAATGCGACTGCTGCCACGGGCACTGTGGGCGCCGACGGCATGCAGGAAGCCGTCAACTCGATGATGTGGAAGAGCGGCGACCAGGCGCGCGGACTTGCCGCATTCTCGGCCACCGGTTCATCCGGATGAAAAAGGACAGCTCCTCCCCGACGGTCGCGACGGCGTTGTCCAACTGACGGCCCCAATCCACATTCGTCGGAGTAGGAATGCCAGTCACCCAGCACCCCCGCCACAGATCCGTACGTGCGGAGCTACCGCATACGGCTCCTGCCTTGGGTCGGGACGATCAGATGTTGCTTTGGGTACGGGTGGCAGACGCGGGACAACACCTTGCCGGTTCTGACCGGCGCACGGGGGACAAGCCTTGACACAAGATCGCAGAACATTTCTCAAATCCGCCGCCGCGCTGGCAGCCTTTCCGGTCGCGGGTTGCGGAGGCTCGTCGACGGATCTCACCGCCAGACTGAAAGCCAACGTCGATCCCGTGCTGGCCCGTGCCGTCGCGTCCGGCGACACGGCCGGCGTAGCCGCTGCGGTGACCACTGGTAGTGAGACCCTCTACATTGCGGCGCAGGGAGCGCGTACGCTCGGCGCCGCCGCAGCAATGGACCTGGACACGGTGATGCTCCTCGCCTCCATGACCAAGCCCATCACCAGCGCCGCAGCCCTGCAACTGGTCGAGCAGGGCAAGTTGAGCCTGGACGGTCCAGCGGCCGCAGTGATCCCCGAGCTGGGCGGTCTCAAGGTTCTCGAGGGCTGGGACGCGAATGGTGCGCCCCAGCTGCGCGACGCGAAAGGCGAGGTCACCCTGCGGCATCTGCTCACGCACACGTCCGGCTTCACCTACGAGATCTGGAATGCGGACCTGGATCGCTACTACCGAACGCAGAACATCCCCGGCATTCTGGCGGGACAGAAGGCAGCACTGCGAGTGCCTCTGTGCTTCGACCCCGGCACGCGCTGGGAATACGGCATTGGCACCGATTGGGTGGGCCAGTTGGTCGAAGCCGCGAGCGGCCTGAGCCTGGGTGACTACCTCCAGCGCCACATCACAGGACCGCTGGGCATGGACAGCACGGCGTTCAAGATCAGCACAGCCATGCGCACCCGACTGGCCGGCATGCACGCACGAGGCGCCGACGGAACGTTGTCCGTGATCCCCTTCGAAACAGTGCAGGAGCCGGAGTTCCAGTCGGGCGGCGCAGGCCTGTACTCGACCGCCAACGACTACCTGAAGTTCATGCGCATGGTCCTCAACGGGGGGCGAGGCAATGGCAACCAGGTCATCACGCCGGCGTCGGTGGCCCTGATGTCGCGCAATGCCATCGGCGCGCTTCGCGTGACCCGTCTGTCGACGCAGAAGCCCACCTTCTCGGACGACGTGGAGTTCTTCCCCGGCGTGCCAAAGACCTGGAGCCTGGGCTTCATGGTCAACGAGAGCGCGACGCCCACCGGCCGCAGCGCCGGCAGCCTGGCCTGGGCAGGATTGGCCAATGCGTACTTCTGGATCGACCCCACCCGGAACATCGCAGGCCTGGCCATGATGCAGACGATGCCCTTCGCGGAGCCGAGAACCTTAGACGTGTTCTACGGTTTTGAAACGAGCGTTTACGCCTCGCTGAGCTGAGGCCTTTGAAGGCGGGTAACCGTTCTGGATCGAAGCCGCAGGGTCTATGACATGACTCTTGCATTTACAACACTTCGCCGGTTTTGACCGGCGCACGGAGACGAATATGAAAACACTGACTCGCAGACTCTTGGATGCCGCTCTTGTCGTGGTTGCGCTTTGCGGCGCCACCGCCGCCACCGCGCAGCCCTATCCGAACAAACCCGTCGTGATCAAGGTCGCTTACCCGCCCGGGTTCGGGGTCGACTCGGTGCTGCGGGCATCCGCGCCCATGACCCAGCGCGCCCTTGGACAGCCTGTCGTGGTCGACAACCTGCCTGGTGCGGGCGGCTCCATCGCGGCCATGAACGTGTTGAACGCGGCGCCCGACGGGTACACGTTGCTCGCAATCACCGGTACGGATTTGCTGATGGCGCCGCTCACGGTCGCTTCGGCCAAGTACAAGTTCGACAGCTTCAAGCTCATCGGTCCGTTCGGGATCGCGGACATGGTCCTCGTCACTCATCCCGACCGCCCCTTCAACAACCTCAATGCGCTGCTCGAGCAGATGCAAAAGCCGGGCGCGAAGGAACTGTCCATTGCCCACTGGGGCCAGGGCACGGCCGCGCATCTTGCGGCCGCCGAGTTTCAGGCGCGCGCGGGCGTCAAGCTGCTGGAGGTTCCGTACAAAGGCGCCGTTCCCATCACCACGGCCTTGGCCGGCGGCGAGGTGGACCTCGCGTTTCTTCCTCTTGCGGGGCCGCTCCTGGGAATGATTCAGACCGGACGGCTGAAGGCCATCGGCATCGCGAGCGCCAAGCGGCATGCGCTCCTGCCGGACCTGGCCACGCTGGGCGAGAACGCTCGATTCAAGAAATTCGAGATCGGCCTCTGGGGCGGCTTGTTCGCACCCGCGCGCATACCCGATGCCGTCGTCGCACGCCTGAGTAAGGCCTTCCAAGAGTGGAATGACAGTCCGGAATACCTCGCGCTTGCCACGGAGCAGGGCCTGCGCAAGCTGGACTCCATGACGCCGCAGCAGGCAGCGGCGTTTTTGCGGGCAGAGCACGAGAAGTTCACCAACATTGCCAAGACCGTCAATTTGGTGGCGCAATAAGCCGCCGCGGAAAGGGATACCATGACTGTTCGAGACTTTCACTACTACGAGCCCGCCAAGGGCCACGGGCTGAGCCACAACCCGCTCAATGCGCTGATCGCCCCGCGGCCCATCGGCTGGATCTCGTCGCGCGACGCGCAAGGCCGGGTCAATCTCGCGCCCTACAGTTTCTTCAACGCGTTCAACTACGACCCGCCGATCATCGGATTTTCCTCGATCGCCTGGAAAGACAGCGTTCAAAACGCATCGGAAACGCGGCAGTTCACCTGGAACCTGGTCACCCGCGAGCTGGCTGATCAGATGAACCAGACCTCGGCACCGCTGCCACACGGCGAGGACGAGTTTCCGCTCGCCGGCCTCACGGCCGTGCCGGGTCGCATGGTCAACGTCCCGCGGGTGGGCGAAAGCCGCGCAGCCATGGAATGCAAGGTGGTCGACATCGTGCAGTTCCGAAACACCCAAGGCGAAAAGCTCAGTGGCTGGCTCGTGTTGGGCGAGGTGGTGGCCGTGTACATCGACAAAACACTGCTGAAAGACGGCGTATATCAGACAGCCGAGGCTTATCCGATCATGCGGTCCGGCGGATTGGATGACTATGTCCAGGTCTCGCCAGACAATGTCTTTCAGATCGCGCGGCTCGCGAGCCTGCGCGCCGACACCTTGCGCGCTCACCGATAGGGCGGGCGCCGAGGGCATCAATTGGGTTGCAGGCAGGGCACCACCGCGGATGTGTCGATGCACGGAGCAAGTAGGATGTCGGCCGAATTGTTCAGCGTTTCCTTAGAAGGATGTGTCACTTGTAACTGTCAAAGTCAGTTCAGAGCGGGCGCGCGTCGGCGTTTCGTGCCGGGCGGCCGGAGCGCGTAGGCCTTGTCCGACAGCGTGCGATGACGGCGTCTGCTGGCGGTGGCGGGCGGCTGCGTGGTGTGATCGGCCGAACAACCGACCACCGCATGACGATCGCCCACCCCGCCTCCGAACCGGCGCCGACTTCTGCGCCGATCTCCGCGCCGACGCCCACGCCGACAAGCAGCCCGCCCGTCGCCGCCGAGCCGCTGGCTGCGCGCGCCGCCGTGGCGAACGCAACACCCGCCCGCTGGCGGCCCGACCCGGCGCGCCCGCTGATCATCGTGCTCAACGGCGGCTCGGGCGCGGCCGATGCGGCCGACGAGCGCGCCGCGATCGAAGGCGTGTTGAACGCCGCCGGCCGCCCCTACCGCCTGCACCTCGTCACCGAACCGCGCCACATGCCGCAGATCGCCGCTGCCGCGGTGCGCGTGGCCCAGGCGATCGAGGGCGACATGGTCGTCGCCGGCGGCGACGGCACGATCAACACAGTGGCGAATGCGGTGATCGGCAGCGGCTGTGCGCTGGGCGTGCTGCCGCAGGGCACCTTCAACTATTTCGCGCGGGCGCACGGCATCCCGCTGGACACCGCCGAGGCCACGCGCGCGCTGCTCACGGCGCACGCGGTGCCGGTGCAGGTCGGCCGCGTCAACGGGCGCGTTTTCCTCGTCAACGCCAGCCTCGGGCTGTACCCGACGCTGCTGGAAGACCGCGAGGCCTACAAGCGCCAGTTCGGGCGCAGCCGGATCGTCGCGGCCGCTTCGGCACTCTTCACGCTGCTGCGCGACCACCGCCCGCTGCGCCTGCGGATCGACGACGACGGCGGCGGTGCCCAGGCGGGCGGCGCCGATGCCGGCAGCGCAATCGGCCGCGAGCTGCGCACGCCGACGCTGTTCGTCGGCAACAACGCGCTGCAGCTGGAGCAGATCGGCATGGCCGAGGCCTGCTCGATCCGTGACGGCCGCCTGGCCGGCGTCGCACTGCGGCCGGTCGGCAGCGCCACGATGCTGTGGCTGGCATTGCGCGGCGCGCTCGGCAACCTGGGCGATGCCGAGGACGTGCTGGGCTTCTCGTTCCGCCACATCACCGTGCGGCCGCGCGGCGCCCGCCACGTCAAGGTGGCGGCCGACGGCGAGACGGCATGGATGCGGGCGCCGATCGTCTTCCAGGTATCGCCGCAGCCGTTGATGCTGCTCAAGCCGAGCGAGCCGGGCGACGCGGTTGCCGCGCCGATCGACGAGCGCATCGCCGGGTCGATCGACGGGCTGGGCGTCGGCCCGCAGGCGCCGCAGGCCGCGTGATGCGGCTGCTGCACCTGTCGGACACGCATTTCGGCACCGAGCAGGCGGCGGTGCTCGACGCGGTGCTGCAACTCGCCGCCGATTTGTCGCCGACGCTGGCGGTGCTCTCGGGCGACGTCACGCAGCGCGCCCGGCGCAGCGAGTTCGACGCCGCCCGCAGCTTCGTCGACCGTCTCCCGGTGCCGCGCTGCATCGTGATGCCGGGCAACCACGACATCCCGCTGTTCAACCTGGCGCTGCGCCTGGGCGCGCCGTACGCGCGCTATCGGGCGGCCTTCGGCGAGGCGCTGGAAGCGGAGTTCGCGTCGGACGAGCTGCTGCTGATCGCGCTGAACACCACGCGCTGGTGGCGGCACAAGAACGGCGAGCTGTCGCAGGCGCAGGTCGAGCGCGTGGCCGCGCGGCTGCGGCAGGCCCGCACGGGCTTCGCGGCCGCGAGCTCCGTCGCCCGGGCGGCCGACGCTGCGAGTGGGCCCGCGGTCGCGGCCACGATCAGCGCCACCGCGTCACCAACGACCGTCGCGCCCGCCGGCTTGCGCCCGCTGCGCGTCGTCGTCACCCACCATCCGCTGGCCGTGACGCTGCCGCGCGACCGCGCGAACCAGCTGCGCGGCCACGCGCCGGCGCTGAGCCGGTGGGCCGAGGCCGGCGCCGACCTGCTGCTCGGCGGCCACATCCACCTGCCGTTCCTGCTGCCGGTCGCGGCGCTGCTGCCGCAGGCGCCCCGGCCCGCCTGGGTGCTGCAGGCCGGAACCGCGGTGTCACGGCGCGTGCGGCCGGAAGCGCCGAACTCGGTCAACCTGATCCGCTACGAGGCCGGCCCGCCGCGGCGCGCGATCGTCGAGCGCTGGGACTACCGGGCACCCCGGTTCGAGGCGGTGGCGCGCCACGAGCTGGCGTTGGGCGACTGATGCCATGACGGAACACGAACCCGGCGCCAGCACGGCCTGGCTCGAAGTCGCCGGCTGGCTCGGCAACCACGCGCTGGCCGTGTTCGGCGTGGCGATGGGCGCGCTGCTGGCCGGCACGGTGGCGGCCTGGTGGGCGGCGACGCAGCTTCACCGGGGGTGGAACGCCTGGGGCCGCGCCCGTGTCGCCGCCGGTGCGGAGCCGATCGCCCTCGCACCCGTCGCGATCGGCCTGGCCGCCGGGTTCGGTGCGATCGCTGGCGGCGCGGCGCTGTTCGCCGAAGTCGCGGAAGGCATCGGCTCCGGCCGGCGCGTCGGCGAGCTCGACCTGGCGTTCTCCGACGCGCTGCGCGCCAGCGTGTCGATCGGCACGCAACAGGCCTTCGCCCGGATCACGCGGCTGGGCGACGTGGCGACGCTGACGGTGCTGTGCATCGGCGTCGCGCTGGCGCTCGCCTGGCGCGGGCGCAGGGCGCTGGCGCTGGCCTGGGCCGCGTCGATCGCCGGCAACGGCGTGCTGACGCGCTTGTTGAAGGCGCTGTTTGAGCGCACCCGGCCGCTGCACGACCACGCCCTCGCCAACGAAGCCGGCTACAGCTTCCCGAGCGGGCATTCGTCGGGCTCGATCCTGGTCTACGGGCTGCTCGCCTACCTCGCGCTGCGCTTCCTGCCGGCCGCCTGGCGGCTCCCGGCGGTGTTGCTGGCGGTGGCGACGGCCTTCGGCGTCGGCTGCAGCCGCCTGTTCCTGCTGGTGCACTGGCCGAGCGACGTGGTCGCCGGCTTCGTGGCGGGCGGCACCTGGCTCGTGGTGTGCGTTGCCAGCGTCGAGGCCGCCCGGCGGCGTGGCGCGCGGCGCTGAGCCGGCGCGGTTCAGGGCATCGGGACCGGATCAGCGAATTGGCGGATCGGCGGATTGGCGGAACGGCGGAACGGCGAGTCTGCAAACCGGCGATTCAGCGATCGCGCCGATGCCGCGGGTCCATGCCCAGCGATTCCATGTTCTTGCGCCGCCGCTCCTGCTTGCGCGCTTCCATGCGGTCGATCTCGCGCTTCTTGGTCCAGCCGCTGGTGTCGGCCCACCACCACCAGATCACCGCGGCGCCGAACGGCGCCAGCACGATCCACCACGACCAGCCGGCGACCGGTCCGATCTCGAGCAGGCGCAAGGCCAGGAGCACCACGCCGATGACCACCATGACCATGTGAGCACACTCCCGCCTGCACGGCCACCCAGGGAGATTCCGGGGCCTCTCGGGTCGGGCCCGTCAACCGCCCCACCCTACAATCCGTTGCAGCGACTGTATCGCAGGCACCGCCGCGAACGGTCGGCCGGATCTCCGTCTCGCTCCACCCCTCGCTTCACCGTCACGCCGCCTTCCCCAAGCCCACGACACGTCGCCTCGAAAGGACGCCATGAAAGCTCTCCCGCTGTTGATCCTCGCTCTGGCCACCGGCCCGGTTTTCGCCAACGCCGACCTGGCGCAGAAGAAGAACTGCATGGCCTGCCACTCGGTGGACAAGAAGGTCGTCGGCCCCGCCTACAAGGAGGTCGCCGCCAAGTACGCCGGCCAGAAGGACGCCGTCGACAAGCTGACCCAGAAGGTGCTCAAGGGCGGCTCGGGCTCCTGGGGCGCGGTGCCGATGCCCGCGAATCCGCAGGTTTCGGAAGCCGAGGCGAAGCAGCTCGTGACCTGGGTGCTGTCGCTGAAGTGACCGACCTTCGGTGACCCGCGGGGCAACGCCCCCGCAAGACAGAAAAAGCCCCGCGATGCGGGGCTTTTTGCTGTGCCCGCCGCGGCGGGCGGGCTGGGCGCAGCCCGGACCTGGGCGCGCTCAGTACGCCTGGCCGAGCTGCTCCAGGATCGCCGGGTTCTCCAGCGTGGACGTGTCCTGCGTCACCGTCTCGCCCTTGGCCACCGAGCGCAGCAAGCGCCGCATGATCTTGCCGGAGCGCGTCTTCGGCAGGTTGTCGCCGAAGCGGATGTCCTTCGGCTTGGCGATCGGGCCGATCTCCTTGCCGACCCAGTCGCGCAGCTCCTTCGCGATCTTCTTCGCCTCCTCGCCGCTCGGGCGTGGGCGCTTCAGCACGACGAAGGCGCAGATGGCCTCTCCGGTGGTCTCGTCAGGCCGGCCGACCACCGCCGCCTCGGCCACCAGCTCGGTGCAAGACACCAGCGCCGACTCGATCTCCATCGTGCCCATGCGGTGGCCGCTGACGTTCAGCACGTCGTCGATGCGGCCGGTGATCGTGAAGTAGCCGGTCTTCGCGTCGCGGATGGCGCCGTCGCCGGCCAGGTAGTAGCCCTTCAGCTCCGTCGGGTAGTAGCTCTTCTGGAAGCGCTCCGGATCACCCCAGATCGTGCGGATCATGCTCGGCCACGGCTTCTTGACGACGAGGATGCCGCCCTGGCCGTTCGGCACGTCGTTGCCGGTCTCGTCGACGATTGCCGCGTCGATGCCGGGGAAGGGCAGCGTGCACGAACCGGGCACGAGCGGCGTGGCGCCGGGCAGCGGCGTGATCATGTGGCCGCCGGTCTCAGTCTGCCAGAATGTGTCGACGATCGGGCAGCGGCCGCCGCCGATGTTCGCGTGGTACCACTCCCAGGCGGCCGGATTGATCGGCTCGCCGACCGAGCCGAGGATGCGCAGGCTGCTGAGGTCGTAGCGCTTCGGGTGCACCGCCTCGTTCGATTCGGCGGCCTTGATCAGCGAGCGGATGGCCGTCGGCGCGGTGTAGAACACCGACACCTTGTGGTCCTGGATCATCTTCCAGAAGCGGCCGGCGTCCGGATAGGTGGGCACGCCCTCGAACACGATCTCGGTGCCGCCCAGCGCCAGCGGGCCATAGGCAATGTAGGTGTGGCCGGTGACCCAGCCGATGTCGGCGGTGCACCAGAACACGTCGTTCGGCTTCAGGTCGAAGGTCCACTTGGTCGTCAGCGCCGCATGCAGCAGGTAGCCGCCGGTCGAGTGCTGCACGCCCTTGGGCTTGCCGGTGGAGCCGGAGGTGTAGAGCAGAAACAGCGGGTGTTCGGCGCCGACCCATTCCGGCTCGCACTCGGTGGCCTGGGTCGCGGTTTCCTCGTGCATCCAGCGGTCGCGCTCTGGCACCCAGGCGATCTTGCCGCCGGTGCGCTGGTAGACGATCACGTCCTTCACGCTCTCGCAGCCGCCGAGCGAGATCGCCTCGTCGACGATGGCCTTCAGCGGGAGCTGCTTGCCGCCGCGAAGCTGCTCGTCGGCGGTGATCACCATCACCGCGCCGGCGCCTTCGATGCGGTCGCGCAGGCTCTGCGCCGAGAAGCCGCCGAAGACGACCGAGTGCGTCGCGCCGATGCGTGCGCAGGCCTGCATCGCGGTCACGCCCTCGATGCTCATCGACATGTAGATGACGACGCGGTCGCCCTTCTTGACGCCGCGCGCCTTCAGCGCGTTGGCCAGGCGGCAGGTGCGCTCGAGCAGTTCGCTGTACGTGACGCGGGTGACCTCGCCGCCGTCGGCCTCGAAGATGATCGCGACCTTGTCGCCGAGGCCGGCCTCGACCTGCCGGTCCAGGCAGTTGTACGACACGTTCAGCGTGCCGTCGTCGAACCACTTGAAGAACGGCGCGTTGCTTTCGTCGAGCACGCGGGTGAACGGCGTCTTCCAGGTGACCAGTTCGCGCGCGAGGCGGCCCCAAAAGCCCTGGTGATCGGCCGCCGCTTCAGCGCACAGCGCCTCGTAGGCCGGCATGCCGGACACCCAGGCGTCACGGCTGGCGGCTTCGGACGGCAGATACAACTTCTCGGACATGCGTGTCTCCTCGCTGAGGCTGGGTTTGTGGAATGGTTGGAAGGTAGGGGCTGGCTCTTACGGTGCCCTTACTCGGACAGGCCGTGATCTTCGTCATGGTCCGGCACCTACAATCCGCCGCCATCGGACTATCCCTGATCCGCCAGCTCCCACCAATGCCCCCTTCCAACGACCCGAACAACGTCACGATGCGGCCGCTGCCGCGCCTGATCTTCGCGAGCCGCTGGCTGCAATTGCCGCTGTACCTGGGCCTGATCCTCGCCCAGGCCGTCTACGTCTTCCACTTCTGGGTCGAACTGGTGCACCTGATCGAGGCGGCCTTCGGCAACCAGGAGGCGCTGCAGAAGCTGATCACCAGCATCGGCTACCAGAACGCGGCGATCCGCGATGCCGCCGGCGCGATCACCGGCTACGAGCCGCCCAAGCTCAACGAGACGGTGATCATGCTGGTGGTGCTGGCGCTGATCGACGTGGTGATGATCTCCAACCTGCTGATCATGGTGATCGTCGGCGGCTACGAGACCTTCGTCAGCCGCATGCGCCTCGAAGGCCACCCCGACCAACCGGAGTGGCTGAGCCACGTGAACGCGTCGGTGCTGAAGGTCAAGCTCGCCACCGCGATCATCGGCATCAGCTCGATCCACCTGCTGAAGACCTTCATCAACGCCGCCAACTACACGCAGCACGTGCTGATGTGGCAGACGCTGATCCACCTCGCCTTCCTGCTGTCGGCGATGGCGATCGCGATGACCGACCGGCTGATGGCGCCGGCGCCCGGCAGCGAGCCGCACTGACGGCGCGGCGGCGCCCACCCGGCCTTTCGACCGGCGCCACCCAGCCACCGCGCAGCGATGCCCGCGAGCGACGACGCGCCGCCGATGCACGGGCTGACGCCCGACAACGAGCGGCTGCTGCACACGATCGCCGAGCTCGCGCTCGACCGCCGCCGCCGCACGCCGCCGCTGAACGCGCCGCGGCCGGCCGCCGAACTGCTGCCGCCTCTGGCTGCCGCCATCTGCCCCGACGGCCTCGGCGGTGATGCCGCGCTGGCGCTGTTCCGCGAGCGCATCGTGCCGACGGCGATCAGCAACGACCACCCCGACTTTCTCGCCTTCGTACCGCACGCGCCCACCGAGGCGGCGATCGGCGCCGACTGGCTGCTCGGCGCCTTCCCGTCATTCACCGGCGCCTGGAACGACGGCGCCGGCCTGATCGCCGCCGAGAACGCGGTGCTGCAATGGCTCGCCGGCCTGGCCGGGCTGCCGCCGGGCGCCGGCGGCTGCTTCGTGCCGGGTGCGACGCTGGGCACGCTGTCGGCGCTGCATGCGGCGCGGCATGCGGCGCGGCTTGCGCGGCCGGATGCGGGCACGGGTGCGCGGTCGGATGAGCAGCAGCCGGACCCGCGCTCGCCCCCGCGAATGCCGCCGTCGCCAACGCGCTGGGCCGTGCTCGCCTCCCGCGAGGCGCACGCCAGCGTGGCCGCCGCCGCCCGCGTGCTCGACGTCGACCTGATCGAGCTGGACACCGGCGACCACTTCCGGCTCGACGGCGCCACCGTTCGCGCCGCCCTCGACGACGACCGGCGGCGGGCCGAGCGCCGGGTCTTCGCCGTCGTCGCTTCGGCCGGCACCACCAACCTCGGCGTCGTCGACGACCTGCCGGGCATCGGTGCGGCCTGCCGCGAGGCCGGCGTCTGGCTGCACGTCGATGCGGCCTACGGCGGCGCGGCACTGCTGTCGGACCGCGCCCGGCCGCTGCTGGCCGGCATCGGCGCGGCCGACAGCCTGGTCGTCGACCCGCACAAGTGGCTGTTCGCCCCCTACGACAGTTGCGCGCTGCTGTACCGCGACCCGCCCGGCGCGGCGCAGGCGCTGGCGCAGCGCGCCGAATACATCGACCCGATACACGCCGGCAACGACTGGAACCCGTTCAACTACGGCATCCACCTGTCGCGCCGGGCGCGCGGCTTCCCACTGTGGTTCTCGCTCGCGACCTACGGCACGCGCGCCTATGCCGGCGCGATCGACGCGTCGTTCGAGCTGGCGCAGGCGGTCGCCGCGGACATCTGCTCGCGCCCGTCGCTGGAACTGGCGATGGACCCGGCGCTGACGGTGATCGCCTTCCACCGCCGCGGCTGGGACGCCGCCGCGCACGAGCGCTGGTCGCACGACACGCTGCGCGACGGCCGCGCCTTCATCGCGCCGACCTCGGTGCGCGGCCGGCCCGCGCTGCGGTTGTGCCTGCTGAACCCGCGCGCGCGCCTCGCGCGCATCGCCGCGATCCTCGACACGCTGGGCTGACGGCGCGCGGAGTTCGAGTCCGTCGGAAGCGTGCGCCGCGTGTACGCGTCGGCGCTGCTCAGCGACGCGGAGCGGCTCGCAGCAGGATCGCCGTCCCGATCAAACCCGACAGCAGCGAGCCGCCGAGCACGCCGAGCTTGAGCTGGATGTCGCGATCGGCGCCCTGGCCATCGAATGCGAGCGCGCCAATGAACAGGCTCATCGTGAAACCCACGCCGCACAGCACGCACACGCCGACGAACTGCAGCCGCGTGGCGCCGGCCGGCAGCCGCGCGGTCGTGAAGCGGACGATCAACCACGACGCGCCGAACACCCCGACCGCCTTGCCGACCAGCAGCCCGGCGGCGATGCCCAGCGGGACCGTCTGCGCCAGCGTGTTCCAGCCGACGCCCGCGAGCGACACGCCCGCGTTGCAGAACGCGAACACCGGCAGCACCGCGAACGCCACCCACGGGTGCAGCGCATGCTCGGCGGTCTCCAGCGGCGAGGCGCCGCCGCCGTGCCCGCCGCGCAGCGGAATCGCCAGCGCCGTCGCCACCCCGGCCAGCGTGGCATGCACGCCCGACTTCAGCACGCACACCCAGACGATCAGCCCGACGATCACGTAGGGCCCGATGCGCATCACTCCCAAGCGGTTCAGCAGCGCCAGCACCACGCCGCCGGCGAGCGCCGCGCCGAGCATCGGCCAGGAGAGCTGCGCGGTGTAGAACAGCGCGATCACGACGATCGCCCCCAGGTCGTCGATGATCGCCACTGCGGTCAGGAACACCTTCAGCGAGGCCGGCACGCGCGAGCCGAGCAGCATCAGGATGCCGAGCGCGAACGCGATGTCGGTGGCCGCCGGGATCGCCCAGCCGCGCAGTGCCGCCGGGTCGGCGTGGTTCACGAGTGCGTAGATCACCGCCGGCGCCACCATGCCGCCGAGCGCGGCGCCGGCCGGCAGCAGCGCCTGCACCGGCGTGGCGAGTTCGCCGGCGAGCAGTTCGCGCTTGATCTCCAGCCCGACGACGAAGAAGAACACCGCCATCCACAGGTCGTTGACCCAGATCAGCAGCGGCTTGGCCAGCACCAGCGCGTCTCCGCCGATGCGCAGTTCGCCGGGCAGGTTCAGCAGCGACTCATAGTGGCCGCTCCACGGCGAGTTGCTGACGATCAGCGCCAGCACGGCCGCCGCCGCCAGCACCAGGCCGCCGGCCGATTCGGACGCCATGAAACGACGGATGCTGGAAATCAAGCGCGGCCTCCCGGTTCAGTAAACTTCGCGGGCCGCAGGGTATCCGATGCCCTGCCGATCGGTGCCCGGTCGCTCGTACCGTGCACGACCCGTGCCTGCCGTCCGCCCCCGCCGTCCGCCCCGGAGACCGCCCCCATGACCACCATCCGCCATGCCGACCTGGTCGACAGCGTTGCCGCTGCCCTCCAGTACATCAGCTACTACCACCCGGCCGACTACATCGCCCACCTCGCGCGCGCCTACGAGGCGGAGCAGAACCCCGCCGCGAAGGACGCGATCGCGCAGATCCTGACCAACTCGAAGATGTGCGCCGAAGGCCGCCGGCCGATCTGCCAGGACACCGGCATCGTCAACGTGTTCCTGAAGATCGGCATGGACGTGCGCTTCGAGGGCTTCCCGGCCGGCGTCGAGGAAGCCGTCAACGACGGCGTCCGCAAGGGCTACCTGAACCCGGACAACGTGCTGCGCGCCAGCATCGTGGCCGACCCGCACTTCGACCGCAAGAACACCAAGGACAACACGCCCGCGGTGATCCACATGAGCCTGGTCCCCGGCAACACGGTGGACGTGCAGATCGCCGCCAAGGGCGGCGGCAGCGAGAACAAGAGCAAGTTCGTGATGATGAATCCGAGCGACAGCCTGGTGGACTGGGTGCTCAAGACCGTGCCGACGATGGGCGCCGGCTGGTGCCCGCCGGGCATGCTGGGCATCGGCATTGGCGGCACGGCCGAGAAGGCGATGCTGCTGGCCAAGGAGAGCCTGATGCAGGACATCGACATGTACGAGCTGAAGGCGCGCGGCCCGCAGAACAAGGTCGAGGAGCTGCGCATCGAGCTGTGCGACAAGATCAATGCGCTGGGCATCGGCGCCCAGGGCCTGGGCGGGCTGACCACCGTGCTCGACGTGAAGATCGCCACCTACCCGACGCATGCGGCCAGCAAGCCGGTGGCGATGATCCCGAACTGCGCGGCCACGCGCCACGCGCACTTCGTGCTCGACGGCTCCGGCCCCGCCTACCTGGAGCCGCCGAGCCTCGACCTGTGGCCCGAGGTGAACTGGGCGCCCGATTACAACAAGAGCAAGCGCGTCGACCTCGACACGCTGACGCGCGAAGAGGTCGCCGCCTGGAAGCCGGGCGACACGCTGCTGCTGAGCGGCAAGATGCTGACCGGCCGCGACGCCGCACACAAGCGCATCCAGGACATGCTGGCCAAGGGCGAGACGCTGCCGGTGGACTTCACCAACCGCGTCATCTACTACGTCGGCCCGGTCGATCCGGTGCGCGACGAGGTGGTCGGCCCGGCCGGCCCGACCACCGCCACGCGCATGGACAAATTCACCGAGATGATGCTGGCCCAGACCGGGCTGATCGGCATGATCGGCAAGGCCGAGCGCGGGCCGACCGGCATCGAGGCGATCCGCAAGCACAAGTCGGCCTACCTGATGGCCGTCGGCGGCGCCGCCTACCTGGTCGCCAAGGCGATCAAGGGCGCGAAGGTCGTCGGCTTCGGCGACCTGGGCATGGAGGCGATCTACGAATTCGACGTGCGCGACATGCCGGTCACGGTGGCGGTCGACTCGGAAGGCACCTCGGTGCACCAGACCGGGCCGAAGCTGTGGCAGGAGAAGATCGCGTCGGGCAAGGCGGTGAAGGTGCCGGTGACGGCGGCCTGACGCCGGGGCCGGGTCAGCGGCAATGTACGGCGGGCTCGGCGGCGGGCCCGGCGCCCGCCGCGGAACCTGGGGCACCCTCGGCCTGCGGCCGGTCCCGCCGGGCGGGATGCAGCGCTCGATTCGCAGCGGCCGTGCGCGAGCGCTCAGCGCTCGATCCGCGCGAAAGCCGAATGCGCGTGGATGGACTCGAAGTTCTCCACGTCGACGCGGTAGCGGCCGACGCGCTCGTCGGCGTTCAGCCGCAGCGCCACGTCGCGCACCAGGTCTTCGACGAACTTCGGGTTCTCGTAGGCGCGCTCGGTGACCCACTTCTCGTCGGCACGCTTGAGCATCGGCCACAGCTCGCTCGACGCGCTGTCTTCGGCGAAGCGCACCAGCTCCGGCCACGGGATGTCGGAGTTCAGCTCGGCGCGGATCGTCACGTGCGATCGCTGGTTGTGGGCGCCGTAGTCGGAGATTTCCTTCGAGCACGGGCACAGCGACTTCACCGGCACCACCACCTCGGCCCAGATCACCGTGGCGCCGGCACGCGCCTCGGCGATGAAGCGGCCCTGGTATTCGAGCAGGCTCTCGACGCCCGACACCGGCGCGCGCTTGCGCAGGAACAGCGGGAAGCGTGCCTCGATGCGGCCTTCGGCGGCGTGCAGCTTGTCGAGCATCACCGCCAGGCCGCGGCGCAGCGAATCGGCGTCCATCGGCGCGTCGAGTGCGTCCAGCCACGCGATGAAGCGCGACATGTGCGTGCCCTTCTGCTCGGCCGGCAGCGCGACGTCGAGGTCCCACTGCGCGATCGTCGGCAGCACGCCGCGGCCGACGCGGAGCTGCAGCGGGTAGCGGATGTCCTTGATGCCCACGCGATGGATCGCGAGGTGCCGGTCGTCACGCGCGCTCTGCGTGTCGGGGATGTGCAGCGCGTCTTTGAGATTGCTCATGGAATGCAACGGGTTCGCTCGGAGCGGATGCGCTCGCGATCGGAGACTTGTGCGGGAGGAGGTGCGGTGGCTGATCGCGGCGCCGGATTTCGAAGCATCGCACCAAACCGGCCGTCCTGGGCCGGAAAGGGCTTGAACGCAGCGTTCAACGCCGCTCAGTGATTGACCGCCGCCGCGTGCACCAGCGCCGGCCTTGCCCCGAAGCGCTTCAGCACCGATTGCTCGATGCCGGCGGCGTCGAGCCCGCACAGGGCCAGCAGCTTGGCCGGGTCACCGTGCTCGACGAAGCGGTCAGGCAGGCCGAGCACCAGCACCGGGATTTCGATGCCGGCGGCCTGCAGCGCCTCCAGCACGGCGCTGCCGGCGCCGCCCATCGTGCAGCCCTCCTCGACCGTCACCAGCGCATCGTGCGTGCGCGCGAGCTCGGCGACCAGCGCGGCGTCCAGCGGCTTCACGAAGCGCATGTTGGCAACCGTCGCGTCCAGCCGCTCGGCGGCGGCGAGCGCCGGATACAGCAGCGTGCCGAACGCGAGGATCGCGATGCGGCGGCCGGGAACGCCCGCCGCGCGCGAGGCTTCGCGCCGGATCTCGCCGGTGCCCATCGGGATCGCGGTCATCTCGCGCTGCACCGCCACGCCGGCGCCGGCGCCGCGCGGGTAGCGCACGGCCGTCGGGTGGTCCTGCAGGAACGCGGTGTAGAGGAGCTGCCGGCATTCGTTCTCGTCGGCCGGCGTCATCACGCTGCAGTTCGGGATGCAGCGCAGGTAGGCGATGTCGTAGGCGCCGGCGTGCGTGGCGCCGTCGGCGCCGACGATGCCGGCGCGGTCGAGTGCGAACACCACCGGCAGGTTCTGGATCGCGACGTCGTGGATCAGCTGGTCGTAGGCGCGCTGCAGGAAGGTGGAATAGATCGCGACCACCGGCTTCAGCCCTTCGCAGGCCAGGCCCGCCGCGAAGGTCACGGCGTGCTGCTCGGCAATGCCGACGTCGTGGTAGCGGGTCGGGAAGCGCCGCTCGAACTCGACCATGCCCGAGCCCTCGCGCATCGCCGGCGTGATGCCGACCAGCCGGCCGTCGCGCTCGGCCATGTCGCACAGCCACTGGCCAAAGACCTGGGTGAAGGTCGGCTTGGCGCCGGCACCGCTCGACTTCAGCCCTTCGGCGGGGTTGAACTTGCCGGGGCCGTGGTACGCCACCGGGTCGGCCTCGGCCAGCTTGTAGCCGTAGCCCTTCTTCGTGACGACGTGCAGGAACTGCGGCCCCTTGCGGTCGCGCAGGTTCTCGAGCGTGGGGATCAGCGAGTCGAGGTCGTGGCCGTCGATCGGGCCGACGTAGTTGAAGCCCAGTTCCTCGAAGATCGTGCCGGGCACGACCATGCCCTTGGCGTGCTCCTCCAGCCGGCGCGCCAGCTCGTACAGCGGCGGCGCGTTCTTCAGCACGTTCTTCGCCGACTCTCTCGCGACGCCGTAGAAGCGCCCGCTCATCAGCCGCGCGAAATACCGGTTCAGCGCGCCGACCGGCGGCGAGATCGACATGTCGTTGTCATTGAGGATCACGAGCATGTCGGCATGCGACACGCCGGCATTGTTCAGTGCCTCGAACGCCATGCCGGCGGTCATCGCGCCGTCGCCGATGATCGCGACCACCCGCCGGTCTTCGCCCTTCAGTCGCGCGGCCGTGGCCATGCCGAGCGCGGCCGAGATCGACGTCGACGAATGCGCGGTGCCGAAGGCGTCGTAGACGCTCTCGTCGCGCCGCGGGAAGCCGCTGATGCCGCCGAGCTGGCGCAGCGTGGGCATGCGGTCGCGCCGGCCGGTGAGGATCTTGTGCGGGTAGGTCTGGTGGCCCACGTCCCAGACCAGCCGGTCGCGCGGCGTGTCGAACACGTAGTGCAGCGCGACCGTGAGTTCCACCGTACCGAGGTTGGACGACAGGTGGCCGCCGGTCTGCGACACGCTCTGCAGCACGAAGTCGCGCAGTTCGTCGGCGAGCGGCTCGAGGTCGTGGCGCGACAGGCGGCGCACGTCCGCCGGGCCCTGGATGGTCTTGAGCAGCGTGTGGTTCATGGTCGGTGCCCGGCTTGCGCCCTGACGGACTGCGACGCCCCTTCGGGCAGCCGCGGACGTTGCAGGCTTGGATAGGTCATGGCGTCTGCACGCTCTCAGTTGTCGCGGTCGACGATCTTGTCCGCGAGCAGGCCCAGCCAGCGCGGATCGGGCAGGCCGCAGCGCGCAAGCGCCGCGTGCGCCTTGTCGCGCAGCGCCGCAGCATGGCGGCGCGCCGCATCGAGCCCGAGCACCGAGACGTAGGTCGGCTTGTTGGCGTCGAGATCCTTGCCGGCGGTCTTGCCGAGCGTCTCGGAGGCCTGGGTCACGTCGAGGATGTCGTCGACCACCTGGAACGCCAGGCCGATCGCGTCGCCGTATTCGGACAACGAAGCCCAGGCCGCCGCGCCGGCCGTGCCGCAGGCAGCACCCATCAGCACGCTGGCCTGCAGCAACGCACCGGTCTTGCGGTGGTGCATGTCGCTGAGCGAGGCCTCGTCGAGCGCGATGCCGATGCTCGCCAGGTCGATCGCCTGGCCACCGGCCATGCCGGCGTGGCCGGCGGCGCGGGACAGCAGGCCGCACAGGCGCGCCTGTAGCGCGGGCGGCATGCCTTCGGACGGCGTCAGCACCTCGAAGGCCAGCGCCTGCATCGCATCGCCGGCGAGCATCGCCCGTGCTTCGCCGAACTGCACGTGCACGGTGGGCTTGCCGCGCCGCAGCACGTCGTTGTCCATGCAGGGCATGTCGTCGTGGACCAGCGAATAGGCGTGGATCAGCTCAACCGCGCAGGCCGCGCGCAGCGCCGCGTCGCGCATGCCGCCGACCGCGCGGGACGCCGCCAGCACCAGCAGCGGACGCACGCGCTTGCCGCCGTCGAGCACACCGTAGCGCATGACCTGCCCGAGGCCGGCCGGCGCGTGCTCCGGCACCCAGCTCTGTAACGCGGTCTCGACCGCGTCGACTTCGCTGCGGGCCCAGGCGTCGAAATCGCTGCCGTTCATGCGGCGGCCCAGGGTTTGAGCTGGCCCTCTTCGAGCACCTGCACCTGCTGTTCGACCGCCGCCAGGCGGGCGCGGCAGTAGCCGAGCAACTCGGCGCCGCGCTGGTAGCCCTCGAGCAGCTTGTCCAGCGGCATCTGGCCGCCTTCCATCGCCGCGACGAGGCGTTCCAGCTCGGCCATGGCGTCTTCGTAGGAGGCGGCCACCGGCGCGGCCGCGGGCGTTTCCGCCGGCGTGGCGACCGCGGGAACGTCCCCGGATCGGGCGAGAGTGGATGCGGCCTTGGGCATTTTGCAGAGTGAAAACGTCATTGTAGTCAGCCCGTCGACAGCTCCAAGCGCGTTTCGCCGCAGTGCAACATGGCCTTGCGCGGCACCCGCACGCTGTCGCGCGGATGCTGCACCCCACGGCTACAATCCGCGGCCCGCCGCACGGCCACCCGGCCTCAGACCCCCGCCATCGTTTCCGCGGGGTCGGTTCGACATCGGTTTTTGGAGATCCTGGGGATCATGTCCGACCTGAGCATCACCCTCGACGCTCTCGAGCGCAGCCGCTCACAACTTCCGGTTTCAAGCTATTTCGACGAGGGCCTGTTCCGCAGCGAACAGAAATGCATCTTCGAGCTCGGGCCGCGCTACCTCGGGCACGAGCTTGCCGTGCCCGAGGTCGGCGATCACTACGCGCTGCCGCAGGAGGGTGAGGGGCGTGCGCTGGTGCGCACGGAGCGCGGCGTCGAGCTGATCTCCAACGTCTGCCGGCACCGCCAGTCAATCATGCTGAAGGGCCGCGGCCACACCGGCAGCCGCATCGTCTGCCCGCTGCACCGCTGGACCTACGACACGCACGGCCAGTTGATCGGCGCGCCGCACTTCCCGCACGACCCCTGCCTGCACCTGAACAACTACCCGGTACAGACCTGGAACGGCCTGGTGTTCGAGCGCGGCGCGCGCGACATCGCCGCCGAGATGGCCGGCCTGGGCCCGCGCGCCGAGTTCGATTTCACCGGCTACCAGCTCGACCGGGTGCATCTGCACGAGTGCGACTACAACTGGAAGACCTTCATCGAGGTCTACCTGGAGGACTATCACGTCGGCCCGTTCCACCCCGGCCTCGGCAACTTCGTCACCTGCGACGACCTGCGCTGGGAGATGGGGCGCGACTACTCGGTGCAGACCGTCGGCATCGCCACGCCCGGCGGCAAGGCGCTGGGCAAGCCCGGTTCGGACGTCTACCGCAAGTGGCACGAGGTGGTGCTCGACTACCGCCGCGGCGCCGCGCCCCGGCACGGCGCGATCTGGCTCACGCTGTATCCGAACGTGATGCTGGAGTGGTATCCGCACGTGCTGGTGGTGTCGACGCTGTTCCCGCGCGGGCCGCGCAAGACGCTGAACGTCGTCGAGTTCTTCTACCCGGAGGAAATCATCGCGTTCGAGCGCGAATTCGTCGAAGCGCAGCAGGCGGCCTACATGGAAACCTGCGTCGAGGACGACGAGATCGCGCTGCGCATGGACGGCGGCCGCCACGCGCTGCTGCAGCGCGGCGACGACGAATCCGGCCCGTACCAGAGCCCGATGGAAGACGGCATGCAGCAGTTCCACGAGTGGTATCGCCGCACGCTGGGCGCGGCGCTCTGAGCGCGCCGGCCGATTCGGCGCCACCGCTGCAGCAGCAGCCGCCAGGCGCTTCGCCGCCGCTTCCGGAGCAGCAGGCCGCGGGCCGCGCGCGCGGCCTGTCGCCGGCCTGGCTGATGGCGCTGGCCTCGCTGCTTTTCGCGACGATGGGCGTGTGCGTCAAGCTGGCCTCGGCGCACTACGCGACCGGCGAGATCGTCTTCTACCGCGGGCTGGTCGGCGCGCTGGTGATGGCGGCGGTGTCGCGGCGCGCCGGCGTGCCGCTGCGCACGCAGGTGCCGATGGCGCACCTGTGGCGCACCGTCTGCGGGGTCACGGCGCTCGCGATGTGGTTCTACGCCATCGGCAAGCTGCCGGTGGCCACCGCGATGACGCTGAACTACATGTCGTCGGTGTGGATGGCGCTGTTCCTGCTGGGCGGCGCGATCGTGGCCGGCGGTTCGCGCATCGACGGCCGGCTGATCGGCACCGTGCTGCTGGGCTTCGGCGGCGTGGCGCTGGTGCTGCGGCCGACGATCGACCACGACCAGCTCTGGCACGGCCTGATCGGCCTGATGTCGGGCGTGCTGTCCGCGCTCGCCTACCTGCAGGTGACGGCGCTCGGCCGCTCCGGCGAGCCGGAATCGCGCATCGTCTTCTACTTCTCGATCGGCGGCATGACGGCCGGCGCCGGCATCAGCCTGTGGACCGGCTGGCAGCCGCACGACCTGCGCGGCGCGGCGCTGCTGCTGGCCGTCGGCGTGCTGGCCACCGCGGCACAGCTCATGATGACGCGCGCCTACCGGCTCGGGCGCACGCTGGTCAACGCCAGCCTGCAGTACCTGGGCATCGTGTTCTCGTTCGCCTACGGCGTGCTCCTGTTCGACGACCCGCTCAGCGGCATGGCGCTCGCCGGCACCGGGCTGATCGTCTGCGCCGGGCTGGCGTCGACGCTGATCAGCGCCCGGACCACCCGGCTCGAAGCCACCGCCCCCACCGAAAGCTGACCATGATCTACACCACGCTCGTCACCGCGATGCAGCTGCGCAGCAGCCTCGACGCCGGCACGCCGCTGGTCATCGTCGACACCGGCTTCGACCTCGCCGACACCGCGGCCGGCGAGCGCAGCCACCGCGAATCGCGGCTGCCGGGCGCGTTCTACCTGCACCTCGACCGCGACCTGTCGGCACCGATGACCGGCCGCAACGGCCGCCACCCGCTACCGGCGCGCGAGGCCTTCGCCGCCACCGCCGGCCGCCTGGGCATCGGGCCGGCCACGCAGGTGGTCGTCTACGACCGCCAGGGCGGGATGATCGCGGTGCGCCTGTGGTGGATGCTGCGCTGGATCGGCCACGCGGCGGTGGCGGTGCTCGACGGCGGATTCGCCGCCTGGCAGGCCGAGGGCGGCGCGGTCGAGACGGGGGAGCCGGCGGCGCTCCCGGTTCAAGGTTCCGGTGCGGCGCCCTACCCGCTCGGCGCCTCGCTGGTCGCCACCGTCGACGCCGACGCACTGGCCGGCGAGCTCGGCCGCCGCCCGCTGATCGACGCCCGCGCGCCGGAGCGCTTCCGCGGCGAAGTCGAGCCGCTGGACGCGCAGGCCGGCCACATTCCCGGCGCGCTGAACCGCTTCTTCAAGGACAACCTGCAGCCCGACGGCCGCTTCAAGCCCTACGGCGAACTGCGCCGTGCATTCGAGCCGCTGCTCGGCGGCGCGCCGGCCGACGCGGCAATCCACCACTGCGGCTCGGGCGTGACCGCCTGCCACAACCTGTTCGCGATGGAAGTCGCCGGGCTGACCGGCTCGGCGCTGTACCCCGGCTCGTGGAGCGAGTGGT
>JBGAMJ010000033.1:0-48509 GCA_044223035.1 Piscinibacter sp.
CGGCGAACCCGGCGGTGGGCTTCTGCACCGACCTGCTGGTGCGCGCCGGCGCCACCGTGATGTTCAGCGAGGTCACCGAGGTGCGCGACGGCATCGACCAGTTGACCTCGCGCGCCGCGACGCCGGATCTGGCCGAACGCATGATCCAGGAGATGGCCGCGTACGACGCCTACCTGAAGCGCGGCCAGGCCGACCGCAGCGCGAACACCACGCCCGGCAACAAGAAGGGCGGCCTGTCGAACATCGTCGAGAAGGCGATGGGCTCGATCGTCAAGAGCGGCAGCGCCCCGATCTCGGGCGTGCTGTCGCCAGGCGAGCGGCTGAAGGACCGCGGCATCGAGCGCGGCCTCGTCTTCGCGGCCACGCCCGCCAGCGACTTCATCTGCGGCACGCTGCAGCTCGCTGCCGGCATCAACCTGCACGTCTTCACCACCGGCCGCGGCACGCCCTACGGGCTCGCCCAGGTGCCGGTGCTCAAGGTGGCGACGCGCAGCGACCTGGCGCGCCGCTGGCACGACCTGATGGACGTCAACGCCGGCCGCATCGCCGACGGCTGCGCGACGATCGAGGACGTCGGCTGGGAGCTGTTCCGCCTGATGCTCGACGTGGCGAGCGGGCGCAAGAAGACCTGGGCCGAGCAGTGGAAGCTGCACAACGCGCTGGTGCTGTTCAATCCGGCGCCGGTGACTTGAGGGTGGCGGGCGGTGGGGTGCCGGGCGACCTTCGGCAACCCAGCGAGAAGATTCGCTGCTCAGCAGATATAGGATTTATGACGAACATTCGCTAGGATGCCGTTATTCACTGATCAGCGAATCTTTCACAAGTGCCCCTCGCGCAGCTCGACCAGTCCGAATCCCAACTGATCCAGCAGTTGGTGGACACCTTGCGCGCGCTTCCTGATGTGGAGGCTGACTTCTCGGCCGCCGACCCGGCGCGACCGCAACGCGACCCCGGCTACGACGCGAGGATCGACGCCAAGGTCGGCGGCTTGCCCGTGACGGTGTTCGTCGAAGCCAGGAAGAGCGTCTACCCCCGCGACGTGCACCAGACGCTGTGGCGGCTCAAGTCACTGGCCGGGCGGGACGGTTCTCGCATCACCGTACCCGTGCTGGCCGCCGGCTCGCTCTCTCCGGGCGCCAAGAACCTCCTGCGCGCCGAACGCGTCGGCTACTTCGACAGCGGCGGCAGCCTGTACCTGCCAGCGGCCGGGGCCTATGTCTACATCGACAAGCCGCCGCCCAAGGCCCAGACATCGGCCATGCGCTCGCTCTTCGCCGGGCGGCGCGCCCAGGCCATCCATGCGCTGCTCGCCCGGCGCGAGCAATGGTTCAACGTCAAGGAACTGGCGGCACTTTCGAAAGTATCGCCAGCCACGGCTTCGGAGGTCCTGGTCGAACTCGAGAAGCACGACTGGATCGACACCCGCGGCCGGGGCCCCGGCAAAGAGCGGCACCTGCGCGATCCGCGAGCCCTGCTCGATGCCTGGGCCGCCCAGGTCACTGCAGGCCGGGCGCCTGCCCTGCGTCGCTACTTCGTGCCGGGATTGAAGGCCGAAGCACTCGTCGACCGGGCGGCGCAGGCCTTCGAGGCCCGAGACGCCGACTACGCCATCAGTCACGAGGCCGCCGCGCAACGCTACGCGCCCTACCTGTCCAGCGTCGTCCAGGTGCGGTGTCGCGCGCTGATGACGCCCGCGGCCAACGATGCGCTGGCGGACCTGGGTGCGCGGGTCGTCGACGACGGAGCGAACTTCGCCGTCATCGAGGTGCAGTCTCCCGGTGACCTGCTGTTCCGCGAGCGTGTCGGCAACGCCTGGCTCGCCAGCCCGATTCACGTCTACCTCGACCTGATGACGGGCGAGGGACGCGCGAAGGAGATGGCGGAACACCTGCGCCATGAAAGGATCCGCTGCTGATGGCCAAGCCCCCGACCCTGGATGGCTACAGCGACCAGCACACGCTCGATTGCGAGCGGGTTCTCGTCACGCTACTGCGGGGGCTCGGCCCCTGGAAACGAGAAGCGGCAGAAGCTCTCGTGGCGCTGGCAGACCAGGACCGAGCACGGGGCGGTCCTGGTGCTCGAGTTGCTGTCCGACGCGCCCGACCTTGCCGGAGGCAAGGTGCAGGAGCTGCCCACCGAAGGCACGATCTCGGCGCTGAACATCCCGCATTCGTCGATCGTCTTCGACCAACACCAGATCACGGAGATTCGGGCTGAGTTGCTCGGTGACAACGGGATCGCCACGGAGAACGTACGGCACGCCAACCTGCTGAGCTTTACGTGCCTGAAGGCCTTCGCGCTGGACCAGCGCAACGAGCGCAAGGACGCACACGACCTGGCGTACTGCATCGAGCACGCGCCCGAGGGCGTCGATGCGGCTGCCGAGTCGTTCCGCAAGGAACTCGGCGGCAAGCGTGGCGACGTGGTTCGAGCCTCTCTCGCGATCCTGCGCAACCGCTTCGCCAGCGACGGCAAGACCGAGGGTTACCGCAAGGGCGGGCCTGTATCGGTCGCGAAGTTCGAACTCGGCGAAGGCGCCGATGAAGCGCGGCGGGAAGCGCGGGCATTGCGCCAGCGCGAGGTCAGCGACTTGATCGAGAGGTTGCTGTCACGGATCGAACGCCCCATCGGGGCATGACCGGCCAAGCCGGTGCCGCGTAGTGGCAGCGATCCGAGCGGGAGATCTTCGACCCGCCCGCCGCGCTGTGCGTCGCACCGCGCTGCGCCCGCGCGATCCGCTGCCTCTGCCTTCGCGACAACATCGTCCGCTACGCAGGCGAGATGTCCTACGCGCGCACCGGCAGCTTCAGCAGCCCCGTCGCGAGCCCGGTGCCCAGCACGATGACGGCGCAGCCGATCACCATCGCGTGGGTCAGCGTCTCGCCGAGGAAGATGCCGCCCCACAGCACCGCGAAAACCGGCACGAGAAAGGTGACGGTGATCGCGTTGGCCGGGCCGACGGCGGCAATCAGGCGGAAGTACATCACGTAGGCAAGCCCGGTCGACGCGAACGCGAGCCCGGCGATCGCCGCCCAGGCGAGCGGCGACGGCGTGACCGCCGGCCAGCTCGCGAGCGCCGGCAGCGCCAGCACCAGCGCGGCGGACAACTGGCTGCCCGCGGCCACCGCGAGCGGCGGCACGCCGGTCAGGTGGCGCTTCGCGAAACTGGCCGAGATCCCGTACAGCAGCGTGGCCGCCAGGCACGCGACCACCGCCCAGCCGGTGCCGCCGGGCTTGAAGCTGGCCTTGTCCCAGGCCAGCCACAGCACGCCCGAGAAGCCGATCGCAAGGCCCAGTGCGCGTGCCGGGGTGATGCGGTCCTTCAGCCACAGCCAGGCGATCACCGCGCCGAACAGCGGTGTCGCGGCATTGAAGATGGCCGCCAGCCCGGCCGAGATCGACAGTGCCGCATAGCCGTAGCAGAGGAAGGGCAACGCCGAGTTCGTCAGCCCGACGAAGCCGATCGTGCGCCAGTGGCGCCGCAGGTCGGCGGACTGGCGATGCCATGCGACCAGCGGCAGCAGCATCGCCGAGGCGCCGATCACGCGCAGTGCGGCCAGCGGCGCCGCGCCGAATTGGGCGGCGCCCAGGCGCATGAACAGGAACGATGCGCCCCACAGCGCGGCCAGCGCGATCAGCTCGGCCAGGTGGCGCGGCTTCAAGCGCCCGACCCCGCGGCGGCCCGCCGCTCGAGTTCGAGCAGCGCGCGCTTGCGCTCGGTGCCGCCGGCGTAGCCGGTCAGCGAACCGTCCGCGCCGAGCACGCGGTGGCAGGGCACGATCACCGACAGCGGGTTGCGGCCGATCGCGCCGCCGACCGCCCGCGCCGCGCCCGGCCGGCCGCGCGCGGCAGCGAATTCGCCGTAGCTGCGGGTGCCGCCGGCGCCGATGCGCTGCAGTGCCTGCCAGACATCGCGTTGGAACGGCGTGCCCCGCGGGTCCAGCGGCAGGTCGAAGGCCACCGGCTCGCCGCGGAAGTAGACGGCGAGGCGCCGGGCGGCGTCCGCCAGCAGCGGATCGTCGGGGCGCTCGGGCGCGGCCAGCGGGCCGGGATGGTGCTTCTGGCCCGCGAACCAGGCGCCGGCCAGGCCGCGCGCGCTGCGGGCGAGCAGCAGCGGGCCGAGCGGGGTGTCGATCGTCGCCTGGGCGGTGAGCACAGCGGGCGCGCTGGACGTACTGGATGCGGCGGATGCCGCGGCGGTGGGCGAGGGCACGCGCCGTTCGGTGCTGCAGCCGCAGGTCGGATCGTGGATCAGGTTCATGTCGCGTTCTCCAAGGTGTTCCACAGGCGCAGCACGGCGTACGAGCGCCACGGTCGCCAGGCGGCGGCGCGGGCGTCTGCGGCACGCACTGAATCGGTGCCGTCGAGCGCACGCATCGCCTTCAGCACCGCCACGTCGCCGGGCGGGAAGGCATCGGGCCAGCCGAGGCCGCGCATCGCGATGTAGTGCGCGGTCCACGGGCCGATGCCGGGCAGCGCGCACAGCGCGTCGATCAGCGCGTCGGGCGGGCGGCCCGGCTCGAAGTGCGCGGCGAGCGCCGGCCAGGCCTGCGCCAGCGCGACGATCGCCCGCGCCCGGGTGCCGACGATGCCCAGCCCGGCGATCTCCGCCGGGTCGGCCCCGGCCAGCCGCGCCGGCTCGGGGAAGCTGCGGTCGACGTCCGGCCAGGGGGTCTCGATCGCGTCGCCGTAGCGCTCGACGACGCGCCGCGCCAGCGTGCGCGCGCCGGCCACGCTGACCTGCTGGCCGAGCACTGCGCGCACCGACAGCTCGAAGCCGTCCAGGCTGCCGGGCAGGCGCAGCCCGGGTTCGCCGGGGATGTCGGCCAGCGCCTCGTGCACCGCCTGCGGCACGGCGTCCAGGTCGAGCCAGCGGCGCACCGCCGCCACCACCGTGCCCCAGTGCGGCGCCAGCGCCGGCGCGACGCGCACGCGCAGGCGGGCCGGGTCGTCGTCGGCGGCGGCGGCGGCCGGCGCGAAGCTCGCCTCGATCCAGCCGGCCGGCGTGCCTTGGCTGCGTGCGTCGCCGGGCCCGTGGCCGGAGACACCGACGGAACCTCCGACGGCCACACCGCCGGGTGCGCCACCCTGCGCGCCACCCGGCGCGCCACCGAAAGCCCCCGCCCGCAGGCTGCGGCGCACGCCGAGTTCGCCGACCGTCTCGATGCCGGGGATCGCGCGCTGCGCGAGAAAGCGCAGCAGCCGCGCGCGGTCGTAAGGCAACCGGTACGCCAGCTGCACGGTCAGCGCGTCGTCCTCCACCGCGTCACGCTCGCTGCCGGCACCGCCATCGCGGCGCAGCCGGCCCGGGCTCATCCGGTAGTGCTCCGCGAACGCGGCGTTGAAGCGCCGCAGGCTGCCGAAGCCGCTGGTCAGAGCGACCTGCGCCACCGGCAGCCGGGAATCGGTGAGGAGCTGCTTGGCCATCAGCAGGCGGCGCGTCTGCACGTACTGCACCGGCGTCACGCCGTGCTCGGCGGCGAAGATGCGGCGGAAGTGGCGGTCGCTGACGCCCAGGCGCGCGGCCATCTCGGCCAGCCGCACCGGCTCGCCGCTGGCGGCATCGCGGTCTAGCCCCAGCGCGGCCTGGCGCGCCAGCGTGCGCGATGCATCCATCACCGTCCATGCCGGCCCGGGGCCGGGGGCGATCTCCGGCCGGCATTTGAGGCAGGGGCGGAACGCCTGCGCCTCGGCCTGCGCCGGCGTCTCGAAGAACACGCAGTTGGCGCGGCGCGGCGTGCGCACGCGGCAGATCGGGCGGCAGTAGATGCGCGTGGACGTGACGCCGACGAACAGGCGCCCGTCGAAGCGCGCATCACGCGCCTTCAGCGCGAGGTAGGCGGCGTCGGCATCGAGTTCCATGCGGACGATTATGGTCAGCGCGCCGGTGGCGACTCGCCGTTTTCGGACATGTCGCTGGCGGGCCCGGATGCGGCCGCGGCGGCGCCCGCCGGGGCCGGCGGCGGAGGCACGGAAGGTGCTCCCTACAATCCGGCGCGGTTCACGCGTCGCCATTCACTCCCCGAGAGACCTCTTTCATGCAAGTCGATCCCAGCATCTTCAAGGCCTACGACATCCGCGGCATCGTCGGTCGGTCCATCGACGAGAAGTTCGCGCAGCACCTCGGCCGCGCCTTCGGCAGCGCGGCGATCGCCGCGGGCGAGAAGGCGGTGGCGGTGGGTCGCGACGGCCGCCTGTCCGGCCCCGGGCTGGCCGCCGCGCTGATCCGCGGGCTGGCGTCGACCGGGCTCGACGTGGTCGATCTCGGCGCCGTGACCACGCCGATGCTCTACTACGTGGCCGCGACGCGGAAGAAGTACGGCTGCCGCAGCGGCATCCAGGTCACCGGCAGCCACAACCCGAAGGACTACAACGGCTTCAAGATGGTGCTGGCCGGCCGCGCGATCTACGGCGAGGAGATCCAGGCGCTGCGCCGGCGCATCGAGACGGGGGACTACGTTCGCGCCAAGGGCCGCAGCGCGAAGATGGACATCGGCGCCGAGTACCTGCGCCGCATCGTGCGCGACTGCAAGCTGTCGCGCCCGATGAAGATCGTCGTCGACTCCGGCAACGGCATCCCCGGCGCGAGCGCGCCGGGCATCCTGCGCGCGATGGGCTGCGAGGTGACGGAGCTGTATTCGGAGGTCGACGGCGACTTCCCGAACCACCACCCCGACCCGAGCAAGCCGGAGAACCTGGCCGACCTGATCCGCACCGTGCGCGAGACCGACGCCGAGATCGGCCTCGCCTTCGACGGCGACGGCGACCGCCTGGGCGTCGTCACGAAGGACGGCCAGATCATCTACCCCGACCGGCAATTGATGCTGTTCGCCACCGACATCCTCAAGCGCAACCCGGGCGCCACGATCATCTACGACGTGAAGTGCACGCAGCGCCTGGCGCCGCTGATCCGCAAGGCCGGCGGCCAGCCGCTGATGTGGAAGACCGGGCATTCGCTGGTGAAGGCGAAGCTGAAGGAAGTGAAGGCGCCGATCGCCGGCGAGATGAGCGGCCACATCTTCTTCGGCGAGCGCTGGTACGGCTTCGACGACGCCACGTACACCGCGGCGCGGCTGCTCGAGATCCTGTCGCGCAGCAAGGACCCGAGCAAGGTGCTGAACAAGCTGCCGACCAGCTTCAGCACGCCGGAGCTGAACGTCGCCTGCGCCGAAGGCGAACCGAAGCGCGTGGTGCAGCAGTTGCTGGACACCGCCAGGTTCAAGGGCGCGCGCGAGATCGTCACGATCGACGGCCTGCGCGCCGATTACAAGGACGGCTTCGGCCTGATCCGCTCGTCCAACACCACGCCGGTGCTGGTGATGCGCTTCGAGGGCCAGACGGCCGCCGCGCTCAAGCGCATCGAGACCGACTTCATGGCCGCGCTGCGCGCCGTCAAGCCCGACGCCGAGATCCAGACGGCGGCGCATTGAGCGGCCGTTCGTCGCCGGCCCGGCACGCCCATCGGTCCCTCGGCCAACGCGGCGTGACATGCGCGTCCTGATCGTCAAGCTGTCGTCGCTGGGCGACGTGGTGCACGCAATGCCGGTCGTGCACGACATCGTCGCCGCGCGGCCGGGGACGACGGTCGACTGGGTGGTGGAGCCGGCGTTCGCGCCGCTGGTGCGCCGGGTCGAGCATGTCGACCGCGTGATCGAGTGCGCGTTGCGGCGCTGGCGGCGGCGCTTCTGGACGGCCGACGTGCGGCGCGAATGGCGCGCCTTCGCCGCCACGCTGCGCGAGCGCCGCTACGACGCGGTGCTCGACCTGCAGGGCCTGACCAAGTCGGCCTGGGTCGCGCGCATGGCCGACGGGCCGAGCCACGGCCTCGCGAACCGCACCGACGGATCGAGCCACGAATGGCCGGCGCGCTGGCTGGTCGACCATGCGATCCGCGTCGAGCCGCACATCCACGCGCTCGACCGTTCGCGCGTGCTGGCGGCGCGTGCGCTGGGCTACGCGGTGGACGGCCCGCCGCGCTTCGGCCTGCGTGCGGCGATGCGGCCGGTGCCCGGCGCGGCGCCGCTGCTGGTGTTCGTGCACGGCACGTCGCGCGACGACAAGCTCTGGCCCGAGGCGCACTGGATCGAGCTCGGCCGCCGCGCGATCGGGCAGGGCTGGCGCATCGCGCTGCCGCATGCGGGCGAGGTGGAGCGCGAGCGCGCCGGGCGCATCGCCGCGGCGCTGGGCACGGTGGCCGGCGGCACGAGCGAGGCGGCCGCCGAAGTCTGGCCCGCGATGGCGCTGGACGCACTGACCGATCGCCTCGGCGGCGCCGGCGGCGTGATCGGCGTCGACAGCGGCCTCAGCCACATCGCCGTCGCGCTCGACCGGCCGCACGTGCAGCTCTACAACCTGCCGACCTCGTGGCGCACCGGGCCGCAGGCGGCGCACGGGCACCGCCACCAGGTGTCGGTCGAAGGTTCGCCGGCGCCCGCGGTCGACACCGTGTGGGACGCGTGGCAGGCGGTGCTGGCCGCCTCCGTGGAGCGGGCCGTGCCGGCGCCAGCCGCGCGCGCGGGCCGGCCGTGAACGGCGGCTGGCGGCAGCGCGCCGCGCTCGGCGCCTACTCGCTGCTGATGGTCCTGCTGGTGCCGGCCTACCTGCTGCGCCTGTGGTGGCGCGGCCGGGCCGAGCCGGCGTACCGGCAGGCGATCGGCGAACGCTTCGGCTTCCACGCCCCGTTCGGCGCGTCCAGTGCGGAGTCGGGCTGGGAGTCCGGCTGCTTGTGGGTGCATGCGGTCTCGCTCGGCGAAACGCGCGCCGCCGCCACGCTGATCGACGCGCTGCGCCGCGCCCGCCCCGGCCTGCGCCTGCTGCTGACGCACACCACCGCCACCGGCCGCGACGCCGGCCGCGCGCTGCTGCAAGCCGGCGACCGGCAGGCCTGGCTGCCCTACGACACCGGCGGGGCGACCGACCGTTTCCTGCGCAGCTTTCGCCCGGCCGTCGGCGTGCTGATGGAAACCGAGATCTGGCCGAACCTGCAGGCCGCGGCGCGCCGCCACCGCGTGCCGATGGTGCTGGCCAACGCGCGCCTGAGCGAGCGCAGCCAGCGCCGCGGGCAGCGCTTCGACGCGCTGATGCGGCCGGCCGCCGCCTCGCTGGCACGGGTGCTGGCGCAGACCGAGGAGGATGCGCGCCGCCTGCGCGAATCGGGCGCGCCTTCGGTCGTCGTCTGCGGCAACCTGAAGTTCGACATGCGGCCCGACGAGGCGCTGCAGGCGCGCGGCCGCGACTGGCGCCGCACGCTCGGCCGCCCGGTGCTGCTGGCCGCGGTGATGCGTGAAGGCGAGGAGGCGATGCTGCTGGAGGCGTGGCGGCGCGGCGGCGGCGGTGGCGGCGGTGGCGGCGGTGGCAGCGGTGGCAGCGGCGGCAGCGGCGGCAGCGGCGGCAGCGGCCGCGGCAGTGGCAACGGTGGCGCCGTCAGCGCGGGTGGCGATGAAAGCGGGCGCCGTGTCGTTGCCGAGGGCGGGAGCGGCATCCGCGGCGCTTCGGACCCACCGGGCGCACGCGATGCAGGCGTTGCGGGCGATGCGGGCGATGCAAGCGTTGCCGGCGATGCAGCCGATGCGCCGCCGCCGCTGCTGGTCGTCGTGCCGCGCCATCCGCAGCGCTTCGACGAGGTCGCCGGGCTGCTGTCGGCCGCCGGCTGGCGGGTGGCGCGGCGCAGCGCCTGGGGCGAGGTGCCGCCGCCCGAGGCGCTCGCGGCCGATGCCTGGCTCGGCGATTCGATGGGCGAGATGCCGCTGTACTACGGCCTGGCCGACGTGGCGCTGCTCGGCGGCAGCTTCGCGCCGCTGGGTGGCCAGAACCTGATCGAGGCGGCGGCCTGCGGCTGCCCGGTGCTGATGGGCCCGCACACCTTCAACTTCGCGCAGGCGGCGGAATGGGCCGACGCGGCCGGCGCGGCGCAGCGCGTGCCTGACATGGCCGCGGCGATCGATGCCGCGCGGCGCCTGATCGGCTCGCCCAAACGGGAGCAGCGCGCAGCGCAGGCCCGGGCGTTCGCGGCGGCACACCGGGGCGCCGCGGCGCGCATGGCGGACGAGGTGCTGCGCGTATGGGTTGCGGGGGCGCCGGGCGGCTGAACCGCGTCAGCCTGCGGCGATGGCGGGTTGATCCAGGGCAAGGTCCGGTGCGGCCGGGCGCTTGCACTGCATGCACTCCGGACGCAATCTGGATCCTGAACCGGGTGCGTCACCTGCCTGGAGCACACTCCACGGGGAGGATGCCGCCTTATTTTCAACCTCGAGGCTTGATCCGCCATGCCTGACTCGCCTGATCCCGGTGCGCTTGCAGCACCGAGCATCGACACCGCGCAGTTGCTCCTGGAACTCGTGGATCACCTGGACGCGATGGTGGCCTACTGGGACGGCGATCAAGTCTGCCGTTTCGCAAACATGGCGTACCGGGATTGGTTCGGCCGCGGACGCCAGGAGTTGCTCGGCACCAGCCTGAGAGATCTGCTCGGCCCGCTGTACGAACTGAACCTGCCTCACATCGAGGCCGCATACCGCGGCGAGCGGCAGGTCTTCGAGCGTGCCATCCCCCGGCCCGACGGCAGCGGGGTGCGCCACAGCCTTGCCACCTACGTTCCGTGCATGGCAGGCGACCGGGTCGTGGGCATGTTCGTCCATGTGGCGGACGTCGAGCCGATCAAGCGGCTCGAATCGGAGTTGTTGGCAGCGAAAGCACAAGCCGAGAAGCTCGCGACCCATGACCACCTGACCGGCCTGCCCAATCGACTGCTCTTGCAAGACCGCATTGACGAGGCGACCGCGCGCGCGAGGCGGACGGGCGAGAAGATGTACGTGCTCGGCATCGACGTGGACAACTTCAAGCGTGTCAACGATTCCTACGGGCATCCCGCCGGAGATCGTTTCCTGATCGAGATCGCCGCGCGCATCAAGGCGTGCGTGCGCGAGTACGACACCGTCGCGCGGATCGGTGGCGACGAGTTCCTCGTGCTGGCGGCCGGGCTGCCGTCGAATGACGGGATCGAAGGGCTCGCCACGCGAATGCTCGTATCCGCGCGCCAGCCGTGGCATGACGGGCAAGCGGTGTTGTCGCCGAGCATCAGCGTCGGCATCGCCGAGTTTCCTCGACACGGCGCGACGCTGGAGTCGCTGATGTCGGCGTCGGACCGGGCCCTCTACGCCGCGAAGGATTCCGGCCGGAACTGCTACGTGCTGGCCGAACCCGAACCGTGATCCGGGCGAGTGCGCCGCCGGCGCGCCACGCCGACGCCCGCGAGACCGGCCACCCACAGCATCGCACTGGCCGGTTCGGGCACCGGCGACAGCAGCACCGCGTGCATGCCGTCCGCGCCCATCGCAATGCCCACCATCTGGCCGCGGTCGTTGATGCCGGGCGCGTCGATCACCGTCCAGCCGTTTGCGCTGGCGGGGACGAGCAGGTCGTTGACATCCCACATGGCGTTGTCGCTGAACAGGAACGCGTGGAAGCCGGTGTTGCCGGAAAGGTACGAGAAGCCGCTCGCCTGGCCGTGGTTGTTCAGGTCGCTGCCGACGCTGAAGCTGCCGCCCAGCGTGCCCAGGTCGTACAGCGTGCCGAAGCTGTAGACGAAGGCGTGGTACTCGCTGTCGCCGGTGAGGTACGAATAGCCGGTGACTTCGCCCAGGTCGTTGATCGAACGCCCGCCGGCCGAACTGCCGCCCAGCGTGCCCAGGTCGTTCATCGTGCCGTTCTCGTACAGGAAGGCGCGGATGTTGAAGTCCGCGTCCTGCGCGATGCCGGTCACCTGGTCGTGGTTGTTGATGTCTTCGGCGCTGCTGAAGAAGCCGCCGAGCGTGCCCAGGTCGGTCATCGTGCCGCCGGCGTACAGGTAGCCGTGCGTGCCGTTGTCGTCGGTGATGCGCGACTGGCCGACGACGTGGCCCAGGTTGTTGACCGAGTGACCGGTGCTGCTGGTTCCGCCCAGCGTGCCGAGATCGGTGTTCTGGCCGTTGCTGCGGAGGAATGCGTGCATCGAGCCGTCGGCCCGGTCGGCCGTGCCGGCGATCTGGCCCAGGTCGTTGATGCCGCGCGCCGTGCTGGATTGGCCGCCCAGCGTGCCCACGTCCTGCATCGAGGCGCCGTCATGCACGAAGCCGCGCCTCGGACCGTTCAGCGCCAGCGACGATTCGCCGACGATCGATCCCGCGGCGTTGATGCCGGCGCCGCTGCTGTTCGCTCCGCCGAGCGTGCCGAGGTCCTTCAGCGTGTAGGTCGACACAGCCTGTGCCGAAGCCGTGGCGACAGTGGCCAGCGCAAGCGCCAGCCATCGATGCATGTGAAACATTGTTTTTCGTCCTTCCCTTGCCTGGCGGTCGTCGAATGCGGGGCGAGTATCCGGCAGCACCTGCGACCCTTCGATCGCTACAGTACGGGGGGTGCCATGTCGGACCGATGGATGAGAATCCTGTCACAGGATTGCGCCATCCGACCCACAGATTTGGCGATCGGCACCGCCGGCGCGCCCCTCCCGCACCACGACGCCCCCACACCACGACAGCCCCCCGTGGCAGCGCATCGGCCGCTGCCGTCGCCGGATCAGGCAAGCAAGAAGCGTCGCGTGAGTTGCCCCCCGTGGTGGGGCACGCGCCAGGCCCGGTGCGGCGGCGATCGCAGCCGCGCGGCCGGCGGCATCTCGGCCGGCACCCGGACTCGCGACCGGCTGCCGGCCGGGCGCTCAGTGCGCGAGCAGACGGTCGACCGCGGCCAGGTCTTCGGTGCCGAGCTGGCCGGAGGCCTGGCGCAGCTTCAGGCTGACCAGCAGCAGGTCGTAGCGGGCCTTGGCCAGGTCGCGCCGGGTGGTGTAGAGCTGCGTCTGGGCGTTCAGCACGTCGAGGTTGACGCGCACGCCGACCCGGTAGCCGAGCTGGGTCGCCTCCAGCGCCAGCAGGCTGGACGACTCGGCCGCTTCCAGCGCCTTCACCTGCGACTGGCCGGATTGCAGCCCGAGGAATGCGGTGCGCGTGTTCACTGCCACCGTGCGGCGCGCGAATTCGAGGTCGTTGCGGGCCTTCTCTTCGAGCGCCAGCGTCTCCTTGACGCGGTTCTGCGTCGCGAAGCCGGCGAACAACGGCATGCTGAGCTGCACGCCGATGCTGGCGCTGTTGGTGGTGCCGACCAGCGAGGTGCCGAGGTTGCCGTTGGCGCGGTTGGTGCCGACCGACGCGACCGCGTCCACCGTGGGCAGGTGGCCGGCGCGTGCCTTGTCGGTCTCGAGGCGGGCGATGTCCAGCCCGAGCTGCGCCTTGCGCACCTGCGGGTGCTGGGCGTCGGCGCGCTGCAGCCAGTCGTCGACCTGCGGCGAGGGCAGCCCGGGCAGCACCACCGGCGTCGCCAGCGTCAGCGGGGACACCTGGCTGCGGCCGACGAGCTGGTCGAGCGTGGCGCGCTTGGTGCTCAGGTCGTTGTCGGCGGCGAGTTCCTGGGCCGTCGCGAGGTCGAAGCGGGCCTGCGCCTCGCGGGTGTCGGTGATCGTCGCCGTGCCGACCTCGAAGTTGCGCTTCGCGGACGCGAGCTGCTCGGAGATCGCCGCCTTGCTGGCGCGCGTGGTGGCGAGCGTGTCCTGCGCGCCGAGCACGTCGAAGTAGGCCTGCGCGACGCGCACGATCAGGTCCTGCTCGGCGCTCGCCAGGTCGAAGCCGGCGGCTTCGAGGCTGCGCGCCGCCTGCGCGCGGGTGGCGCTGTTGGCGCGGTTGAACAGCGGCTGCTTGCCGGAGATCACGAGCTGCGTGGTCGTGCCCTGGCGTTGCGGCAGGTCGGGCGGCTCGGCGTAGGTGCGGATCGACGAACCGTCGATGCCGACGCTCGGCAGCACCAGCGCATCGGCCTGCGCCGCGCGGTACTGCGCGGAATCGGCCTGCGCGCGGGCGGCGAGGTAGGTGGCATCGAAGCCGCGCGCCGCCTGGTACAGGTCCAGCAGGCTCTGCGCCGGTGCGAACGCCGGCCAGGCGAGCGCGATCACCCAGGCCAGCGGCCGCAGGCGGCGCAGGCCGCTGGCGGCGGCGGAAGCCGCGGAGGGCGGGGAGGCGGGGACCGTGGGGTGTCGAGCCGGCGTGGTCGCTCGGGGCATCGGAGACTCCGTGATTCGTTCTGAAATCAGTAGCGGGGCACGGTGGGATCGACCTGGATCGACCAGGCATCGATGCCGCCGGCGAGGTTGTAGACGGAATCGAAACCGTTGCGCTCGAGGAATGCGACGACCTGCAGGCTTCGGGCACCGTGATGGCAGATGCAGACGATGGACGGCGCGCCCTCCAGCTCGGCGAGCCGGGCCGGGATCTGCGACATCGGGATGTTCATCGCCGGCGAGCCGTCGATCCGGATCGCGGCCAGCGCGACCTCCCAGGGCTCGCGCACGTCGAGCAGCAGCGCGCCGGGCGCCTGGGCAGCGAGTTCAGCGGCGGAAAGCTGCTTCATCGGTGGCGGTTGGGTGGGCGCGGCGGGTCAGAAGCGGAAGCGCGTCGGCTCGTCGAAGCCCGACAGCCGCGGCGCCACGGTGTCGAACAGCACCGTGCTGGCGAAATCGCGCTCGCCGCGGCGCGTGACCAGCACCGCCTGCATGATCGGCAACTGGCCGACGACGGCGATCAGCCGGCCGCCGGGCCTGAGCTGGTCGAGCAATGCCGACGGGATCTCCGGCACCGAGCCCGACAGTGCGATCACGTCGAACGGCGCTTCCTGCGGCAGGCCGTGCGAGCCGTCGGCGGCGCGCACGTCGACGTTCAGCACGCCGGCGCGCTGCAGGTTGGCGGCGGCCAGCGCCGCCAGCTCGGGCACGATCTCCAGCGACACCACGCGCTGCGCCTTGTGGCCCAGCAGCGCGGCCATGAAGCCGGAGCCGGCACCGATCTCGAGCACGCGCTCATGCTTGTGCACCGCCAGTTCCTGCAGCATCCGCGCCTCGACCTTGGGTGCCAGCATGAACTGGCCGGCCGGCAGCGGCACCTCGGTGTCGGTGAAGGCCATCGAGCGATAGGCGGCGGGCACGAAATCTTCGCGCTTGACCACCGCCAGCAACGACAGCACCCCCTGGTCGAGCACGTCCCAGGGGCGGATCTGTTGCTCGATCATGTTGAATCGGGCGAGTTCGACGTTCATCGCGGGCTACCTCGGCAGGTTCGTGTCACGGTCAGGCCGGCCGGCGCAGGGACGCCATGCGGGCGCTGGGAACAACCGGTCATTCTAGGGGGCGGTCCTCGGGGTGATCGGTCAGGCGGGCGCCGGCCGGCGCGGCAACAGGTGGCGGCGCAGCCACACCGACACGTCGTCCAGGATGCAGTAGACGACCGGCACCACCACCAGCGTCAGCAGCGACGAGGTGATCACCCCGCCGATCACCGCCTGCCCCATCGGCGCGCGCTGCTCGGAGCCTTCGGACAGCGCGAAGGCCAGCGGCACCATGCCGAAGATCATCGCCAGCGTCGTCATCAGGATCGGCCGCAGCCGCACCTGCGCGGCGTGCAGCAGCGCCTGCTCGCGGTCCATCGGCGGGGCGCCGGCCTCGCCGCGGCGCGAGCGGATCGCGAAGTCGACCAGCAGGATCGCGTTCTTCGTGACCAGCCCCATCAGCATCACGATGCCGATGATGCTGAACATGTTCAGCGTCGAGCGGAAGGCCAGCAGCGCCAGCACCACGCCGATCAGCGTCAGCGGCAGCGAGCTCATCAGCGCGAGCGGCTGCAGGAAGCTGCGGAACTGGCTGGCGAGGATCATGTAGATGAACACCACCGCCAGCGCCAGCGCGCCCACCGCGTAGCTGAACGACTCGTTCATGTTCTTGGTCGACCCGCCGAAGCTGTAGCGGTAGCCGGGCGGCCAGGCGATGCCGTCGAGCACGCGGCGGATGTCGGCCGACACGTCGCCGCTGCTGCGGCCGAAGGCGTTGGCGTCGACGTTGATCTCGCGGTTCAGGTCGCGCCGGTTGATCTGGTTCGGCCCCGTCGACGGCGTCACGTCGGCCACCTGCGACAGCCGCACGACGCGCGGCGAGCCGTCGGTGGCCGGCGCCACGTTGATCGGCAGCCGTTGCAGGTCGGCGATCGACGCCCGGTTCTCGGGCGACAGCCGCACGTTGACGTCGTAGTTCTCGCCGTCGGGCGCGCGCCAGTTGCCGATCAAGGTGCCGGCGACCAGCGTGCGCAGGCTGCCGGCGAGCGCGCTGACGTTGAGCCCGGCGTCGGACGCGGCATCGCGCCGCACCTCGATCGACACCGTCGGCTTGTCCGGTTTCAGCGTGGTGTCGAGGTCGACCAGGCCCGGGATCTCGCGCAGCTTCACGGTGATCTGCTTCGACAGCCGTTCGAGCGAACCGAGGTCGGTGCCCTGGATCGAGAACTGCAGCGACTTGCCGCCGCCGAGGTCGGGCACGCCCAGGTTGGTGACGGTGATGCCGGGGATGCGCGCCAGCCGCTCGCGCAGCGGGAGCGCCATCTGGTCGACGCTGCGGCTGCGCTTGTCGCGGTCGACCAGCCGCACGTAGACGGCGGCGTAGATCTTGCCGGCCGCCTGGCCGCTGTTGATCGTCGCCACGGTGTAGGCCACCTCGGGCAGCTCGCGCAGTGCCGCGTCGACCTGGCGGGCGCGCATCTCGGTGAGTTCGAGCGAGGAGCCGACCGGCGTGTAGAAGTTGATCTGCGTCTCGGAGAAGTCGGCACGCGGGATGAACTCGGCGCCGAGCACCGGCACGATCGCGAACGCCGCCACCAGCGTGGCCGCCGCCAGCCCGAGCGTGGCCCAGCGGTGGCGCAGCGCCCAGGCGAGGATGCGCTGGTAGCCGCGGCCGAGCGCCTGCGTCAGCCGGTCGAAGGCGCCGGTGACGCGGCCCACGCTGCGGTCATACCGGGTGACCGGCGGGCCATGGTGCACGCCGTGCGCCTGCGGGTCGTTCCAGATGCTCGACAGCATCGGGTCGAGCGTGAAGCTGACGAACATCGAGATCAGCACCGCGGCGACGATCGTCAGCCCGAACTCGTGGAAGAACTTGCCGACGATGCCGCCCATGAAGCCGATCGGCAGGAACACCGCGACGATCGACATCGTGGTGGCCAGCACCGCCAGGCCGATCTCCTCGGTGCCGGCGAGCGCGGCATCGTGTGCGCTGCGGCCCATCTGCACGTGGCGCACGATGTTCTCGCGCACGACGATCGCGTCGTCGATCAGCAGGCCCACGCACAGGCTCAGCGCCATCATCGTGATGCCGTTGATCGTGAAGCCGAACGCGTACATGAACAGGAAGGTGCCGATCAGCGCGATCGGCAGCGTCAGCCCGGTGATGATGGTCGAGCGCCAGGAGTTCAGGAACAGGAACACGATCAGCACCGTCAGCGCCGCGCCTTCGAGCAGCGTGCGCTTCAGGTTCGCGACCGAGACGCGGATCGCGCGCGAGTTGTCGCGGTTGACCTCGACCTTCACGCCCGGCGGCGTGACTGCGGCGGCGTCGGCCAGTGCCTGGCGCAGCCCGTCGACCACCGCGATGGTGTTCTCGCCCTGCGATTTCTGCACCGACAGCAGCACCGTGCGCTGGCCGTTGTAGAGCGCCAGCGAATCCAGCTCCTGCGGGCCGTCGACCACCTCGGCCACCTGCCACAGGCGCACCGCGGCACCGGATTTGCGCGCGACGACGATGTCGCGGAAGTCCTCCGGGCGCTTCAGCCGCGCGTCGATCTGCACCACGCGCTCCTGCTCGCGCGAGCGGATCGCGCCCATCGGCAGCTCCTGGTTCTCGCTGCGCACGGCGGCCACGACCTGGTCGACGCCGATGCCCAGCGCCTCCAGCGCGGCCGGCTTCAGGTAGACGTTGATCTGCCGCGCGACGCCGCCGACCACGCTGACCGAGCCGACGCCGCGCACGTTCTCGAGCCGCTTCTGCAGCACCTGCGTGGCCCAGGTGGTGAGCTGCTGCGCATCGCGCCGGCCGTCGGCCGACAGCACCGCGACGTTGAAGATCGGCGTGCTGGCGGGATCGAAGCGCGAGATGCGCGGCTCCTTGACCTCGTCGCGCAGGTTGGGGCGGATCGACGACACCTTCTCGCGCACGTCGTCGGCAGCCTTGCGGCCGTCGATCTCGAGGTTGAACTCGACGATGACGACCGAGGTGCCCTCGTACGAGCGCGAGTACAGCGAGCTGATGCCGGCGACGGTGTTGACCGCCTCCTCGACCTTCTTCGTGACCTCGTTCTCGACGATTTCCGGCGACGCGCCGGGATAGTCCATCACGACGACGACGGTCGGGAAGTCGATGTTCGGGAACTGGTCGACCGACAGCCGCTGGTAGCTGAACAGCCCGAGCACGACGAAGGCCAGCATGACCATCACGGCCATCACCGGGTTGCCGATCGAGACGCGGGTGAACCACATGGCGGGGGGCGGGCGGCGGTGCGGGTACGGGGTGGCGCGGAACGGGCGGCGCGTGCGTCAGGGTGCCGAGGCGGCACGCGCCACCTGCACCGGCGTGCCGTCGCGCACCAGGCCGGCGGTGGCGCGCAGCAGCGTCGCGCCCTCGGCGATGCCGGAGACGATCTCGACGGCCGGTTCGGTACGCTCGTCGAACGTGGCGTCGCCGCGCGCGCCGAGCACGACGGCGCGCTGCAGCGCCCGCCCGTCGACCACCTCGATCACGCTCGGCCGCGATGCATCCACCCGCACGCAGGACACCGGCACCGCCAGCGCGCGGCGGCGTTGCAGGTCGACCCGGCCCTGCGCGAACAGCCCCTGGCGCAGCGCCGGCTGGCCGGGCACCGCGACATAGACCATCACCGCCCGCGTGCCCGCCTGCGTGCTCGGGTTGATGCGCGCGACGCGGCCGTCGACCGGCTCGGCGATGCCGTCCACCTGCAGCCGCACCGGCTGGCCGACGCGCACGTCGACCACGTCCTCCGGCGCCACCGCGGCCTCCAGCTCCAGGCGCGACAGGTCGACGATCTCGACCAGCCGCGCGTCGACCGGAACGCGCTCGCCCGGCTGCACCAGCCGCTGCGACACCTGGCCGCCGATCGGCGCGACGAGCCGCGCATCGCCGAGCGCCTTGCGCGTCAGCTCGACGGCGGCGACCGCCGCCTGCCAGCTCGCCAGCGCCGCCGCCTCGTTCGACACCGACGTTTCGAGCCCGGTGGCGGAGATGAAGCCCTGCGCCACCAGCGCGCGGTTGTTGGTCAGCGTGCGGCGGGCGATGTCGAGCTGCGCGCGGGCGGAGGCGGCCGTCTGCTCGGCCTGGCGCAGGCGCCAGTCGAACTCGGTGGTGTCTAGCTGGCCGATCACCTGGCCGGCGCGCACCGTGTCGCCTTCGCGCACGTCGAGGCGGCGCACTTCGGCCGCGACGCGCGCCTTCACGACCGCGCTGTCGACGGCCTTCAGCCCGCCCGACACCGCCAGCGTGCGCACGATCTCGCGCGGGCGGGCCACCAGCGTGTCGGCGGGCATCAGCTCGAGCGCGGGCGGCGCCTTGGCGGCCGGCGCGGCCGGCGGCGGCCCGCATCCGGACTGCGCGCACGCCGAAACCCAGGACGAGCAGCAGCGCCAGCGCCGCCGCAATCCAGCCCAGGCGGCGCCTCATCGGGCGCTGCCGCCCTGCGGGCACCGCGTGAACGCCGCGCCGGCCGGCAGGGCGGCCGGCGCCGCCTGGAGCAGGCCGTGCAGCAGCAGGTCGATGTGGGTCTCGACGACGCGGTTCGGGTCCGGCTCGGGGGCGTGAAGCGGGTCGCCCAGCGTGTCGGGTATCGAGCAGGGGCTCATCGAGTGCTTGTGCAGGGACATGAACAGCATCGGCGCGATCAGCGCCATCGTGACTTCGTCGATCGGCACCGGGCGGAACTCGCCGCTGTCGACGCCGCGCCGGACCGTGTCCGCGATCAGCCGATGGCCCGGCGCGATCACCTCGTCGGCATAGAAGCGGGCGATCTCGGGGAAATTGCCGGCCTCGGACATCATGATCTTCAGGATGCCGGAGCCGGGTACGCTGCCGATGCGGTCCCACCAGGTGCGCATCAACAGCCCGAGCAGGTCGGCGCTGCTGCCTTCGAAACTGCCCGCCAGGTCCACGCCTTCGGCGATCAGTTGCGACAGATTCTGCCGGATCACCTCCTTCAGCAGCTCTTCCTTGCTCGGGTAGTACAGGTACAGCGTGCCCTTGGCGACGCCGGCGCGGGCGGCAACTTCCTCGGAGCGGGTGGCGGCGAAGCCCTTCTCGACGAACAGCGCGAGCGCCGCGTCGAGCAACTCCTGCGGACGCGCCTCCTTGCGGCGCTGGCGCGACGGCGGATTCGGGGGGGTGTCGGCGCCGGGGGGCGCCGCGTCGCGGAGGGGCATGGTGGATACTGACTGATCGGTCAGTAATGTAGCTGCCGGTCTTCGCGCCGGTCAAGGCGGCTGGGAGATGATCAGGGGCATGCGATCACCTTGTCTTGCGCTGCGGCAAAGCCGCGTTTCCCACCGCCGGCGCGTTCTGTGCGCTGGCTTCGCGGTGGTCGTCGTGGCGGGTGCGCTCACCGGCTGTGCGCAGCTCGGCGGGCCGCGCACGCACGTCATCACCGAGGCGGAACTGGCGCGGCAGATCGAGAAGCGGTTTCCGTACGACAGCCGCGTTCTGGACCTGCTGGACGTGCAGGTCTCCGCGCCGCGCGTGCGCCTGCTGCCCGACAGCAACCGGGTGGCGATCAGCCTGACGCTCACCGGCAGCGACCGCCTGATCGGCCACCGCTGGCACGGCGAGATCGCGCTCGACCACGGGCTGCGCTACGACGCGGCGGAACAGGCGGTGCGGCTGACCGACGTGCGCGTCCAGCGCCTCGTGCTCGATGAATTGCCGGCGTCGCTGCGCTCCGGCCTCGACCGCTGGGGCGGCAGGCTGGCAGAACAATTGCTTTCGGATGCGGTCATCTACCGCTTCCGGCCGGAGGACCTGCGCACCGCGCAGGGCCTGGGCTACGTGCCCGGTGCCGTGGCGGTGACGCCGCGCGGCATCGAGATCACGCTGCTGCCGGCGGCGCGCTAAGCGCTCGCGCGAGGCCGTTCCGAAGCGGAGTGCTGCGTCCGCGCCCGGCGCGCGACCGGTCGCCAGCCGAGCGTGCGCCCGTAACCGCCGGCACGCTCCCGGGAGACGTGCCGGCCCGATCGCCGCCGGTCGTGCGCCTTCATCGGCGCACAAGGGTGGCTGGCTATCATCCCGCGACATTTCAGAGGGAGTTCCTGTTTGGACATCATGTTGATGGTCAAGGCCGCGATCATGGGCATCGTGGAAGGCCTGACCGAGTTCCTGCCGATCTCCAGCACCGGCCACCTGATCCTCGCCGGCTCGCTGCTCGGCTTCGACGACGACAAGAGCAAGGTCTTCGACATCGCGATCCAGACCGGCGCGATCTTCGCGGTCATCCTGGTGTACTGGCAGCGGCTGGCGGACACGGCGTCGCAGTTCGCCACCGAGCCGCGTTCGCGCCGCTTCGTGCTGAACGTGGCGATCGGCTTCCTGCCGGCGGTGATCCTGGGCCTGCTGTTCGGCAAGGCGATCAAGGCGCACCTGTTCACGCCGGTGGTGGTGGCCACCACCTTCATCGTCGGCGGACTGGTGATCCTGTGGGCGGAGCGGCGGCAGTCGGTGGTGCGCATCGCCGAGGTCGACGACATGTCGCCGCTGGACGCGTTGAAGGTCGGCATGGTGCAGTGCCTGGCGATGATCCCGGGCACCAGCCGATCGGGCGCGACGATCATCGGCGGCATGCTGCTCGGGCTGTCGCGCAAGGCGGCCACCGATTTCAGCTTCTTCCTCGCGATCCCGACGCTGATCGGTGCCGGCCTGTACAGCCTCTACAAGGAGCGCGCGCTGCTGTCGGCGGCCGACGTGCCGCTGTTCGCCGTCGGCCTGCTGTTCTCGTTCGCCGCGGCCTGGCTGTGCGTGCGCTGGCTGCTGCGCTACATCTCGACGCACGACTTCGTGCCGTTCGCCTGGTACCGCATCGTGTTCGGCATCGTGGTGCTGGCCACCGCCTGGAGCGGGCTGGTGACCTGGGCGGAGTGATCCGCGCGGGGCGGCCCCGCTGACGGCGCCCGCGCCGCTATCGAGGCCGCCGCTCGAACACCAGGTCCCACACGCCATGGCCGAGCCGCAGGCCGCGCTGCTCGAACTTGGTCAGCGGGCGGTGCTCCGGCCGCGGCGCGTAGCCGTCGGCGGCGGCGTCGGCGGTGTTCGCCAGCGTCGGCTCGGCCGACAGCACCTCGAGCATCTGTTCGGCGTAGGGTTGCCAGTCGGTCGCGCAATGCAGCCGGCCGCCGTCGGCCAGCCGGCTGGCGACCTGCGCGACGAACGCCGGTTGCACCAGGCGGCGCTTGTGATGGCGCTTCTTGTGCCACGGATCGGGGAAGAACAGGTGGACGCCGGCCAGCGAGGCCGGCGCGATCATGTGCGTCATCACCTCGACCGCATCGTGCTGGACGATGCGTAGGTTCGCGAGGCCGTGCTCGCCGATCAGCCGCAACAGCGAGCCGACGCCCGGCGGATGCACTTCGATGCCGATGAAATCGGTGTCCGGCAGCGCCTGCGCGATCGCCGCGGTCGCCACGCCCATGCCGAAGCCGATCTCCACCACCAGCGGCGCCCGCCGGCCGAACAGCGCGGCCGGGTCGACCGGCGAGGGCGCGTATGGCAGCACGTAGCGCGGCCCCAGTTCCGCGAGTGCACGCGCCTGGCCCGGCCCGATGCGGCCGGCGCGCACGACGAAGCTGCGGATCGGCCGCGGCGGCACGGGCGGTGCATCGGTGGTGACGCTGGCGGCGCTGCCGGCATCGACGGTCGGGGAGAGGCCGGAATTGCCCATCGGACGATTGTAGGGAGCGTGTCGACGCGGGGCGGCCACGGGCAACGGTGCGAAGCGGGCCGTTCGCCGGGCCGCCCATAAACTCTGTCGGAGGACGGTATCGGCGCCACAGCGATGAAGACGATCAGCGGGAGCAGGGTGAGCGGCAGGGCGGTGGCACGGCGCGATGCGACCGCGGTGACGCTGGAGATGGTGGCCCTGCGCGCCGGGGTGTCGCCCAGCACGGTGTCGCGCATCCTCAACGGCACGGCCGTGGTCAGCGACGAGAAGCGCCGGTCGGTGGACGCCGCCATCGCCGATCTCGGCTTCGTGCCCAATCCGGTGGCCCGCGGGCTGGCCGGCGGGCGCACGCTGAGCGTGGGGGTGGTCACGCAGACCATCGACAGCCCGTTCTACGGCGTGGCGCTGCGCGGTGTCGAGGAAGCGTTGAGCCGCGCCGGCTACAGCCCGCTTTTCGTCAGCGGGCACTTCGACGCCGCCGTGGAGGCGCGCTGCATCGAGGTGCTGCGGTCGCGCCGGGTGGACGGGATCATCGTGCTCGACGGGCAACTCGGCGCCCAGGCGCTGCGTGCCCATGCGAAGGCGCTGCCGATGGTGGTCACCGGCCGGAGGCTGAAGGCGCCGAACGTCTTCGCGCTGTCGTTCGACAACGCCGAGGGCGGACGCGTGGCCACCGACCATCTGCTGGCGCTCGGCCACCGGCGCATTGCCTTCATCGCCGGCGACGCCAGCCACTCCGACGCGAACGAACGCCTCGCCGGCTACCGGGCCGCGCTCGAGGCCGCGGGCCTGGGGTTCGATCCTGCGCTCGTGGTGCCCGGCGCGTTCCACGAAGCCAGCGGGCTGGCGGCGGTGCAACGCCTGCTGGACAGCGGCGAGCGGTTCACGGCCATCTTCGCGGCCAACGACCAGATGGCCTTCGGCGCGGCACTCGGTCTGCATCGCCGCTCGCTGCGGATTCCGGGCGACGTGTCGCTGGTGGGCTACGACGACATCGCCGGGGCCGAGTACGCGGTGCCGCCGCTTAGCACCGTGCACCAGTCGGGTTACGAGCTCGGCCAGCTCGCGGCCACCGCGATGCTCAAGCTGCTGTCCGGCGAGAAGCCCCTGGCCACGCTGCCGGTGCCGCGCCTGGTTGCGCGCGAGTCGACTGCGCGCCCTGACGCCTGACGCGCCCTGACGCGCCCTGACGCGCCCTGACGCGCCCTGACGCGCCCTGACGCGCGCCGACGCGCGCCGACGCGCCGGCGGCTCGGCGAATACCCTCGATTGACATCGACGAGCCGCGTTCTTAAAGTTCATGAAAGCGCTTTCATGACCTCCTCGGATCATCCTGTCGGGTAGAGCGGCGACGCTGGCGCCCCCGATGTCCCGAGGAGCCTGCACGCCCTGCGCGCCCGCCGCGCGAACCGGAGATGAAATGACAACTGCCGTACCTTCGGCGCCGCACGGCGCCTGCACGATGCCCGGGTCGCCTCCTGTCCGAACCCGGTGGCGCCGAGGCGCGGCTTCGCTGCTGGCGGCGGGAGCATGCCTGCTGTCCGGCACCGCCCTGGCGTGGGCCGAGCGCGCGGCGCCCGACTTCGGGCCGAACGTGATCGTCTTCGACCCCGGCATGCCGGTGAGCGACATCAAGGCCAAGGTCGACGCGATCGCGACCCAGCAACTGGCCAACGAGTTCGGGCCGCAGCGCTACGCCTTGCTGTTCAAGCCCGGGACCTACGGTTCCGCCGCCGCACCGCTCAACTTCCAGGTCGGCTACTACACCGCGGTGGCGGGCCTCGGCCAGTCGCCGCGGGACGTCGTCATCAACGGTTCCGTCAACGTCTACAACCGCTGCAGGAACGGCACCTGCTTCGCGCTCGACAACTTCTGGCGCTCACTGTCGAACCTCACCATCAACGTGTCCGACCCGGTCGGTGCCGGTTGCTACGCGGGCAACTTCTGGGCCGTGTCCCAGGCCGCGCCGATGCGGCGGGTCAACATCACCGGCGGCAACCTCACGCTGATGGACTACTGCACCGGTCCGTCCTTCGCGAGCGGCGGCTTCATCGCCGACTCGCAGGCAGGCACGGTCATCAACGGGTCGCAGCAGCAGTTCATGGTCCGCGACAGCGTCGTGGGCAACTGGACCAACGGCGTGTGGAACCAGGTGTTCTCCGGCGTCAAGGGTGCGCCGGCCCCATGCTTCCCGGCACAGCCATCCTGCGGCGGGCCGTACACGACGCTCCCGGCGAGCCCGAGAACCCGCGAAGCACCCTACCTCTACCTGGACGCCCAGGCGCGCTACCGGGTCTTCGTGCCCTCGTCACGCGTCAATTCCGCCGGCACCACGTGGGCCGACGGCCAAACGCCGGGCACGTCGATCCCGCTCGAGGACTTCTACGTCGCCCGGCCGGGCGACGACGCGCAGGCGATCGACAACGCGCTGGCGCGCGGGAAGAACCTGCTCCTCACCCCCGGCATCTATGCCGTCGACCGGACGATCAAGGTCAAGCGTGCGGGAACCGTGGTTCTCGGCCTGGGGCTTCCGACGCTCGTGCCGCAGAACGGTGTCGTCGCGATGACGGTGGCCGACGTGCCGAACGTTGCGATCGCCGGGGTCGTCTTCGACGCCGGCCCGGTGAACTCGCCGCGGCTGCTGCAGGTCGGCACCAAACATGCGCACAAGAGCGACCGTGACGAGCCCACCGCGCTGCACGACGTGTTCTTCCGCATCGGCGGCGCGGCGGCGGGCAAGGCGACCGTCAGCCTCGAAGTCAACAGCGACGACGTCATCCTCGACGACATCTGGGCCTGGCGCGCCGACCACGGCAACGGCGTCGGCTGGACCGTCAACACCGCCGACACCGGGGTGGTCATCAACGGCGACGACGTGACCGCGTACGGCCTGTTCGTCGAGCACTACCAGAAGTACAACGCCATCTGGAACGGCAACGGCGGCCAGGTCGTCTTCTTCCAGAACGAGATGCCCTACGATCCTCCGAGCCAGGCGGCGTGGATGGAAGCGCCGGGCGTCTATGGCTGGGCCGCGCTGAAGGTGAGCGACAAGGTCCGGCGCTTCAACGGATACGGCATGGGCAGCTACAGCTTCTTCAACCAGGGCCTGGACATCTACGCGGCCAACGCCTTCGAAGTCCCCGCCAGCCTGCCGCCGTCCAGCCTCCAGGGCCTGCTGACGATCTTCCTCGACCCGAGCGTCGGTCGCGGCGGCATCCTGAACGTCGTGAACGGCATCGGCGGATCGTCGACGATCGCCAATCCGGATGTACCGGTCACGGTCAAGAGCTATCCGTAGGCGGCGGATCGGCGGGACGGCCGTGCTGCCGCGTCCCGCCGGCCGCGCCGGCACGGCGCGAAATGCGATCGCGTAAAATGCGCGGAGTGCGGGTGTAGTTCAATGGCAGAACGGCAGCTTCCCAAGCTTCATACGAGGGTTCGATTCCCTTCACCCGCTCCAAGATGACGTCCAAAGAGGCCCCGCGGGGCCTCTTTTTTTGGCGTTTCCCTCGTAGGGCGAGATCGCTGGCGTTTGCGAAGGTCCCGGAACGACCCGCCAGGTCCCGTCGCCGTGGGGGTAACTTACGGGGTAACATCGGGTCCAGCCGGACAGTTACCCCAAAGACGTGGCATCAGACACCTTGACCGATCTGGCCATCAGGAAGGCAGCGCCGGGTCCCAAGCGCGTCCGCCTCTATGACGGCCGCGGCTTGTACCTCGAGGTCGCGCCTGCCGGAGGCAAGTGGTGGCGCTTCAAGTACCGCTTCGACAGCAAGGAAAAACTCCTGTCCCTCGGTACCTATCCCGAGGTGGGTCTCAAGAAGGCGCGCGAGCGGCGCGACGAGGCGCGATCGCTCCTGCAATCGGGCGTGGACCCAAGCTCTGCGCGGAAGGCCGCGAAGTCGGCGGGCGTGGGCAGAACGGCCAACAGCTTCGAAGTCGTGGCGCGCGAGTTCCACGAGACCATGGAGTCGCAGTGGAGCGAAGCCCATGCACGGCGCTGGCTTGAGCGTCTGCGCAAGGACGTTTTTCCTTACCTCGGCGAACGTGCCCTGCCCGAGATCTCGGCTCCGGCGTTGCTCGAAACGCTCCGACGCGTCGAGGCACGAGGCGTGCGAGAAACCGTTCACTCGATCCAGCAGGCTTGCGGCCAGGTGTTTCGATATGGCATCGCCACCGGACGCTGCGAGCGGAACCCCGCGAGCGACCTGCGCGGAGCGCTCAAGCCGGTGCTCGTCAAGAACATGGCCGCCGTCACGGAGCCTGTTGCCGTCGGCGATCTGATGCGTGCCATCGAGGACTACCAGGGTGGCCCGCTGACGAGAGCTGCGCTGAAGCTTTCGGCGCTGCTCTTTCAGCGCCCCGGAAATGTCCGCGCGATGAAGTGGTCTGCCCTCGAACTCGAGTCGGACGAGCCGCTCTGGACGATTCCCGCGATGGAGATGAAGCGCAGCCGCTACGAGAAGCAGAACGGGCGTCCGCATCTGGTCCCGCTGGCGCGTCAGGCCGTGGATGTTCTGCTCGAACTGCAACCTCTCACGGGGCATGGCATCCATGTCTTTCCGTCGACGCTCGGTGGCGGTCGGCCCATGAGCGACAACACGATCAACACGGCACTCCGGCGCCTTGGGTACGACAAGGACACCGCGACCGCGCATGGCTTTCGCGCGATGGCGAGGACACTCCTGGTCGAGCGCTTGAACGTCAACCCGGAAGTGATCGAGGCGCAACTGGCGCATGGCAAATCAGGGCCCTTGGGTGCGGCTTATGACCGTGCCGAGTTCATGGGCCAGCGCCGACAGGTGATGCAGGTATGGGCGGACTATCTGGATTCGCTGCGCTTGGCCCGCCCTTGAACTGATTGTTGCCGCTACGCACTTCGATCGCGCCGACCCCGGCGTCGGGCTCGCCCCGCGCGCCGGGCCAGGATGGCGCGTACGCAATTCCTCCATTCCTCACCAGCAAGACTCGGCCTTTGTAGACAGCAAGGCCGGCTGGCTCGTGTCGAAGTCGGCCGCTCGAGATGCCGTCGCTCACGCGGTCGTCGATCCGTGCCGAGTCGCTCTCAGCGTCGGGATCGTGAAAGGCGAACAGCAGCAAAGGGTCGTCCGGCTGGATTGCATCGTGAAGGTCGGATGCATCGCGTCGGGCCGATCGAGCGGCGCTGGCAAGATGCGTGGCGACCAAGACCCAGGGAGATGCCGGGATGAACCTCACCGAGTTGCGAGCCGATCTGCGCCACTTTGCCGCCGAACGTGACTGGCAGTCGTTCCACACGCCGAAGAACCTGTCGACGGCCTTGATGGTGGAGGCGGCCGAGTTGGCGGAGATTTTCAGTGGATGACGCCTCAGCAGTCGAATGCTGCCCACCAGGACCCGGCTTCAAAACAACGCATCGGGGAGGAAGTCGCGGACGTACTGCTTTACCTGCTGCAGGTGGCCGACCACTGCGAGATCGATGTCGCCCTGGCTGTCAAGGACAAGCTGGCGCGCAATGCGCTGAAGTACCCGGCGAAGCGGACGATCGCGCGGGTCTCGCCAGCACGTTCTGCGATGCCGGGCACACACGTTCTGCTCGACTATGAAAACGTCCAGCCGACCGAGGACGAACTGCGGGCCATGGTGCCGGACGCAAGCCGGGTGTGGGTGTTCCATGGTCCCCACCAACGGCAGGTCGAACAGCGATTCGCGTCCTTTGGCGCCGATGTGACGGCGGTGCCGATCAGCAAGACGGGGAAGAACGCGCTGGACTTCCACTTGTGCTTCTATTTGGGCTACATCGCGTCGCAGAACTCGGCATCGCCGATCGTCGTCGTTGCGAACGACAAGGGCTACGAGCCGATGCTCGAACACGCCAGGGCCATGGACTTCGCCGTGCGCCAGCTGGGGCACGGACGGAGCAAACCAAGCACGTCGGTGAAGGCAACGCCTGCGGCAAAGGCCGGCGCGACCGCCAAGCCTGCGGCCAAGAAGACCGCGGCGAAGAAGGCGCCGGCCAAGAAGGCTGCAACGAAGCAGCTTGATTTCAAACAGGTACCGGCGAAGAAGGCCGCGGCCACGAAGACCGCTGCCGCCGTGCCGGTGGCAACGAAGGCACCAGCAGGAAATGTCGTACCCGCGAAGAAGGTGGTGGCCAAGCGAGCCAACCTGCCCACGGCCAGGAAGGTCGCCGTCGCCGGGCTTGCCGAAGGCGCCCCCGTTTCTGTCCCGCTGCCGACATCTTCCTCGCAGGCAAGCGCGTCGTCGGTGTCTCATGCCGTGCTCCTGAAGATCACCTACAACCTTAGAAAGATGGGTGACAAGCGGCCGGTGAAACCGGTGACGTTGCGACGGGCGCTGAAGTCGTTCCTGGGTGCAGAAACCGCCGACGACTCCATCGAGGTTGCGCTCGATAGACTGATCGCGGCCGGTGTCGTTTCAATCGGCACCAAGAGCGATGTGTCGTATCCCGGGTTCGCGCCATCGGCAAGGGTCGGCGTCACCCAGGTTTGACATCTGGCGCTGGTCAGTTCCGCAGAGAGCGCGTCGATGAAGCGCCTGGACGCCGACGGTGTCGCGGACAGGTAGGCTTGGGCGTCTCCCCGCTGCGCGGTGGCCGGGCTGTCGCGCTGCGCGTCGAGCCGCCGGACGGTGCCGGCGTCTCGCCCCGGTCGGACATCCATCCCTGACGCGCATTCGACGTGGCCGGCGAGCCGGCGGATGCACGACCGCGGCCCGTTCCCGTGCCCGGGGATCGCGGGCCGGTTTCCTTGACGCTGCGCGCCAACGAGCCCGCTGGACGAACTGGCCGGCGTTGCGTTCACGCCGCTGCGCTTCGTTCGCTGCACGCCCGCCAGATCGTCCCCCGGACACCCGCCCCACCCGAGGCCGGGCCGCTGAAGGCGGAGGTGTGCTCGCCCCGGCTCGGCCGTCGCGCCAGTCGCGGCGTTCGCCGCTCGGTGTCACGCCGGCCGCGGAGCCGCCGGGGCTCGAGGTCGGGCGGGCGCCTGCGCGGCGGCCGTTGCGCCAGGGAACCTGTCACACCGGCCGCTGCCGCTGCGGGCCCTCCGGAAGCCCGGGACCGCCCGAAGCGCCGGTCGACCCACCGCGCTCCCACGGGCGCCCCATCCCCGGGTGAGGGGACTCTGTGGGGATCTTCAGCGGTGAAGGCCGGGTGACCGGCTCACCGCTTCGGCTGCGCAAGCCCTGAACGCCACCACCCCGCCCGCCCCGAGGCGAGCGAGGTGAGTCCAAGCGGAGATCGGTTGGCAAGGGTTCCGGAACAAGGCCCGAAAGCCGGTCTCTGCTGGAGAGATCTCACCATGGCATTCGTACGAGTCGAGCAGCGCAGCGCCCACCTGGCCGGCCACGTCCGGCTGGAATTCGTCAACGGCCGCGAGGGCAAGCTCGCCAAGGCCACGCTGACCGCGATCAGCAACACCCGGCGCGGATCCGGCGAATCGCGCGAGGAGGAGTCCACCGCGATCCAGTGGACCCTGTGGGGCAAGCAGGCCGAGAACGCGGCCGAGTACCTGGGCAAGGGCAGCCACGTGAACATCGTCGGGCGGCTGCGCAACAACCACTACCAGGACAGCGACGGCGCCGACGTCTACGCGCTCGGCTTCACCGTCGAAGAGATCGACTACCTGGACAGCAAGGCCGAGTCGGACGCGCGGCGCGCGCGCCCGGAGGCCGCCACGGGGCAGGGCGCCGACAGCGCCGCCCGAACCGGCCGCCGCAGCGCTGCCTGAACGCCGCACCCGGCGCGGTGGGGCCGCGAGGCCCTGCCGCTGTCGACACCGCACCCGATCACGGAGTCCACCATGTACGCCACCACCCCCGCGTCCGGCATCCCGACGACGCCGACCCTGGCCGCCCGCTTCGCCCGCAACACCCGGATCCTGCGCAGCGAGACGCCGCTCGCCGAAGACCAGATGCGCCGCGCCGCACCATCGATCTTCGCCGAAGGCAAGCACGCCAGCCGCTCCGAGCGCTACACCTACATCCCGACCATCGAGGTGCTGCGCGGCCTGCGCCGGGAGGGCTTCGAGCCCTTCATGGTTGCGCAGGGCCACAGCCGCATCGAAGGCAAGACCGAGTACACCAAGCACCTGGTGCGGATGCGGCACCGGCGCGAGGCCCGTGGACCGGCCGACACCCGGCCCGAAGCGCACGAGATCATCCTGATCAACAGCCATGACGGCGCCAGTTCGTACCAACTGATGGGTGGTCTGTACCGCTACATCTGCTGCAACGGCCTGGTCGTCGGCGAGACCCTGCGCGACGTTCGTGTCGCCCACAAGGGCGACGTCCGCCACGACGTGATCGACGGCGCGATCCGCGTGCTCGACGACTTCGACGCGGTGGACGCATCGACCGACGCGATGAAGGCACTCGAGCTCGAGCCGGCCGAGGAACGTGCGTTCGCCACCGCCGCGCTGGCGCTGCGCTTCGGCGAGCGCAGCGTCGAGGAGGGCGGGGGCCACCGTCCCGCACCGATCACCGCCGAACAACTGATCCAGGCCCGCCGGCCGGAAGACCAGGGCCCCAGCCTCTGGCTCGCGCTCAACCGCGTCCAGGCCAACGCGCTGCAGGGCGGCCAGCCCGGGCGCTCGGCGCAGGGCCGGCGTATCCAGACCCGGCCGGTCGGCAGCATCGACCGCAGCGTGAGCCTGAACCGGGCGCTGTGGATGCTGGCCGAGGAGATGCGCCGGCTGAAGGCCTGAACCCGGGAGCCGTGCACGCTGGATTCGGCCGCGAATCCAGCGCACCCACCGCCGCGCAGCGGGCCGATCATCGGTGCACCACCGGCGGCAGCCACTGCGCACGAGGTGACGACATGAGCATGATCTCCGAGACCGTCGACGACCTGGATCGGTTCGCGAACCGATCGGGCGAATCCACCCGCCACGGCGCCCGCGCGTTCGCGCGCCTGCTGGAGCTTGCCGAGACCCGGGACTCCGGCCAGATCCCGCGCATCGCCCGCTTCATCGCGGCCACCTTCAACGGTGAGGACTTCCCGCTGGATCCCTTCGAGCTGCGCGCCGTCGATCTCGCGATCAGCGACGACATGCTGTGCTGCCTGGACGCGTTGCGCTGGGGGCGCGCCGACCTGTACACGCTGGTTCCCGACGGGGACGCCCGCGTGCGCGCGGTGATCGAGCGCTGGGGCCTGCGCTGGCCCAGCGAGTCCTGAGCAACGGGCGCGACGCCAGTGGGAGACAACGCGCGCGGGCCGGCTGCCGCCGGCCCACGCAAAGGCCGGCGCCGTGCTCGCCGTTGGCCTGCGGTGCCGACGCGATGAGCTCGCCTTGTGGAGACCGCCGCCCGTCCTCCCGTGCCCGTCGAAGCCAGTTTCTTGGACGAGGTGAAGTGCCGGCGAGCCGGTGACCGCTCGGCATGCCGGCATTCACCGCGCCCACCAAGCGGTCGCCAGCGCCCAGGTGAGGGCGGAGGCCAGCAACGCCGTCGCCGCATGCGTCAGCCAGTGCTGCCAGGGGCGCGCGCCCCGATCGGCCAGGTCCGCCACGTGCTGCAGCGGGATGACGATCCGTTGCAGGGCCGGACCCAGCTCGGTGCGGAACAAGGTCCGCGCCGCGTCCTCCATCGCCCGCGTCTGCTTCTGCGTCTGTGCCTGCGCCGCGCCGCGGGTGATCTCGTCCGTCCGGCGGGCGATGTGCCTGACCGCCTGCACCTTCGCGTTCTCGGTGATGCCGGCCATGCGGATCTCGAAGGCCGTGACCTGGCCGGCCAGTTCCGTGGCTCCAGTTCGAGCGCGGCAAAGCACGCATCGAGCTCCGGCACCACGCCGCTGGCCAACCGGCGGGTGGCCAGCTTCTGGGCCCACGTCAGCTTCGTGGCAGTGTCCCTGGCCTGGGCGATCAGCCCCTTGTAGTCAGTCTCATCGCGGGCCAGCGCCGCCAGATCGGCGCCTTGGCCCGAGATCCGCCCATAGATCTCGTTCAGGCCCAGGCAGCAGGCCGGATTTGCCCGGGCCACCGGGTGTTCGCGCACGAAGCCCAGCACGACGTCGAAGGCCTGCACCACGTCGGCGCCGTACTCGACCATGTTGAAGACCAGCTTCACGCGAGACGGCGGCACCCCCAGCCGCGCGAGTTCGACCAGCGTGGCGATCGTGTCTTGCTGCTGCTTGAACGCGAGCACGGTCGGGACCACGAAGCAGTCGAAGTCCGCATAACTGCCGCGGTAGCGCTGCATCCTGCCGAGCAACTCCTCGACGTTGCTCGCGCCGATGTCGACCACGGCGCTGTCGACGGTCTGCAGGTACTCCTGCAATTCCCCGAACTGCCGGCCGCGCAACGCCTGGCGTTGGCCATCATCGGCATTGACGCTCTCGACGGCGACCAGCTCGGCCCCGTCGATGCGAGGCAGCAGCAGATGCCGTGCCACGGTGGACTTGCCCACGTTGCCCGAGAAGTTGATGACGGCAATCTTCATGGGAAGTCCTTCCGAACTGGAGGGGAGGGTGGCTGGGCTGGATCCGACCAGGCGATACGCCCGCGGTTAGCCCGGCGGTACGGCAGCGACCGGCGTTGCTGCGGGTGATGCATCGGCGCGGCGGATCGTTTCGCGCCGAACCGTGCTGATGCTGACCTTCACTCCGATATCCGCCAGCGCCTCGCGGATGGCGCCGAACGTGTAGCCCAGCTCGCGGAGCCGAACGATTTCGGCTGCATAGGCCCGAGCCTTTTGGTTGCACCGCCCCGGCGGTTGTCTCGGTGTCAGTCGTGTTTCGCTGCGTCCGCCCCAGGGCGATCGGGTCATGGCCTGGCCATCCCTCGAGTGCATCGACACCAGCTCGACAAGCGTGCTGTCAGGGTCGCGGCGGGGCCTTGCGGCGCTGTCGTTTCTTCCGGGATTCCCGGGATCGAGCGTGGCCGAGTTCATCGCTTCTCCTTTGCTCGAATGAGCGGGTTGGTGATCAGGTTGCGCGTGTAAGCCTCAGCGACATCCGGTCCGTTGCGCCATTCCGGGGGCACCGGTGCATTGACCCACACGACGGCGGCCTTCGCAGGAGCTGCCGACGCCAGCGAAGGCGCTTCGGGATCGCCTTTCATGAGGTCGCTGGCCGCTGCCTGGGCAGCCGCCGGTTGCTTGGCGGCCCTGGCTGCTTCCCGTTGGACCGTGCTGTTGCTGACATGAATGCCGGCAGCCGCCAGCGCCTCGCGAATCGCCTCGAAGGTGTATCCCTGGGCGCGAAGCTGCACGATTTCCATTTCGTACGCTCGTGCCTTGCGAGCATTGGGTCCTGGCGGGCGAATTGGAACCAGCTTCACGGAGGTACTTTCATTCACGCGCTATGCAGGCGATCTCCAAACCCTGTCCAAATTACGCGAGACCGATCGATCGACTGACCGGTCTTGCGCAGTGTTTGTGCATTGCCTACGCGCTGTACTTGCATCGCGTGGGCGTTGCCTACTGCTCACCAATCGTAGGTGTCCCAGCGATGGAGTTGCGCGCTGGATTCGAGGCCGAATCCAGCGGATCACTAGCCTTGAATCGAGCCCATACTGAATGCATGAGTGAGTGCAGAGATAGGCGGCCTGCCGCCAGTTTCACAAGCGCTCCGCGCCCCTCCATTCGTCGGCTCATGAACACCACTACCCATGACTTCGTCACGGTCGACATGCGCGGCCTGAAGGCCGCGCTGGTGGCGCGTGCGCAGGCGGAACGGGTGAGCGTGTCGGTGCTGGTCCGCAGCGCGGTGGCGCGCGATCTCGGGCTCGCGGCGGATGGCGAAGCCAGCCGCATGGATGCGCTCACCGCAGGCCCTGCGACTGCCGCCAGCGTCAAGCTGTCGATTCGAATGTTCGCCGAGGAGGCTCGTCAGCTCGCTGCGGGCGCGCGTGCCGCAGGCCTCTCGCGCGGCGCCTACCTGGCCGGTCTCATCGCCAACGTGCCCGTGCTGTCCGCTGGTGGCGGCCGGACTGAGCACATAGCTGCCCTGATGGCGTCCTGCGCCGAACTGTCGACCCTCAGCCGCAACGTCCACCGCCTGACGGCGCTGCTGCGCCAAGCCAATGTGGAACCCGCAAGGCCCTATCGGGAGATGCTGGACACGCTGGCCGGTGACGTGCTCCGGCACCTCGAGTTGGCCGCCCTTGTCTTGGCCGACCTGCAGCCACAGAGCCGCAGCACTCGGCCCACGGCTCGATCAGCCCCGTGACGAAAGGAGTTCCTCATGGCTCAAGCCCCCAACATCGACGGCATCCTGATCACCTGGGGCGATCGCCTGTTCTACCCCGGCAATCGGGTCGTCAAGGTGAGACCGCCGCCCAGGCTGAGCGGGGGCGAGGTACGCCTTCGCGCCGCTGCCATTCGCAAGCGCATCGAGGCGACGGTGGTTCGACGTGCGCCGCAGGTGATGGTCAAGGTGACGGGCGGTGGACGCGCCATGGGAGCCATCGCCGCGCACTTCCGCTACATCAGCAAGAACGGCCGACTGGAGATCGAGGACCAGCGTGGCGAAACGATGCGGGGAAAGGACACCCTGCGCGAATTGGCCGAGGAGTGGCGCTTCGGTGGCTCACTGATTCCCACTGACGCCGACCCCGGCCACCGGCGCGAGGCCTACAACATCATGCTGTCGATGCCGCGCGGCACCGACCCGCTGACCGTGCAGCGGGCAGCGCGCGAGTTCGCCCAAGCCGAGTTGGCGGACCACAAGTACGTCATGGTCCTGCACGATCACCAGGCCAATCCGCACGTGCACATCAGCGTGCGGGCGGAGTCCAAGTCCGGCAAGCGCCTGAACCCGCGCAAGGCCGACCTACATCGATGGCGCGAGACCTTCGCTGAGAAGCTGCGAGGGCATGGGATCGAGGCCGAGGCGACTAGGCAGGCCACCCGTGGCAACAGCCGCAACTACGACCCGCTGTGGCGGATCAAGGCGAGGGCGGATGGCCGGCTGCGCACGAACCTCGCGCACGCCAAATCTAGCCCGAAGGCGCGTGAGTCGCGAGCAGAGGCCGTCGCAGCCTGGCAGCAGCTCGGGCGTGCGCTGAGCGCATCAAGCGTTGCCGCGGACCGGGAGCTGGCGCGCTCGATCGAGAGCTACGTGAACAGCATCCCTACCGTCGGCGTAGCCCACGAACCAGGCAGAGCGCCTGCGGCGGAACAAATCACCAGGGGAGTGGAGCCGGGGTCCCGTCGATAGCGTTTGCGAGCGTGTCGCGTCGCAGCCAATCGCCAAGACGTGCTAGAACAGCGCATGCCCGCGAGATCAGTCCGTGATGTCAAGCCCGTTGAAGTTCATCCTGACCCGTGTCCGGACCTTCTCGTGGAGCGGGGGCCGGACAACAAGGGTGTCGGCTCCTGGGTGCCTTTCGACAAGCATCGGCTCCTGTCGCATTATCTGGACGCCAGCCAACACGCTTGGCGGCGTTGGGGTCACCGGGTGCTCATCGACCCGTTCGGCGGCCCAGGGCGCATTCAAGTCAAGGGTGAAAACTTCACCCGTGATGGCGGTGCGGTCGTCGCTTGGCGAACACTTCACCGCGCATCCACCCCATTCACACAGATGCTGGTTGGCGACCTTCAACAGGAGCGTGCTCGGGCCTGCGCGGACCGGCTGAGTGCATTGGGAGCCCACTCGACTCCCTTTGCGGGACCGGCAGTCGACACGATTCGCACTATGGTGAGCGCCGTACCGACGCGCGGGTCGCTTACCTTGGCCTATATCGACCCATACAACCTGGAGTACTTGTCGTTCTCGATCATCGAAGCGCTGGCTTCATTGACCAAGGTTGACCTCGCGATCAACTTCAGCACGATGGACTTGCACCGAAACGCCGAGTTCGAGTTCGACCCCGCGCGTGCGCGGTTCGACGCCGCGGCACCGGGGTGGCGAGACGATCCGACCATCCGCTCATCGAACAAGCGGAACGTGCCGATCGCGTTCTTCAACTACTGGTGCGGGCTCGTCAAGGGGCTCGGCTTCCAGTACAGCAAAGAGATGCCTCTGGTTCGCAACGATGATGGGCATCCGATCTACCGGATGGTCTTCTTCGCCAGACATGATCTTCCGGTTCGGCTCTGGGGCGATGTCGCTCGCGACAAGAACCGCAGCCTGGACCTGTTCTAGCCGGCGACAACGGCGACCGGAAACTCGTCCCAGCGGCGGCCCGAGAGTTCGCGCCCGTTACGCTTCTTGTCGCGCCGCACGCCGTCGGATCCCCAGGCGCCCCACTGCTTGAAGAAGAAGGGCACGCCTTGCGCGATGGCCTGGGCGCGAACGTTTTCGGCCCAGCTCTCTTCCATCGGTCGGGCCTTGCCGCCGCTCTCGCCGCCAACGATCACCCAATGAATGCCGCGGAGGTTGAGCTTGCCCACGTCCTCGAGCAGCGGCTCCACCGACAGGAAACGGACCGCCGCCTTCACCTTCCGCAATTGCACGATCCGCGGAACACCGTACTTCCGGTCTTCGACGGAAACGCCGAGCCAGACGTTGGCCGGGCACACACGGCTGGCGAAGAACTGCGGCAGGCGCTCAGCTCGCTTGGTCAGTACCTGGTAAGTGTGCTGCGGGGTGCGTCGGCAGACATCGAGCACCTGTTCCACGAAGCAGTCGGGCACTGCCTCGTGGAACAGGTCCGACATCGAGTTGACGAAGTACGTGGTCGGAGTCTTGCGTCGCAGCGGCTGTTCGAGTCGCTCCGGATGCAGGGTCAACTCGAACCCGCGTTCGTACCCGGGCGCACCCATCGCCTTGAGCCTGCGGGCCATGGTTTCGGCATAGCAATGCTTGCAGCCCGGTGACAGCTTCGTGCAGCCGGTCACCGGGTTCCAGGTGTGCTCTGTCCACTCGATCGACGATTCAGCCATGCCTCGCTTCCCGGCGCCAAGTTTAGGCGGCCGCCTTCGTCAAGCCCGGGCCGGTGGCTTCAGGACTATCCCGGCCGCCCTCAAGCCGGCGTACCCAGGTCGATCCACGCAGCCGCTGCCTGCTCGGGCTCAAGTTCGCGCCAGGTGCCGGCACACCATAGCTCCTCGGCCGTCTCGTCGCGCTGCTCCCTGCCGATGCGAGGCCACCGGGCGTGCAGGCGTGCCGAGCAGCGGATCACCCACTCTTTTTCGCCCAGCTTGTTCGGTTCGGACATGGCGTCAGCGCCGAATACTGGATAAATATACAGCTTGTGATGATCGCGCGCATCCATCCTCTTCGCCGCCGAGGCGTGCTTCTGGCCCAGGGGCCGACGGCGGCCGCCTGGTCGGACGAAGGGTACGTGGAGACCTTGGTTGATCGCGCGGGCGCCCAGGCCGGCCGCCGCCTCGTACTCCGTGCTCTCCAGTCGGCGCCGGGTTGCGGCGTCATCTTCCAGCTCTTCAGGCCAACGCTCGTCTCCGTCGAGCACGAGTTCATGCGCGTCCGCGGCGTCGAGCCCCTTGACACGGCCGACGGGCTTGCCGCGGTCGTGCAGGAGTGGTTGGTGCGGCCTCGTTGCTGACGCTGACCGCACGGAGCGGGCGGTGTGGAACCAGCCGTCGTAGGGCGCCGACCCAGAAGTAACCGAAAATGCGATCCAACGAACACGAACAACGGGAGCCAAGGCGTGCAGGAGCTTGATGGGCAGTTTCCAGGCCAAGCGCCGTGCGCACCCGTGGGAGGCACATGAGCAACGCCTTCTTCGAGCGCCCGATCCTGAATTCCCCTTACGAGTACCCGGCGCACCACTGGGAACTCGGCGAGGACAAGCAGCCCACGCAGCGCATCGTCGATAGCCGCCGACGCGCAGACTTCGTGATGCCGATCCCGGCACCCAAGAAGCGCAAGGGGGGCCGACAAGCAAGCCGCGCTGCTGTTCGACGAGCGTTCGACCCAGGAGCAGCAGTACGACCACACGGCCGTCATCAACGCGGTCCGCGCCGAGGTGGATAAGCCAGGTTACCCGCCGCATAGGCGGCGTCGTTGAAGACACGGTCCACCGAAGCGTCCGACAGCTCGCCGGTTCCGTATGTCAGCACTTCACGGGTCACGGGGCAAACCGCCACGTCGATCTGGCGCAGGAACGCCGGGTTAACCTGCTGACCTTCGAACACGCGACCCCGCAGCCAGGCGTTCAGCCGGAGCTGCAGCCACTTGCGGGTGAAGCGGGTGGGCTGCAGTGTGCGCCGGCCGAAGCTGTCCCGCCCGGCTTCCCATCCCTGGCGCACGGGGCTGAGCGGATGCAGGTGGTCCGCGGGTGGCACGGTTCCGTAGTGCGCATAGCCCCACCCCAGCTCGAAGCCGGCGTCAGGCTGGTGCGCCGGGCCGTTCCCGGCATCTGTGAAAGCCTGAAGTGTGTTTGGCGTCATCGCAGTGTCCCGGGTGGCGGCGGGCACCATGCCCAGCCATCGACTGAGCTTCGATGACCTGAAGCTCAAATAGCGAGCGCCCCCTGTTCAGTCCACGTGATCTGAGGGTTACACCGGATAGCTCACTTTCTGAGCTCGGCCTCGCGCAAGATGGGGTGGTGAATCACGCCACAAGTCCCGAAAACGGCTGGGAATCTCCAGAACTGTCGCCGTCTGCGGATACATTCTGTGACGCTCAGTCGGTGAGCGACAGAACGCACCGCAAGATGACCAAAACTGCCCGCGTCTACAAGATCGAGATGCTCATCCGCAACCGCGGGCATGTGAGTTTTCAGGCGTTGCAGGACGAACTGGAGGTGTCGCCGGCCACGCTCAAGCGCGACCTGGACTACCTGAAGGACCAGCTCGGCGCCCCGATCGTTTACGACCGGTTCCTCAATGGCTACAAGTTCGGCGAGGAATACCGGGGCCAGAAGCACGAACTGCCGGGTTTGTGGTTCAGCGAGCGGGAGCTGTACTCCCTGTTGATGGCTCACCAGCTCCTCAGCGAACTGGATTCGGAAGGCGTGATCAGCCGACACCTGCAGCCGCTGCTTGAACGCATTCACCTGATGCTTGGCACGGGCGAGGCCGACGCAAAGGCGCTTTTGAAGCGCGTCAAGATCATCAGCCCGGCAAAGCGGCCAGTTCCCACGCAGTTCTTCGAGATGGTGGGCGAGGCATTGCTGAAGCGCAGGCGGCTTCATATGCGCTACCTCACACGCGGCCGTGGCGAAGTGGGCGAGCGCGACGTGTCACCACAGCGGCTGGTCCACTACCGGAACACGTGGTACCTCGACGCGTGGTGCCACACGCGCGAGAAGCTGCTGCGCTTTGCCCTTGACGCGATCGAGGATGCGACGGCCCTCGAAACGAAGGCCAAAGAGGTTTCGCTGAAACAAGTCGAAGCCGACATGGACGGCGGGTACGGCATCTACGCCGGCGCGAAGCGTCGGTGGGCCACGTTGTCGTTTCAAGCTCAGGCTGCCCAGTGGGTCAGTCGTGAGGAGTGGCACCCCGAGCAACGCGGCCAGTGGCTGGCCGAGGGCACCTTTGAACTTCAGATTCCGTTCACCGACGAGACCGAAATCGTCATGGACATCCTGCGGCATGGCAACCAGGTTCGTGTACTCGCCCCGGATAGTCTGGCCGAACGGGTTGCCAATCAGCTCGAGACTGCGGCGACCCAGTACCGTGCCTCATCGCATGCGAAGCGCGTCCCGTCGTGATTCAGCGCAGCTGAACGAGCCCTTTGCCCAACCACATGATCACTGAACAACGTACGACTTCAACTTCTCCGAGCGCGCTGCCGCGTGTTGGCATGCTCGCCACGGTCCGCAACCGCCGCGGCGTGATCTCTGCGGTCGAGCCCTTTGCCGCCGCCAAGAGTTCCGAACTGCTCCACCTCGTCACGATCGAGTTCAGCGATTCAGACGGTGACGCTGAAGAAACCCTGCTCTGGGAACGCGAGCGTCAGCCCGTCGTTCTAGAGCCCAACGCGCTCCCGCGCGCCGGCGTCGACGCGCCAATGCGCATGCGCGAGTTCTTGGCCCTCCAGCGCGCCACTCGCTGGACGGCCATCACGCCTTTTCTGGCTGCCGACTCGCCCGCGAAACGCGGCGAACCTGTCCCCACCGCGCCGGTCTACGGCGCCGTCAGCGCCGATGACTTCCAGCTCGTTCCCTTGGCGCGCGCCATGCGCATGCCCCGCGTCTCGTTGCTGCTGGCCGACGACGTCGGTCTGGGCAAGACAGTCGAGGCGGGCCTGATCCTCGCCGAGCTGGTGCGCAAGCGCCGCATCCGGCGCGTGCTGATCCTGACGCCGGCCTCGCTGCGCACCCAGTGGCAGCAGGAAATGGAAGACAAGTTCGCCCTCGGCTTCGACATCGTCGACAAGGCGGCCACCCACAAGTTGCAGAAGGACATGGGCCTGGACGCCAACCCCTGGCGCGCGCTGCCCAGGATCATCACCTCGTACCACTACCTCCGGCAGCCCGACGTGCTGGAGCAGTTCATCGCCAACTGCCGCACCACCCAGTCCCACCAAGGGGCGCAACTGCCCTGGGACCTGCTGATCGTCGATGAGGCGCACAACCTCATGCCGTCGAACTTCGGCCCGGACAGCGATCTGTCCGACATGCTGCGGCTGTTGACTCCGTGGTTCGAGCACAGGTTGTTCCTGACGGCCACGCCGCACAACGGCCAGACGCGGTGCTTCTCAGGCCTGCTGGAGCAGCTGGACCCGGTCCGCTTCACGCGCACGCCAGAGTTCACCGACAAAGAGCGCCAGATGATTGGCGACGTGCTGATCCGCCGGTTGAAGAGCGAAATCAACGGGCAGGACAAGGAAGCCGGGCGCCCACCGCGCTTTGCCACGCGCTACCTCGAACCGCTGCCCTTGTACCTGCCCAAGGCCGAGAAGGAACTGGCCACGGCAGTGCGAGCCTTTTGCGCTACCCTGAAGCGCCAGATCATCGCCGCGCCCGAGGCGCGCACCGTCCTCAACTTCGCCATCGAAGTGCTGCGCAAGCGGCTGCTGTCCAGCTCCGTCACCTTCGCCGACAGCTGGCTACGGTTCAAGGCCGGTCTGGCGGAACGCGAAGCCACGCAGGCAAGCGAAGTGCTGGCTGCCAAACGGGCACTTCTGGAGGACATCGACGACGACCAAGAGCGCGAAAGCCGCAATCTGCACGCGAGCCATGTGGTCGGCGCCTGGATGCATCCCTACCTGGGCAGCCTCACTGCAGAAGTCGCAGCGGTCGATGCCGCGCTTCACGCCCTGAAGCTGGACCAGCTACCCGTCGTCAACAAGGTGCCGACAGTCGACGCCCGCTTCGACCGCCTGAAGGACCTGGTCAAGCAGCGCCTGCGCAACGCCGAAGCCTGGAACCGCGACGAACGGTTGATCGTCTTCACCGAATACAAGACGACCCTGGACTACGTCGTGCAGCGCCTGGAGCGCGAATTCGGTGCCGACGGCGGCGCCATCATCCAACTCTACGGCGGTATGAGCGACGAAGACCGCGAGCGCATCAAGCTCGCGTTCAACGACCCCGACTCGCCGGTGCAGATACTGGTGGCCACCGACGCTGCGTCTGAAGGCTTGAACCTCCAGCACACGGCCCGGCTGCTGATGCACTTTGAGATCCCCTGGAACCCTTCTCGTCTCGAACAGCGCAATGGCCGCATCGACCGCCATGGCCAGTCACGCGATGTGACGATTTACCACTTCGCCAGCGATGACGACGCTGACCTCGCTTTCGTCGCTCGCGTGCTGGAGAAGGTCAACGACATTCGCGAAGACCTGGGCTCCGTCGGTGAACTCTTCGACGCTGCCTTCCAGCGCCGCATGATGGAGTTCAACGACGACAAGTTCGTGTTCTCGGAGCTGGAGCGCGAGATCAAGAAGCGCCAGTCCGAGTCGGCCGACGCCCGGGTGCGAACCCCAGAGCGGGGCACCGAAGACCGCGCACGGTTCGAGCAGCTGCTGGCCGATCTGGACCTCAGCCCCGCCACGCTGCAAGACACTCTGCGCATCGCCTTGGGCCTGGGCTCAGCGCAAGAACCCATGGACGGGCCCGACGCGCGGGGCCGCATGCGCCTGCGGTCGCCCTTGCCATCGCGCTGGCAGGCGGTGGTGGACGACAGCCTGCGACTGCGCGCCAATAAGGGTGTCGCCGGCGCCATGCCTTGGCTGGTCTTTGACAACCAGCACTTCATCCACACCATCAACGGACGACCCGTCTTCCGTCCGTCCATGGACACCGTGCTGCTGCACCTGGGCCACCCGGTCATGCGGCAAGCGTTGGCGTCCTTCGCACGCCTGCGCTTCCCTGGCGGCCAGAGCGAGTTCACGCCGCCCAGCCGCTGGGTGGTCACCCGTGGACAGGTGCCGACCGGTGCAGACGCGTTGCTGTTGCTGACCGTGGAAGAGATGGCCGTCAACGAGCTGCGAGAAACCTTCCACCACTGGGTGCGCACCGTTGCCTTGCCGATCAAGGGCGGCGTGCTGGGCGATGCCGTGGCCTACGCCGGGCCCCATGGTGCCGCGCAGCCGGGCGTCGAACATCCTGGCGGTACGGCAAAGGCTCGGGAACTCTGGGACGACATCGATGACGAGGTTCGAACCTGGATCAACAACTACCGTACCCAGCTGACCACGACGATCAGCGCCGAGCTGAAAGCGGCTGGCGCCGAGGCCACGGCGTTCGAGAAAGAGGCCTTCGAGCGCCGGATCCGGGAGGTGTCGGCACTGCAGCGCACCGCCAGCATCGAGAAGATCAAGCGCGAGATCGAGGAGCAGCGCACCGCAGCCTTGCAGTATTCGTTGCTGGAGGACGCCAATGCCCTGGCAGAGCAGAAGTTGCGCGGGCTTCAGGACGAGTTGAAGCGCCGCCAGGGCCAGTACGGTGATTTGCAGGAACGGCTCGTCCAAGAGCGAGATCGGGTCGTCAACCACGTCTTGCCGGCGCGGTTCAGCCTCCGGTCGTCCGCGCAGGTCTTCCCGGTCACGGTCGAGATCCGGCTCCCGGGACCGCCGGCATGAACAACAACATCGCTTGGTGGAGCAGCCTGAACCACGGCGGGCTGCTGATCTCCCCGGACAAGATCTCCACGGCGTTTGCTGCCGAGTTGCCGGCACTGTCGACCTGGCATGCCGACAAGCTGCGCCGCGCCCTCACGGCCTTCGATGGCACCAACGAACGCCTGAGCGCCTTGCTCGACTTCATGCTGCAGGACCTGTCGGCCCTGCCCGAGGCCGAATGGCAAAAGGCGCAGGGTGTGGATGCACGCTGGGCGTTGCGCAGCTTCACAGGCGCGGTGGTCAAGCCGCGGCGGGTCTGGCAAGGGCCACAAGGCGAAGTGCTGCCGGTGTTCGTGCCCGAAGACGGCGCGTCGCGCCAGTTTGCCGGCCGCCTGGGTGTCGGCCGATCGCGCCAGCTGCTGAGCCGCGTGGTGGAGTGGCTGCGCCAGAAGCAGCAGCCGCTGGCCCTGGTCACCAACGGGCGCCAGTGGCGCCTGGTGCATGCCGGCCAGGACTACGAAGCCTGGTGTGAATGGGACATCGATCTCTGGTTCGTTGAAGGTCTTCCCGGTCCTCAGGTCTCGGCCTGGCGGCACCTGCTTTCCGTCGATGCCTTGGCAGCGCCAACCTCGAAGGGCGAAAGCGCCTTGCTGGGCGCCATCCTGGCCTCGCGCAAGGGCCAGGCCGACCTGTCAGCCGTGCTGGGCGAGCGCGTCCGCCAGGGCGTGGAAGAGCTGATCACCGCATCGCACACCGCCATCGAGCAGGCCCAGCAAGCCGGCACGGCGCCGGCCTTTGCGGACCTGTACGTGGCCGGCTCGCGCATCGTGATGCGCTGCATCATCACGCTGTTTGCCGAAGCCCGAAACCTGCTGCCGGTGGACAACCCGATCTACCAGCGCGCCTACAGCCTGGAAGGTCTGCGACAGAGCCTGGAGCGCCGGGCCGGCGGCAGGGGCAACGACCGCCTGTCCCAGGGTCGCAGTGCGTGGCCGCGCCTGATGGCGCTGTTCGGGCTGATCTATCACGGCTCCTCACACGAGGCCTTGCCAGTGCCGCAGTACAGCGGAGGTCTGTTTGAGCCGGGTGATCCAGAGTCCCCCGACGGCATTTCACGCGCTCTGGCTCTGCTGGAAAGCCCGGGCAATGCCATCAACGACCGCCAGGTGCAGCACATGCTGCGCTTGTTGACCCGAACCAAGATGCGGGTGCGCCAGGGCCGCAAGAACACGCTGGTGGACGCGCCCGTGGACTTCTCGGCGCTCTCATCCGAGTACATCGGCATCCTGTACGAAGGCCTGCTGGACTTCGAGCTGAAACAGGCTGCTGAGGACGACCCGGTGGTGTTCCTGGCGGTGGGCAACGAGCCCGCCCTCACGCTGTCGCAGCTAGAGGGCATGAGCGACGCGGTCATCAAGCAGCTCTTCGAGGCGCTGAAGAAGAAGGACAAGCCAGACGCCGGTGAAGACGAAGGCGGTGGTGAAGAGCCCGAGGAAGCCGAGTCACCTGAAGAGCAGACCGACGCCGACCCCACCGACGAAGCGCTCGAAGGCGATGCCGAGGCCGAAGCCGAGATCACCGAGCCGGAAGAAGAGCTCGCCCTCAGCGCCGACCACTTGGCCCGAGCGCAGGCCTGGCTGGAGAAGGCCGCGGTGCAGGCAGGCCTGGTCAAGAAGCCGCGCGGCCGCAAGCCCGCTGGCGGTGCCGACGACACCGAGGCCCTGGCGAAGGCCGCCAAACAATTGTGCGCACGCTTGGTGGCGCCGGGCCAATTCTTCCTGGTGCGCTGGGGCGGCACGCGCAAGGGCGCAGGTACCTTCTACACGCGCCCACAACTGGCCGCGCCGACCGTACGCCGCACCCTGCAGCCTCTGGCCTACGACGCCGTCCGCACCGATGTGGATGCCCGCACGGGCCTGGAGACCGTGGTGGAGTGGGTGCCCAAACGCCCCGAAGCCATCCTGGCGCTGAAGGTCTGCGACTGCGCCATGGGCTCGGGCTCGTTCCTGGCCGGTGCGTTGCGCTACCTGACGGATGCGCTGGTCGCGTCCCTCTTCCACCACAAGCTGATCGAACGCGCTGAAGATGGCGGCGTGCCGCGCATGGCCGACGGCCAGATCTCGGAGCTGCTGAGCGACGAACTGCTGAAGCTCAACCCGGCGCACGAGGGCTTTGAAGAGGCGTTGCGCGCCCAGCTCAAGCGCCACATCGTCGAGCGCTGCCTCTACGGCGTGGACCTGGACCCGCTGGCGGTGGAACTGGGCCGCATGGCATTGTGGGTCGAGACCATGGACCGGGATCTGCCCTTCGGCTTCCTGGACCACAAGCTCAAGGTGGGCAACTCGCTGGTGGGCGCCTGGTTCGACACCTACCGCGACTACCCGGCCATGGCCTGGGAGCGTGAGGGCGGCGACAAGGACTACCAGAAGGACAAGCCCGGCAACCTGGTCAACCACTTCTACGTCAACGCCAAAGGCAAGAAGCTCGGCGACAAGTTCTCGGCGGCCATCAATGCCCGTGGCAAGGCCGTGCCAGAGCAACTGCCGACGCTGATCAACGGGCAGTTGAGCCTGGAGTCAGCCACCGACGCCGGCAACGTGCACGACGAGTTGCTGAAGGTGTTCCGTGCGCTGCACCGCCTGCCGGTGCACGAGAGCGACAAGCGCGCCGCCATGTACCGCGACAAGGTGCTGAACAACCCGAACTACCACGCGCTGAAGGCCCGCATGGACCTGTGGTGCGCGCTGTGGTTCTGGCCTGGCGAGCGGATCGACTCGGCACCGCTGCCGCTGGACTTTGCGCAGCCGATGTCAACAGCGCTGGCCCTGGCGCAAGACGTGGCACGGCAACGCCGCTTCTTCCACTGGGAGCTGGAGTTCCCGGATGTCTTCACAGCCAGTCGGCCGGGTTTTGACGCTATGTTGGGAAATCCGCCATGGGAGACCATGCAACCGAACTCAAAGGAGTTCTTCTCCAACCACGACCCGCTTTACCGAGCCTTTGGAAAGCAAGAGGCACTCTCCATGCAGTTGGAGTACTTCCGCGCGGTCCCGCAGCTTGAGAGCGATTGGATCGGCTACGTGGCCGGCTTCAAAGCATTCGCCAATTGGATGAACTTCGCCGGCGCAGCGTTCGGCGACCGAGTCACCATAGGCAAGGATGGCAAGAAGTCGCACGATCTCAATCTAGGCGGGAGGGGCCAGAACAGTTTTGCCGAGTCAACTCGGCTGCACACAAAGTGGAAAGCCCAGCGTAGTAAGCGGAAAGGCTTTGCCGACCCTGCCCACCCTTTCGTGCATCAGGGTAGCGGCAAACCGTACTTGCAGAAGATGTTCTTGGAACTCAATCACGCGCTCTTGCAAAGCCAAGGGCGCATGGGCGTGATCGTGCCAAGCGGCGTCTATACCGACAAGGGAACGACGGCACTCCGAGAACTCTTCTTGGATCGCTGCGACTGGCAATGGCTGTTCGGATTCGAGAATCGGGAGAAGGTTTTCGAGATTGATTCGCGCTTCAAGTTTTGCCCACTGATCATTCAGAAGGGTGGCACAACACAAGCCATTCGAGCAGCCTTCATGCACCACAACGTGGACGATTGGGCACAGGCAGAGCGCTATGTACTAGCGTACCCCAGAGAACAAATAGTCGAGTTCTCGCCCCTGTCCAAAGCGATTTTGGAGATTCGAGGCGAACGGGACCTGTCGCTCTTGAAGTCGATCTACAGCAAGGGACGGCTGCTCGGGGATCGGTCTAGCGATGGCTGGGGCGTTTCGTATCAGCAAGGCGACTTCAACATGACGTCGGATTCCAAGCTGTTTCCCACCCGGACCAAGTGGGAGGCGGACGGCTATCTGCCCGACGAGTACGGGCACTGGCTGCAGGGCGCATGGCAGCCCTACGCTGGACCGACGGACATTCTCGACCGCGACCCTGGCATCGTGCTCTCGCGTGACAAGTCGCAAGCAATCAAGGTGTCCGATATCCAGGGCGTCGCGCTGCCTTTGCTCGAAGGGAACATCATTGATCAATTCCAGGCCAGTTCCAAGGGTTGGGTTTCTGGAAAGGGTCGCTCTGCCGTGTGGAGAGAGATCAGTGCGGACGAGGACGTTTTTGAACCCCAGTATCTGATTGGGCTTGAGGACGCGGCAAGCAAGGTGTTCAAGACAGGTGAATTCGCTGGCATGCCCAAGTGGAGGCCAATTCCGAAAGTCACCTTCATTGACGTGACGTCCGCGACCAATGCGCGCACTGCTCGTGTCGCCTGCACCCCATTCTTTCCTTGTGGAAACACAGCCGCGATACTTAGGACGCCGAAGAGCGTTTTCGCACTGGCGACAGTGATGAATACCTTTGTCTATGACTACCTGTCGCGGGCTCGGTGTGGCGGACTGCATCTCAATTGGTTTGTCGTCGAAGAGTCCGCGCTCCCGGGGACTGACTTCCTGGAGCCACTCGATCGAATCGGTCAGGCGCTTCTCGGGGTGCAGCGGATTTTTGCTCCAGCGCTTGAGGGATGTGAGCCTGTCAGAGCGGCGCAAACCCCAGCGGAGAGGCTTCGCCTTCGTTGCATTTCAGAGGCCATTGTTTCTTTCCAGTTTGGATTGACCGCGTCAGACCTTGAATTCATTCTTGCGGACTGCGATCACCCGGCCAGGGCACTGACCGACGCTTTCACTCAGCAACTTGATCCGAAGGGTGAGCTGCCCGTCGAATTTCGCCTTCCAACGGGCCGCTCCTATGCCGCCATGGATTGCTGATGGACATGCGTGCTGATCCAGTTCTCAAGGAACCGAACCGGCGAGCTGTAGCCCAGCGTGGAGTGGCGGCGACTCCGG
>JBGAMJ010000034.1:0-48091 GCA_044223035.1 Piscinibacter sp.
GTGGGTGTTGCGCTGGGCCCAGCGCCCGCCGAACATGTCGAAATCGGTGCCGATGTCCTTCTTTCGATCCCAACCGGGCCGCAGGACGAACTGGGCGCTGCCGTTCGCTTCGGGCACCTGCAGGTTGGCCACGAGCATGATCAGCGGCTTGCGAGCTTCCTCGTTGTCCTCCTGGCCGCCGCGATACCGGAAGTCATAGCCGTGCAACAGATCCAGCGCCTGCACGAAATCGGCCTCGCCGAACGCCACCTGCTGCTTGCCCAGCCGAAGGTCCAGCCGCGACGGCAGCACGTCGATATCGGCATACAGCTCGCGCAGCTCGCTTTGCTTGTAGATGTCGGTGAGGCTGCGATTCAGGCCGGCACCTGCACCGCTGGCACCGTTCCAGCCCGGGGCCGAGCCGCCGGGCGCGAATGCGGTGGGGTCCTGCAGCCGCTTCAGGTAGTTGGTGTTCTGCTCGCGGGCCACCCGCAGGCTGGACGCGATGGAGAAGCCCGGGCGCGCGATCGATGCATCAAGACGCATCGACGTGCGCGACATCGACAGGTCACCGCGGTCGTTGGCCAGTGTCTCGGGCTGGTCTTCTGCATTCCACGACAGGTTCTGGCGCAGGTAGCCGCCGACATTCAACGTCCAGTCCCCCAGCTCGACATTGAGTCCGGCCGTCGCCGGCAGGGGTGCCCATGCGGCCGCGGCGCAGCTCAGCGCGGTGGCGGCGAATCGACGTCGTATCACGGTTGAGTCTCCTCGTTGTATCGGACCGGGTGGCCCGAGGTGGTTGATGCCCGTACGGGTGTGCCCTGCCGAACCGCGGCCCGCGGCCCGGCTGCGGGCTCGCTGCGTTCGGGCACGCCGAGTTCGTCGAACAGGAACGACGGTTTGAACACGGTCAGGAAGGCCGGCATCACCATCAGCGTCGTGATGGCGGAGACGACCAGCCACAGCCCCATCAACATGCCCATCGAGGCCTGGAACTTCAGCGACGACAGCATCCAGATCGACACCGCGACGAACAGGGTGGCCGCTGTCACCACCACCGCATGCCCCTCGCCCAGCAGCGCGCGGCGAATGGCGTCATCGAGCGGAACGCCGCTGCGCATCTCGCGCGCGATGCGGTCGACGACGAAGAAGGCGTAGTCCACGCCCAGCCCGATGCCCAGTGCCGCGACGGGCACCGTGTTGATGTTCATGCCGATGCCCAGCATCGCCATCACCATGAAGGTGATGGCGTTGGCCAGAAGCACCGGAATCGTGAAGTACATGCCCGACGCCGCCGAACGGTAGGCCACCATGCAACTGATCAGGACCACCAGCAGCGCCAGCGCGATGGACTTGATCTGATCCTTCAGGATGACCTCGTTGACGGCGGCGATGAGCCCGATGACGCCTCCGGCCAGTTGCACCTCCGCATCGGGGATCGGATGGGCGGCGATGTAGTCCTTGACGCGCGCCACGGCCGTGCGCACGGTGCTGCCCCGGCGATCGCGGAAGAAGGCGGTGACGGCCGCCACCTGCCCGTTGCCGTCGACGAACTGATCCAGGTCGCCGGGGTCCGAGCTGGCTTCGAGCGCGTAGAACAGGTCGCCATTCATCAGGGCGTCCGTGCCGCCTTCCAGGTAGCGCGGGTTGCCTTCGCGCAGGAGGCTGTGCACGAACGGCACCATGTCGGTGATGGCGACCGTGCCGCCGATCTCCGGCTGGGCTTCCATGAACCGCTGCAGGCGTTCGATGCCTTCCAGCGTGGCCGGCTGCTTGATCGTGTTGCGGTCCTTGCCCTTGACGACGATGAACATGCGGTCGGCGCCGAAGAAGGCCTGGTTGATCTTGTCGGCGTCGACGTTGTAGCGGTCGTCCAACCACAGGATCGAGGAGCCCGTGGTGGCGTCGCCGATGGTCAGCTTGGATCCCTCGTACAGGGCCACCGCGAAGAGCGCCATCGTCGCCAGCACGATCCAGCGCGCCGCCCGGCCGTGGGCCAGGGTGGCGCACCAGCCCAGCCAGCGCGGCAGCCAGGCGAGCACGTCGACGCGCACCAGGCGCCGTTCGGGGTGCTTCACGTAGGTGAGTAGAAGCGGCGCGATGACCATCGACGTGACCAGCACCACGCCCATCCAGATGGCGCCGATGTAGGCGATCTTCACGAGGATGGGAATCGGCGTCAGCGCGACGATCAGCATCGCCCCGCCATCGACGACGATGGCCAGCAGCCCGGGGCGGAAGAGCTCCCGCACGCAGCGCTTGCTCACGGCCACCGGGTCGGGCCGCAGCGCGATCTCCTCCTCCCAGGCGCTGCACACCTGCACCGTCTGCGACACGGCGCGCGCCGCTACCAGCAGCGCCACCACGATGACGAGCGGGTCGAAGTTCATGCCCAGCAGCGAGGCGATGCCCAATGCCCACACGCCGCTGATGACGCCCGAGGCCATCGGCAGCACGGTGCCGCGCAGGGTGCGGGAGCTCAGCAGCAGCACCAGCGCCACCAGCAGCATCGTGGCCGCGAACAGCGCCACCGTCTCGGGGAGGTAGGAGGCCACGATCCCGAACACGATCGGATCGCCGACGACGCGCACGTAGGCCTGGGCGTCCTCCTCGCGCGAGCGCAGCTTGCCGATCTCGCGGTAGATGGCGTCGTAGTCCACCAGGCGATCGATGAAATCGACGGTGATGAGCGCGGACTTCAGATCCTGCGACACCCAGCGTCCGTGGACGAACGGGTTGGCCAGCACGTGCTCGCGCAGCGTGGCGATCCCGGCGTCGTCGGGCGGGATGCTGGGCCACATCACGGGCGCGGATTTCACCGACTCGGTCGACCCCGTGACCTCCTTGAGCTTCTTCGACGCCAGCGACGTGATCTGGAAGGTGTTGACACCCGGGATCGTTTCCAGGTCCTTGGTGATGCGCTGGATCTTCTCCAGCAGCGGGCGCTGGAAGATGTCGCCCTGGCGAGCCTCGACCATGATGGTCACGAGGTTCGAGCTGCCGAAAGAATTCTTGTACCGGTTGTTGATCTCGACGTACGGGTGACCCTGCGGCACGAGGTCGCTGAAGTCCGTGTGCACTTTCAGGTGCGTGACCTGCCAGGCAAAGAATGCAGTGAGCATCGCGATGCACAGCAGTGCCGCTGCACGCCAGCGGAACATCGCTTCGATGAGGGTTTGCAACGCGGTGCCTCCGGACTTCAATGGAACGGGGCGAAGTGCCCGTTCTCGATGACGCCGGGAGCGGCGCCAGCAAGGTAGATGCGATTGCCGACCGGCAGGACGCGCGTGTGCCAGGCAATGCCGAGATCGGCGCCTGGAAGTCGCGCACCCGGGGTGCCGTCGAAGCCGCCTGCCACGAGCGCACCCTTGTTGCCGACCGCGACCCAGCGCTCGCCGCTCACGGCCACGTCGTACAAGTGCTCGCTCGATCCACTTTCCACGCGCCGCCAGTGCGCTCCGCCGTCCTGTGTGACGAGGACGGCGCCCTCGGTGCCGACGGCCACGCCCAGCGACGCGTCGCGGAAGGCGATGGCATTGAGGGACGACTTCAGCACCGGAGGAACGGCACTCCATGTCCTGCCGCCGTCGCGAGTCGTCAGCATCCGGCCGAACTCGCCGACGACGAAGCCCGTATCGGGCGAAGCAAACGCGATGGCATTCCAGATCACGTCGTCCTTCGCCGTGACCCGCGCCCATGTGGCTCCACGGTCGGCCGACGTGAGTACGGCGCCGAAGTGCGCCACGGCCCAGGGCTGCCCGGTGCCGGGCTGCAGCGCCAGGCCCATGACCTTCACGATGTCGTCGGCCGCCGGCGCGATGGCCTTTTGCCAGGTGTCGCCATCGTCGTCGCTGAACAGGAAGGTGCCGCCGTTTCCGGCCGCCACCACGCGGCCCTTGCCGAGGTCGAGCAGCGCCTGCAGGTGTGCCGACGTTCCGCTGGGCACGACGCTCCAGGTCTTGCCGTCATCGCTGGACTTGACCACCTTGCCTCCGGAGCCGGCCAGCAGCAACTGCTTGTCAGTCTTGAGCACCGCGTAGATGCGATCGCGCGGGCCGAGTGGCGCTTCGGTCACGACCGAGCCGACAGGCGCCAGCTCGAATCGGAAGGCCACCACCAGCAGCGTACCGATGACGGCGAAGGGTGCGGCCTGCGACAGCCACCAGCGCAACGGCCGGCCGGGCGTCGATGCTTGCGGCGTCATGCCCGCGCGCCGCCGAAGACGCGAGCCGTGATCTCGGCCGCTTCGGGCGTCGTGACCGTCAGCAGTCCGTCATTGCCGTCGACCCACTGGAAGCGGTGACAGAGGCGGCTGATGCGCCAGCCGGCAGGCGTGCGCCGGTACTGGTTCTCGTACCAGCCGTACTGATAGTTCGTAGATGCGCCGCGGCTCGTCGACTTGAAGTGATGCGATACGTGGTAGAGCACACTCGATGCATGGTCGTCGTCGGAAAACGTGACGACGTGATTCGAGTACTGGTGATGTACCTTCAAGGGCTCGAGCACGACACGTGCAAACTCGGCCCAGAGCGCAGCGCCGACGCGGACAGCGGGTGCGCCGGTCAAGTCCTGGAAATCGACCTCGAATTCATCGAGGAAACACTCCAGGTAGGCGGACCAGTCGTGCGTATCGAGTCCACGCCCGAATCGCAGCATGAGCAGATTGATTTCGCGCTCGTTCCAGAGCGTCCACAGCTTCCTGGCGTCGTCCATTTGTTTGTCTCCGAAGGTGCCGCCATGTCTTGATGCGGTGCCGCCCTTGCGTGGCACAGACCAAGCTGACAGTGTTTGACTTGGATTACATTCTGCGAAGCAGCAGCTTCAATGACCAATTCAGTTCGTGAATTGCGCCATTTCGATTCGCATACGTCGCCATCGAATCGGACGCATCGCAAACGCAATGAATGCGTTGCCGGACCCGATCGGAAAGCGGGTACAGGCGCCTGACGGCGCCTTTCCGGGAGGACGGGGACGGGTTTGGCGGAGCGGCTCAGCCGGGCTGCACGGCCTTGAGCGCGGAGCGCGCCACCTGGGCGTCTTCGTGCGACTTCGCGCCGCTGACGCCGATGCCGCCCACGCAACTGCCGCCCAGAACGATGGACAGCCCACCCTCGAGCAGGCATTCGAGCCCGGGGGCACTGAGGAAGGCGGGGCGGCCGGTCAGCATGTCCTCGTAGAACTTGCTGTCGTGCCGGCCGAGTGCGGCCGTTCGCGCCTTGCCGGCGGCAATATGGGCCGATGCCGGGCTGGCACCTTCCAGCCGTTGCAGCGCCAGCAGATGGCCACCGTCGTCGACGATGGCCACCGTCACGGGCCATTTCATCGCGCGGGCCTCGGCGGCTGCCGCATCGAGAATCTCGCGCGCCTGCGATTCGCTCAGGTAGGGGCGGGTGAGGATCGTCATGGTCGTGCGCCTCCTGCGCTGCTGCTATCCGTCTCGTGGGTCAACAGTTCCCACATGCGCTCGGCGATGCGGCCTTCCCAGGTGGCGCGCTGGCGCGCGGCTTCCGCGGTTGCAAAGCTCGTGTGCGCCTCGCCGCCGGCGGCTCGCACGGCAAGCTCGACGCGAGCGGCGTCCTCCAGAAACCAGGCCAGCGCAAGCGCGCGGGGCATGTCTGTCGCGGCGGTGACGGCGCCATTGACGCCGACGACGATGGCCGACGCACTGCCCAGTGTCTCGGCAACACCCTGCGCCGAGCCGTCGTTGCGCACCAGCTGCGGGTCTTGCCACAAGGGCGGCTGCGGGTAGAAGTAGGCGCCGAAGCCGTGGCGCGCGCGGGGCGTCTGGCCCATTGCGGCCAGCGCCATGACATTCGGCGACAGGAAGCGGCAGATCGCCCCCACGTCGGATCGCCGGCGGTAGATCTGCTGGTGCATGCGGACTTCACCCAGCACGCCGGAGGGCAGTGCGCCGTCCACCGCGACCACGGTGCCGCTGTCGCCGTCCTCGATCAGGCCCATCGGTCGCGCGGTGCAGACCAGGAACGTCTCGGCGTCGAGCCGCACGCTGCAGTGCCCGAAGGCGTGGACCAATCCGGCGCGTGCCAGCGCTCGCGCAGCCAGCCGCACCGTGCGCTGATGTTCATGCGTGGGCGAGCTCATCGGATCGTGATCTCGAATTCGCCGATGTTCTCGATCCAGTGCCTCACCGTATCGCCGGCCTGCAGGAAGCGGTTGCGTGCCATGCCCACGCCGGCAGGCGTGCCGGTGAGGATCACGTCGCCGGGCAGCAGCGTGACGCGCGAGGAGAGATGGGACACCTGGTCGGCGATGTCGAAAATCATCTGGCCCGTGTTCGAGTCCTGCATCAGCTCGCCGTTGACCCACAGCTTCATGCCCAGGTCCATGGGATCGCCGATGAAGCGATGCGGGGTGATCGCCGGCCCGATCGGACAGCTGCCGTCGAAGGTCTTCTGGCCGATCCAGTCCCATTTGAACGGCGAGTCATTGGCCACCCCGTCGCGCCCCACGTTCTCGCGTGCCGACAGGTCGTTGGCGATGGTGTAGCCGGCAATCACCTCGTAGGCCCGGGCCAGCGGCACGTTGCTGCAACGCTGCCCGATCACCACGGCAAGCTCCAGCTCCCAATCCAGCATCGACGAGCCCTGCGGCCTCTCCACCGCGGCGCCCGGGCCGACGATGGTGGCCCCGGTGGCCTTCATGCAGAACCAGGGCTTGTGGCCCAGCTCCTTGGGATCGGCATCGAGGGGCAGGCCGAGCCGCTTCTTCATCTCGGCCACGTGGTCCTTGTAGTTGGCGCCGGCGAAGTAGATGTTGCGCGGTACGAGGGGCGCGGTCAGCGCGGCGGCCGGTACCGGCGTGCGCTGCGGCAGTTCGCCGCCGAGCACGGCGAGCTTGGAATCGGCGCTGTCCCAGTGGTCCAGCACGTCGAGCATGTCGGCGAAGCGGCCGGATGCATACACCTTGCCGTCGTGCAGCATGCCGGTCTTGCGACCCTCGGTGGTGTCGTAGCTGACGAGCTGGATCACCATGCCGCCTCCGTGCGAAGTTGCACTTCGGACTCGGCCTCGAACGTGCGGGCGTCGCCCATCGCGAAGCGGTCGCCAAAGTCGAACAGGTCGTCGTGCTGGAATCCGTTCTCGTACCACTGGATCTCCCACCAGTTGTGGTCGAGGTCGACGATGTAGAAGGAGTAGACGCCGTGCGCATCCACCGGCTTCGTCAGCTTGCGGATGCCGTAGGTTTCCTGGTACTTCAGCGCGTTGGCGTAGGCCTCATCCACCTCGGCGCGCGTGGCGACGTCAACGCCCCAATGGTTCAGGAGGTTCACCGGCTTGAGCTCCGCGCCGACTTCCACGCAGATGATGTGAAAGCGCATGCCCATGCGCACCGCCATCGCCGGCTTGCCGTGGCGCACGCACTCCAGGCCGAGGAATTCCTCGTAGAAGCGGCGCGAGGCGACGAGGTCGTAGCACTCCAGCGTGCCGTGGCTCATGCAAAAGGGCTTGACGATGGACCGTTCGGTGCGCACGGGCACCCGGGTGTTGGCTGGCAGCATGGAAACTATCTCCTGAGTCAGAAGGCGGCCTTGTCCTTGGCCGTGAGAAAGGAATCGGCGAAGAACTCGGCCGCCGGAAGTCCGCAGTGCGTGGTGTAGTCGTGGCGCGCCGAATCGACGACGACCGGCGCGCCGCAGGAATACACCTGGTGACTCGAGAGGTCGGGGTGATCCTCGATGACGGCGCGGTGCACGAAGCCTGTCCTGCCGTGCCATGCGCAGCCCGGCGTCGGCTCGCTCAGCACCGGCACGAACCGGATGTGCCGGTGCTCGCGGGCCCACTGCTCGCACAGAGCCATCATGTACAGATCCTCGCGGCGCCGGCCGCCCCAGTACAGCGTGATGGGGCGTGTCAGGCCGCGGCGCAGGCTGTCGAGCACGATCGACTTGATCGGTGCAAATCCAGTGCCGGAGGCGAGCATGATGATCGGCTTGTCGCTCTTCTCGCGCAGGAAGAACGAGCCGAGCGGAAATTCCACCTTCAGCACGTCGCGCAGTTGCATTCCACCGAACAGACGGTCCGTGAATGCGCCGCCGGGCAGATGGCGGATGTGCAGTTCGATCTGGCGCACGCCATCGTTGCTGGGGGCCGAGGCGATGGAGTAGCTTCGGCGCAGGCCGCCGGCGCTGATGATCTCCACGTACTGCCCGGCCCGGAACAGCGTGGGCTCGTTCATCGGCAGCCCCAGCGTCACGATCATGACGTCCGGTGCGGCACGCTCCATTGCCAGTACGCGCGCCGGCATGAATTTCGAGCGGATCGCGTCGCCCGCATCGATCTCGTCGACCTCGATGGTCAGGTTCGACAACGGCCGCGCCTGGCAGAGCAGTGCGAAGCCCTTTGCCTTGTCCTCCTCGGACAGGTACTTGGGATGCACGCCGCCCCAGTCGACCTGGCCGTCGAGCACGCGTCCGCGGCAGGTATTGCAGACGCCCGAGCGGCAGCTGTAGGGCATGAAGAGGCCCGCGGCGAGTCCCGCGCGGAGCACCTCGGAATGGCCGTCGCAGTTGAAGGTTCGACCGCTGGGCTTCAGTGTGATGATGTGGTTCATGAGCAGCCGGTTGCGCAGTTCGGTGCGGCATGCCATGTCTCCTGGCGCCGCGTGCAGCAAGGTTAGCGGGGGCCCCACGGCGGGGCCAGCGCCTTGCACGAATTCGGGCAATTCAAGGCGTGAATGCACGGCGGGAAGCCCCGCGCCATCAGCAGCACAAATGGGAGCAATTTGCCGAATGCCGTCGACAGGTGGCAGGGCCGGCCACGACACTCGGCCCGTTTCGATTCCACCTTCGCGCGCAACGGCAAGGCACTCTCACCCACTTCGATCAGCGCGCTCGGCGATGAGCTTCACGCCGCCTGGCAGCATGGCCGGGTGGTGGAGCCGCTCACCAACCGCATAGCCAGCATCACGGTGGACGATGCCTATCGCATCCAGTTGCACACCATCGGCCGGCGTGTCGCGGCCGGCGAGCGGCATGTCGGCAAGAAGATCGGACTCGCCGCCACGGTGGTGCAGAACATCTTCGGCGTCGATCAGCCGGATTTCGCGCATCCGCGACTGAAGGCCCGACGGCGCAGCCATCGCGGTGAACGAACTGATCCACCCGAAGATCGAAGCCGGGATTGCCTTGGTCACGAATGCGCCGCTGTACGGGCCGGGCTGCCATATCGGTGACGTGCTGGCCGCCACCGACTTCGTGATCCCGGCAGTCGAGGTGATCGACTCGCGCTACCGCGACTTCAAGTTCGACCTGAAGAGCGTGGTGGCCGACAACTGCAGTTCGGCTCGCTACGTCACCGGCGGCCAGCCGCGACGTGTCGACGAAGTCGATCTGCGCACGCTGGGCATGGTCATCGAGAAGAACGGCGAAATCATCGGCACGGCGGCCGGCGCCGCGGTGCTGGGCCACCCGGCGGCCAGCGTGGTGATGCTGGCCAACATGCTGGCCGAGCGCGGCGAGCACATTCCCGCCGGTACCTTGGTGATGACCGGTGGCGCCGCCGAGGCCTACGCGGTGGCGCCGGGCGACAGCGTCGTCGTGCGATACCAGGATCTGGACACGGTGTCGCTTCACTTCGTCTGAGCAGGAGGCCGCCGTGCTTCGGCTTGCCGGGCAAGCCGCTCCTGCAGGAATTCGATGAAGCGCTGCGTCTTCGCAGGTAGCAGACGGGTTTCCGTCAACGCGTAGACCGGGATCGGCCTGGCCTGCCAGGCCGGCATGATCCGCAGCAGTCGACCGGCCTCCACGTCTTCTGCGGCAATCTCCTCGGCCAGCAGGATGACGCCCAGATCCAGCGTGGCCAGTCGTCGGAGCATGCCGACGCTGTTCACCGTGAACCGGCCGCCCACATCCACGTCGACCGTCTCGGCACCGCAGTGCAGAGTCCACTTCATGGCCTTGGGGAAACCCACGCATTCATGCTGGGCAAGTTCGAACGGGTGCCTCGGTTCGCCCGCGAGCTTCAGGTAGCCGGGAGAGGCGTAAGCCTGCACCGGCAGCCGGGCGAGCAACCGGGCGACCAGGTTCGAGTCTGTCAGCTCCCCCATCCGGATGGCCACGTCGTAAGGCTCGGAGACGAGGTCCACGCGCCGTGGGGTCAGGTCGAAGTCGAAGGTGATGCCTGGATAGCGGCTCGCGAATTCGGCCACCAGCGGTGCCATGTAGATGGTCGCGAAGTCGACCGGGAGCGAGGCGCGCAACAGGCCGCTGGGTTGGGCCAGCATCTCCCCCAACTGCTCGTGCGCGAGCCGTGCTTCTTCGACGATTCGCCGGCAGCGCTCGAAGTACAGCTGGCCGGCCTCGGTGAGCTCCACCTTGCGTGTCGTGCGGTGCAGGAGCCGCAGCCCGATGGCCTTCTCCAAGGCGTTGATGCGACGCGAGAGCGTCGAGTTCGGCACCCCTGTGGCCTCCGCCGCACGCCGAAAGCTCCTCGTGTGGGCGACCTCGACGAACAGGGCCATGTCGTTCAACAGCTCCATCCGATTGCGCCATTTTTGGATCAATGAATGCCATCCTACCGTATTTATCTACGCGGAGGATCAATGGAAGATCGATGGTCTGCCCACCGCCTTCGTACTTGCGTCAAGGAATCAACCATGAGCCAACTGCTCACCCCCGTTCGCATCGGCCGCTCCGTGGCGCCGAACCGCCTCGTCATGGCGCCGATGACGCGGTCGCGCGCGGATGGCGACGGCGTTCCGAGCGACATGACCGTCACCTACTACGCCCAGCGCGCCAGCGCCGGCCTCATCATCACCGAGGGTGTGTTCCCTTCCGCGATGGGCAAGGGCTATGTACACACGCCGGGCGTCGAGACCGATGCCCAGGTGGCCGCCTGGAAGAAGGTGACTGCCGCCGTGCACGCTCGCGGCGGTCGCATCTTCATGCAACTCATGCACTGCGGCCGCGTCTCGCACCCGTCGCTGCTGAACGGTGAAACGCCGGTTGCGCCGTCGGCCATCAAGCCCGAAGGCCAAGCCTGGACGCCGGCGGGCCAGGTGGACTTCGTCACGCCCCGCGAGCTGTCCGTGCCGGAGATCGCCGCCGTGACTGATGACTACCGATTGGCCACCCGCCGCGCCATCGAGGCCGGCTTCGATGGCGTGGAACTGCATGCGGCCTCGGGCTACCTGCCGGAGCAATTCCTGTCTTCCGGCAGCAACCGCCGCCTGGACGCGTACGGCGGCTCCGTCGAGAACCGTGCCCGCTTCGTGCTGGAGGTGCTGGATGCGATGGCATCGGCAGCTGGCGCAGACCGCGTCGGCATCAAGATTTCGCCGGAGATGAACTACAACAGCATCACCGACGATGACCCTGAAGCGACCTACACCCACCTGGTGGACCGACTGAAGGGCCGGGGCCTGGCCTACCTGCACGTGGCTCTGTTCGGCTCCCCGAAAACGGACTACCACGCGCTGCTGCGCTCTCGATTCGACGGCACGTACCTGATCGGTGGCGGACTGACCCAGGACAGCGCCGAACGCGTGCTCGCCGAGGGCAAGGCCGACGCCACCGTCTTCGGCAGTGCGTTCCTCGCCAACCCCGACCTGCCGCAACGCTTCCGCCTGGGCGCGGCACTCAACGCGCCGGACCGCGACACCTTCTTCGCACCACCGACCGCAAAGGGCTACATCGACTACCCCACGCTGTCAGTGGCCGAGGCCGCCTGAATCCAAGAGAGGCATGACTGCCATGACGACGACCGCACGCATGCAGCGCGCCAACCGGGGAGCCCGCTTCCGGGCCTACCGGCTGCATGGCGAGAACCCGGCACAGCTCGACCCGTTCATGGGAATCGACCACGCCTGGATGAGCGAACCGACGTTCCCGCCGCATCCGCACGCCGGATTCTCCGCGGTGACCTACCTGTTCCCGGACTCGGAAACCGGCATCGCCAACCGGGACTCCAACGGGAACCGGACGCTGATCCAGCCGGGCGGCCTGCACTGGACGGCAGCCGGGCGCGGGGTCATCCATGAAGAGAACCCCGCGGTGCCTGGCCGCACGACCCACCTGCTGCAGATCTTCGTGAACCTGCCCGAGGGCCTGCAGAACGAGGCGCCGTTCGCCTTGACGCTGGCACCGCAGGACGTGCCGGTGGTGCAGCACCCGGGTGTTCGGGTCCGTGTGCCCCTGGGCCGCTTCGAAGGCCTGCACTCGCCTCTGGCGCCTCCGACGGACGTGATCCTGCTGGACATTTCGCTGGAGGCTGGTGCCGAACTGGAACTGGAGGTTCCGGCGGGTCAGCGAGCCTTCTTCATGCCGATCGTCGGCAGCGCGGAACTCGATGGCGGGCGCTTCGGCCTCGACGACCTCGGCGCGCCGATCCTGGCGCCCATGGAGCATGCGGCGCACCACACGCTGGCTGGGGGGGCGGGGGGAGCGAAGGTGGCTGTCTTCATCGGCGAGCCGCTGCGCCAACCCGTCGTCTCGAACGGGCCCATGGCCTTTGCGAGCCGAGGGCAGCTGATCGCAGCAACCGCTGCCTACCAACGTGGCGAAATGGGAAGGCTCTGAGCAGCCCGCCATACACCCCGGGGCGTGTTCCCCATCAATCCAGGAGCAACATCATGAAGATCGAACGTTTCACCGCTGAGAACTCTGCCCTGCTGCTGATCGACCACCAGGTCGGCACCATGCAGCTCATCAAGAACATCGACATGGGCCTGGCCGCCAGGCAGTCGATTGCCTTGGCCAAGATGGCGAAGATTCTCGGCCTGCCGGTCGTCATCACGTCCAGCCAGGAGGACCGGGCCCAGGGCCCCATCCTGCCGGAAATCGCTGAAATCCTGCCCGAGGCCCACGCCGCCCGGGTCAAGCGTCCCGGCGTCGTCAACGCGTGGGCCTATGCAGACTTCCGCAACGCGGTGCTCGCCATCGGCCGCAAGAACCTCATCATGGCCGGTGTCACCACCGATGTCTGCCTGATCTTCCCGGCCATCGACGCGGCCGTTGAAGGCTTCAACGTCCAGGCCGTGATGGACGCTTCGGGTTCGCCGAGCGACCTCTCCGAAGAGTTCTCGCGCCAGCGCATGCACGACGCGGGCGTGGTGCTGACGGCCACCAACACCCTGATGGCAGAAATCGCACAAGACTGGTCCACCGCCGCCGGTCAGCAACTCATCACGCTGCTGTTCACCGATGTCCTCCCGGCACTCGGCGCCGGCATCCAGTAAGCCCCGAAACGCGGCCGGTCGCGATCCACGCGTGCATCCCGTGCTGCCTGTCGTGCACGCCTGCCGCGACCGCGTCTTGACGACAGGCCGGCGCCGTCATGACGGGCTCTCTTCCGGGCCCAGGTCCAGTTCGGCTGGCGGCTGGTCGTTCGGGCCCAGTACGGCGTGATGACGGGCGAACAGGCGGCGCAGCCAGCGGTTGCCAGGGTCCTGATGGAAGCGCTTGTGCCAGTACTGCCCGACCTCGAAGGTCGGAATCGCGAGCGGCGGCTTGAAGATGCGCACCGGCGTCATGGCGCCACATGCCGCGGCCAGGCGGCTGGGCAGCGTGGTGACGATGTCCGTCGAGCGCAGCATGCGGGTGAAGCCGAGGAAGTGGGTGGCACGAAGCGTCACGTGGCGCCGTACTTTCTGGGCCGTGATGGCCGCGTCGATGGCCTGCTCCTGGTGCGCGTGCCCTCCACCCGAGGGGTGGTAGACGGCGTGCCGCAGCGTCGCGAACTGCTGCAGCGTCAGTTCGTCGCCGACCAGCGGGTGATCGGCCCGCACGACACAGACATAGTGCTCCCGAAAGAGCGACTGACCGTGGAACGGCCCTTCGAAGTCCTCGAAGTAACCGATCGCGAGATCGACCTCGCCGCTGCTCATGGCAGCCTCGCGTTGCCGAAGCGTCGTAGGCTGGATGGTCTCGATCTTGACCTGCGGCGCCTCTGCCATCACCTGCGCCAGCACCTGCGGCAGCAGCACCATCTGGCCGACATCGGTCATGTAGATCCGGAATGTCCGGTCCGAACTTGCGGCATCGAATTCGGTGGCATGCCCCAGTGCCGCACGGATCTGTTCGATCGAATCCTTCACGGGCAGGCTGATCTCGGTCGCCCGCGGTGTCGGCACCATGCCCTCGGAGGTGCGCACGAACAGCGGGTCGCCCAATGCCGAGCGAAGCCGATTCAGGGCATTGCTGACGGCCGACTGAGTGAGGCCGAGATGCGCAGCCGCCAGCGTGGTGCTCTTCGTCTCGAGGACCGCTTCGAAGACAAGCAGCAGGTTGAGATCGATTCGGGGGGAACTCATGCGTGAAGAGGTTGGTATGGCGCCTCCGAGACAGTAGAACTTCCCCCGGCTGTCAGCAATCGGTAGATGGCCCAGTTTTCGGGCAGGCCAGCGAGCCCCGGTCGTCACGCAGGCGGTTGGGCTCTCATCACGGCGCCGAATCGCGCGAATTCCGATTCGCAATTGGCCTGGGAGCGCGCGACCCGCAAGAATTTCCGTGCCGACACAACACACGGAGAAAAGCGGTGACCCGCATACCACGCAGCGCCTTGCCAGTTCTCGTCCTTGCCTTGCTGCCGGCCGTCGTGCGGGCCCAGGGCGCCGCGCCGACAGGCGTCACGATCTACGGCGTCGTCGACGCCGGCGTCGAGTACATCACCAAGGTCGGCCCAAGCGGCCAATCGCTGACCCGCATGCCGACCAACACCGCCTACTCTTCGTCGCGCCTGGGCATCCGCGGCAATGAAGACCTCGGCAACGGCCTGTCTGCCGTGTTCACGCTGGAGAGCCAGTTCGGCATCGACACCGGCGCCTTGCTCAACGGCGGCCGCGCGTGGGGCCGGCAGGCCTGGGTGGGGTTGTCCGGGCCTTGGGGCACGCTCTCGCTGGGGCGGCAGAACACGATGCTGTTCTGGGCACTCCTCGACGCCACCATCGTCGGCCCGAACTCGTTCGGCGGCGGATCGCTGGACAGCTACCTCCCGAATGCGCGCGCCGACAACGTCATTGCCTACCGCGGCACCTTCAGCGGATTGACGCTGGGCGCCACGTTCAGCCCGGGCCGAGACGGTGTCAACGCCGGGCCGAGCCCGGCAGGCACGAACTGCGCCGGCGAGAGCGCCAGCGACAAGTCGGCCTGCCGCGAGTGGAGCGCACTGCTGAAGTACGACACGCCGACATGGGGCGCAGCTGCCGTGGTCGACCGCATCAGCGGCGGGCCCGGGGCCTTTGGCGGGCTGACCAGCAGCGACCTCACCGACAAGCGAAGCATCTTGAACGGCTGGGCGAAGTTCGGCGACTGGAAGGTCGGCGCGGGCGTCATGAGGCGCGTCAACGCGGGCAACCCCGTGACGCCGAAGAGCGACCTCTTCTTCGTCGGCGCCTCGGTGAATGCGACGCCCGCCGTGGTGCTCGAAGCCGAAGCCTACAAGCTCGACTTCAAGAACAGTGCCAATGGCGCGACCCTGCTCGCGCTGCGAGCGACCTACAACTTCTCACGGAGAACCGCGGCCTACCTGAGCGCCGGCCACATTGCCAACGACGGCAGCCTGGCCCTGTCGGTCAGTGGTGGTGCGCCGGGCAGCGCGCCGGTCCCTGGCGGCTCGCAGAGCGGCTTGCTCGCCGGCATCCGTCATGTGTTCTGAGTGCAACGGAGACGCAAGACCATGAGAGTTCTGAACATCATCCTTGCCGCGTGCGCTCTGGCAGCGGCCCTGCCTGCGGCGCAGGCACAGGACAAGCTGCGCATCGGCTTCCTCAGTACGTTGACCGGTCCGATCAGCGGCCTGGCCGTCGACATGCAGAACGGCTTCCAGCTCGGCCTCAAGCAGGCCGGCGGCCGTTTGGGCGGGTTGGAGACCGAGCTCATCGTCGCCGACGACCAGCAGAACCCGGACACCGGCAAGCAGGTGTTCGACAAGCTGGTGAAGAAGGACCGCGTGCAGATCGTCACCGGCACCTTGTTCACCAACGTGATGAACGCCATCGGGCCGATCGCCTTCCGCGAAAAGGTGTTCTTCGTCAACGCCAACAACGGCCCCGCACCCTTTGCCGGCGAGCAATGCAATCCGTTCTACTTCAACGTCGCGTGGCAGGGCGAGACGCCGGCCGAGGCGATGGGCAAGTACGCCGGGGACAAGGGGCTGAAGAACGTCTACGTCGTCGCACCCAACTTTCCTGCCGGCCAGGCCAACGTGGCGGGTTTCAAGCGCTTCTACAAGGGCGGCATCGCCGGCGAGAGCTTCATCAAGCTCGGTCAGCTCGACTTCAGCGTCGAGATCGGCCAGATCCGCAGCGCCAAGCCCGACGCGGTGTACGTCTACCTTTTCGGCAGCATGGCGGTGAACTTCCTCAAGCAGTTCCACCAGGCCGGGTTGACGAAGGAGACGCAGCTCATCGGGCCGGGCTTCGGCTTCGACGACGACACCATCCGCGGCGTCGGCGATGCTCTGGTCGGCAGCCTGAACGCCTGGTGGTGGAACCGCGACCTCGACAACCCGCAGAACCGCAAGTTCGTGGCCGACTACCAGGCCGAGTACAAGCGGCCGCCGTCGCTGTATGCAGCGCAGGGCTATGACGCGGCCCTGCTGATCGACGCCGCGGTGCGCGCCGCCGGCGGCAAGCTCGGCGACAAGGAGGCAATGCGAAAGGCCTTCGCCACCGCGCCGTTCAAATCCGTGCGCGGCGATTTCAAGTTCGGCGCGAACCAGAACCCGGTGATGACGTACTACCTGCGCCAGGTCGTCAAGGACGCACAGGGCAACATCGTCAACAAGACCGTCGCACCTCTCTTGCCCAACCATGCAGACGCCTACGGCGGCGCCTGCAAGATGAGCTGAGACAGGCAAGACGCCATGAACGCCATCTTCCTGCTCGAGCAGGCGCTCAACGGCCTGCAGTTCGGCCTGATGCTGTTCCTGCTGGCGGCCGGGCTGACCCTGGTCTTCGGCATCATGGACCTCATCAACCTGGCGCACGGCTCGCTGTACATGCTGGGCGCCTACATGATGGTCACCTGGTTCGCCGTGACCGGCAGCTTCTGGCTGGCCCTGCCACTCGCGCTGCTCGCCACGGCGGTGGTGGCCATGCTGCTCGAAATGCTGATCGTGCGGCGCCTGTACCGTCGCGACCACCTGGCGCAGGTGCTGGCCACGTTCGGCCTCATCCTGTGCCTGAACGAGGGGGTGCGCATGCTCTGGGGGCCGCATCAGTTGTCGATGGACGTGCCCGCGGCGCTGGCCGGTTCGCTGCCGGTGCTGCCCGGGCTGCGCTATCCGGCGTATCGCCTGGGCATCATCGTGCTCGGCGTGGCTGTCGCGGCCGGCCTGTTCTGGCTGGTCAACCGCACCCGCGTGGGCATGCTGATCCGCGCCGGCGCGTCCAACCGCGAGATGGCCACGGCGATGGGGGTCGACATCCGTCTGCTCTTCACGCTGGTATTCGGTCTCGGCGCCGCCCTGTGCGCGCTGGCCGGTGCGGTGCTCGGCCCACTGCTGTCGATCTCGGTCGGCATGGGCGAAAGCATCATCATCCTGGCCTTCGTGGTGGTGGTGATCGGCGGGATCGGTTCGGTGCGCGGTGCGCTCGTCGGAGCCATCCTCGTCGGCATGGTCGACACGCTGGGCCGCGCCATCCTGCCCGGTGCCCTGCGTGCGCTGCTGCGGCCCGAACTGGCCGACAGCATGGCGGCCGCGGCGGCCTCGGTCAGCATCTACGTGCTGATGGCACTGGTGCTGGTGTGGCGTCCCGCGGGACTGTTTCCGACGCGCGGCTGAGAGCGGACGGACCCACTCGATGAACAACACTTCACTCCCCGCAGCCCGGACTTCTCCGGCCGTTCCGCGCTGGCCGGCCGTGCTCACGGCCGTCTGCGCGTTGCTGGCCGTCCTGTTTCCGCTGTTGATGCAGACGATCGACCAGCCCTTCTATACCGGCCTGGCGACCCGCATCCTGGTCTTCGCGATCATCGTCTCCAGCCTCAACCTGATCCTGGGCTACGGCGGCATGGTCAGCTTCGGCCATGCGGCATTCCTCGGCACCGGCGCCTACACGGTCGGCATTCTGTCGCTCGAGGCGACGAAGAAGATCGGCCTGCTGCCGGGCACCGAGAGTGCCTGGATCGCCTGGCCCGCCGCCGCGCTCGCGAGCGGCCTGCTCGCGCTGGTCATCGGTGCGCTGTCGCTGCGCACGCGCGGCATCTACTTCATCATGATCACGCTGGCCTTCGCGCAGATGCTCTACTACATCTTCGTATCACTGAAGATGTACGGCGGCGACGACGGGCTGAACCTGGGCAGCCGCTCGCAACTCGGATTCGGCATCGATCTCGCCGATGATCAGCACTTTTACTACGTGGTGCTGGCGCTGTTCGCCGCCATCCTGTTCGGCATGCACCGCCTCGTGCACTCGCGCTTCGGCCGCGTCATCGAGGGCATCCGCGAGAACGAGTCGCGCATGCAGGCCATCGGCTACGCGACCACCCGGTACAAGCTGGTGTGCTTCGGGATCGCGGGCGCACTGGCGGGCCTCGGCGGTGCGCTGCTCGCGAACCAGAACCTGTTCGTCAGCCCCAACATGATGTCGTGGTTCCAGTCGGGCTCGCTGCTGATGATGCTCATCGTCGGCGGGGTGGGTTGCCTGTGGGGTGGCCCGATCGGGGCGCTGGTGTTCCTGGTCCTCGAGGAAGTGCTGTCCGGCTACACGCAGCGCTGGCAGTTCGTGATGGGTGCGGCGCTGATCGGCATCGTGCTGTTCGCACCGCGCGGCATCGTCGGCGCGTTCAAGCGCAGTGGGGGGCGCTGATATGGCACTGCTGGAAGTTCATCAACTCGTCAAGCGGTTCGGCGGGATCGTTGCCACCGACCATGCCAACCTGGAGGTGCGTCGCGGCGAGGTCCACGCGCTGATCGGGCCGAATGGCGCGGGCAAGACCACGCTGATGGCGCAACTGGCCGGTGCGCTGCGGTCCGACGAAGGCCGGATCCTGTTCGACGGCAAGGACATCGCGGCACTGCCGCTGCACGAGCGCGTGGCGCTGGGGCTGTCGCGCTCGTACCAGATCACCAGCATCTTCAAGGGCCGCTTCAGCGTGCTGGACAACATCGCGCTCGCGGTGCAGCGCCGCAGCGGCTCGAGCTACCGGTTCTGGCGGCCGGTGGCTGGCGAGACGGCGATCGAAGAGGAGGCGCGCCGCATCGTGCAGGCGATCGGGCTCGCCGGCCTCGAGCACCGCCCGGCTGCTGCGCTGGCGCATGGGCAACAGCGCCATGTGGAAATCGGCCTCGCACTGGCCACCGGTGCGCAGCTGCTGCTGATGGACGAGCCGATGGCCGGCGTCAGCGGCGACGAGTCTCGCGCGATGACGCGCCTGATCCAGGGGCTCAAGGGGCAGGTCACGATCGTCCTGGTGGAGCACGACATGGAGGCCGTGTTCGCGCTCGCCGACCGCATCTCGGTGCTGGTGTACGGCAAGGTCATTGCCACCGGCACGCCCGACGAGATCAAGGCCGACCCCGATGTCAGGCGGGCCTACCTGGGCGACGAGGTGGTGGCATGAGTACACATCGGCTCTTGGAGGTCGACGGCATCGAAACCTGCTACGGGACCAGCCAGGTGCTGTTCGGCATGGCGCTGACGATCGATGCGGGCGAAGTGGTGACCCTGCTCGGCCGCAACGGCATGGGCAAGACGACCACGGTCAAGTCGATCATGGGCCTCGTGCCCTGCCGGCGCGGGAGCGTTCGCTTTCGCGGCCAGGCCATCGAGCGCGCCACGCCCGACCGCATTGCCCGCATGGGGCTCGGCCTGGTGCCGGAAGGGCGCCAGATCTTCCCGAACCTGACGGTCGAGGAGAACCTGGTCGCCTTTGCCGCCAACCGCCATGGCGCGAAGTCGCCGTGGACGCTGGCCCGCATCTACCGCCTGTTTCCGCGCCTGCAGGAGCGGCGCGCCAACATGGGCAACCAGCTCTCGGGCGGCGAGCAGCAGATGCTGGCGATGTCGCGCGCGCTGATGACGAATGCGCAGCTCGTGATCATCGACGAGGCCACCGAAGGCCTGGCACCGCTGATACGCGAAGAGATCTGGGGCTGCCTGAAGTCGCTGCGCGACGAAGGCCAGGCCATTCTCGTCATCGACAAGTACGTCGAGCGGCTGATCCCGATTGCCGACCGCCACTACATCGTCGACGGCGGCACCGTCGCCTGGAGCGGCACCTCGGCCCAGCTCGATGCCGACCACGCGTTGTGGCACCGCTATCTGGGCGTCTGACCCCACCCTTCCCATCGAAAGGCTCCCATGAGCAGCAAGCAAACACTGAACTTCATCGGCAACGAATTCGTCACCAGCCAATCCGGCCGATTCTTCGAGAACCGTTCACCGGTCGACGGCCGCCTCGTGAGCCGGGTCGCCGAAGCCGGCCGGGCGGAGGTCGACGCCGCCGTGCAGGCGGCGCGCGGGGCCCTGCGCGGCCCGTGGGGCCGGATGAGCCTGCCGCAGCGCGTCGACCTTCTCTACGCCGTGGCCGACGAGATCACCCGCCGCTTCGACGACTTCCTGGAGGCCGAAGTCGCCGACACCGGCAAGCCGCACAGCCTGGCGCGCCGGCTCGACATCCCGCGCGGTGCCGCCAACTTCAAGATCTTTGCCGACGTGGTCAAGAACGTGCCCAGCGAGTTCTTCGAGATGGCCACGCCGGATGGCAAGGGCGCGCTGAACTACGCGCTGCGCGTGCCCAAGGGCGTGGTGGCCGTGATCGCGCCGTGGAACCTGCCGCTGCTGCTGATGACCTGGAAGGTCGGACCGGCGCTTGCCTGCGGCAACGCGGTCGTGGTGAAGCCGTCGGAAGAGACGCCCAGCACCGCGGCGCTGCTCGGCGAGGTGATGGTCAAGGTCGGCATGCCGGCCGGCGTCTACAACGTGGTGCACGGCTTCGGGCCCGACTCGGCCGGCGAGTTCCTGACCCAGCATCCGGGCATCGATGCCGTCACGTTCACCGGCGAGACCCGCACCGGCAGCGCGATCATGAAGACGGTGGCCGAGCGCCTGCGGCCGGTGTCGTTCGAGCTCGGCGGCAAGAACCCGGGCCTGGTGTTCGCCGACTGCGAATTCGACGCCGCGGTCGAAGGCATCGCCAAGGCCACCTTCGACAACACCGGGCAGGTGTGCCTGGGCACCGAGCGCGTCTACGTCGAGCGGCCCATCTTCGACCGGTTCGTCGCTGCACTGGCCGAGAAGGTGCGTGGCTGGAAGCTCGGCCGGCCGGAAGCCGCCGACACCGTGCTCGGGCCGCTGATCAGCCTGGAGCACCGCGACAAGGTGCTCTCGTACTTCGAGAAGGCCCGCGCCGGAGGCGCAACGGTGGTCACCGGCGGCGGCATCCCGGATCTCGGCGCCGAGCTCGCCGGCGGCGCATGGATCGAACCGACGATCTGGACCGGCCTGCCCGACGACCACCCCGTGGTCACCGAAGAGATCTTCGGCCCCTGCTGCCACGTGCGCCCGTTCGACACCGAGGAGGAAGCGGTGCGCCTGGCCAACGACACCTCCTACGGCCTGGCCACCACCGTGTGGACCAGCGACCTGAAGCGTGCCCACCGCCTCGCCGCGCAGATCGAGGTCGGCATCTGCTGGGTCAACAGCTGGTTCCTGCGTGACCTGCGCACACCCTTCGGCGGCTCGAAGATGTCCGGCATCGGCCGCGAGGGCGGGGTCCATTCGCTGGAGTTCTACACCGAGCTTCGCAACGTCTGCATCAAGCTCTGAGGAGGCTGCCGTGATCAACCTGCACGATGTCCGCTACTGCCGCGTCGGCGTCAGCAATCTGGACGAGGCCACGAGATTCGCCACCGACATCCTGGGACTCGACGTCGCCTACCGGGAGCCGGACGCGGTCTACTTCAAGAGCGACGACCGCGACCACACGATGGTGTATTTCCGCGGTGATCCGAAGGATCACACCGTTGCCTTCGAGGCCGGCAACGCCGACGACCTGGAACGGGCCGCCGTCGAACTCGGACGGGCCGGGATCGATGCCCGGCTCGGCACACCCGACGAATGCGAGCAGCGACACGTCGGCGCGATGCTGGCGTTCAAGGATCCGTCGGGCGGCAAGATCGAACTCGTGGTCAGGCCGCACCACTCGGGCGTGCGCTACCACGGCCGCCGCGATGCCGGGATCACCGGCTTCAGCCACGTGGGCCTGTGCACCAGCAACCCGAAGCGTGACGAGCAGTTCTGGACCGGGGTCTGTAGCGCCAAGGTCAGCGACTGGATCGGCGACGCGGCACTGCTGCGCATCGACGAGATCCACCACAAGATCGCGCTGTTCCCGACCACGCACGGCGGCATCCAGCACATCAACCACCAGGTCGAAAGCCAGGACGACATCATGCGCTCCTGGTACCTCCTGAAAGACAAGGGCGTGCGCATCGTGTTCGGCCCCGGCCGGCACCCCACCTCGGGCGCGCGCTTCCTGTATTTCGAGGGGCCCGACGGCCTGGTGTACGAGTACTCCACCGGCGTGCGCAGCATCACCGCGGCCGACGAAGCCGCCGGCTACCGGCCGCGCCAGTTCCCGTTCGAGCCCAAGGGTTTCTGCATGTGGGGCAGCAAGCCCGACATCGCCGAGTTCCGCACCTGACGAGGCGGCGCGACATGGCCAAGGCGGATACGTCCTCGATCTTCACGCAGCCATCGGGCACGGTCGCGCTCAGCGGCATCGACGCCTTGGCGCGGTTGTCGCTCGACCAGGTGCGCGCCGACCGCCAGCGCGGCTTGAACACCGTAACGTGCTCGCGCCACGGTTCGGGCCCGGACGCGGGCGGCGGCGCCCCGTGAGCGTCCGCCGATCGTTCCCCGCCGCCGCCATCATTTCAACCAGCGTAAGGATGCCGCGCCGCGGTTGATTGAAGCGGGTCGGCGGGCACGATAACTTCCGCTCCAGCAAACGCCGAGCTGGAGACACGATGACCCCCGACACACCGACCCGCCCGCCAAGGGCCTGGAACACGCGGCGCACCGACAAGGCGGCGCGGCTGGCGCGGGCGGCGGGCATCGCCCGCGGCCGCGTCGTGCCCAGCGCCGACATCGTGCCCTTCCTCGAGGCGCTGATCGCCCCCGGCGACCGGGTCGTGCTGGAGGGCAACAACCAGAAGCAGGCGGACTTCCTGTCGCGCTCGCTGGCGCAGGTCGATCCGGCCAAGGTGCACGACCTGCACATGATCATCCCGAGCGTCAGCCGCGCCGAGCAGCTCGACCTGTTCGAGCGCGGCATCGCGCGCAAGCTCGATTTTTCCTACGCCGGTGCGCAGAGCCTGCGCATCTCGCAGTTCCTGGCCGACGGCGTGCTCGAGGTCGGCGCGATCCACACCTACATCGAGCTGTACGCCCGGCTGTACGTGGACCTGACGCCGAACGTGGTGCTGGTCGCCGGCTACAAGGCCGACCGCGCCGGCAACCTCTACACCGGGCCGAGCACCGAGGACACGCCGGCGCTGGTCGAGGCGGCCACCTTCCGCGACGGCATCGTGATCGCGCAGGTCAACGAGATCGTCGACGACGTCTCCGACCTGCCGCGCGTCGACATCCCCGGCTCGTGGATCGATTTCGTGGTGCAGGCCGACAAGCCCTTCTTCATCGAACCGCTGTTCACGCGCGACCCGCGGCTGATCAAGCCGGTGCACGTGCTGATGGCGATGATGGCGATCCGCGGCATCTACGAGCGCCACAACGTGCAGTCGCTGAACCACGGCATCGGCTTCAACACCGCGGCGATCGAGCTGATCCTGCCGACCTACGGCGAGCAGCTCGGGCTGCGCGGCAAGATCTGCCGCCACTGGGCGCTGAACCCGCACCCCTCGCTGATCCCGGCGATCGAGAGCGGCTGGGTCGACAGCGTGCACTCCTTCGGCGGCGAACTCGGCATGGAGCGCTACGTGGCCGCGCGGCCCGATGTGTTCTTCACCGGCGCCGACGGCTCGATGCGCTCCAACCGGCTGCTGTGCCAGCTCGCCGGCCAGTACGCGGTGGACCTGTTCATCGGCTCGACGCTGCAGGTCGACGGCGACGGCCATTCGTCGACGGTGACGCGCGGCCGGCTGTCCGGCTTCGGCGGCGCGCCGAACATGGGCCACCAGCCCGGCGGGCGGCGCCACGCGAGCGACGCCTGGCTCAGCATGCTGCAGACCGACAGCCCGCTCGAGCGCGGCCGCAAGCTGGTGGTGCAGATGGTCGAGACCTTCCAGGCCGGCGGCAAGCCGACCTTCGTCGACCGGCTCGATGCGGTGCAGGTGGCGGCCGATTCCGGCATGGCGCTGGCGCCGGTGATGATCTACGGCGACGATGTCACCCACGTGCTGACCGAGGAGGGCATCGCCTATCTCTACAAGGCGCAATCGCTCGAACAGCGCCAGGCGATGATCGCCGCGGTCGCCGGCGTCACGCCGGTCGGCCTGCGGCACGACCCGGCGACCACGCAGCGCCTGCGCGCCGACGGGCTGGTCGCGCTGCCGGAAGACCTGGGCGTCGACCGCCGCCAGGCCACGCGCTCGCTGCTGGCCGCCAAGAGCATGGCCGACCTGGTCGAGTGGTCGGGCGGGCTGTACGACCCGCCGGCGCGGTTCCGGAGCTGGTGATGGGGGCGATCGCAGCATCCTCCCTCGCGGCCGGGCCGGTCGCCGGCCACGCGGCTTCCGCCTTGCGGGCGGCTCCAGGCGCAGACGTGGACACCCCGGCCGACACCGCGGCCACCCGCCTCGCCGCCTGCGCCGTCGACGCGCTGATCGACGAGGCCCGGCTGTCGCCCAAGCCCGGCCTGGTGGACGGCCGCGGCAACGGCGCCCATGACGACCTGACACTGGCGCTGATGTGCCGCTCCGCCCGCGCGCTCGAGCCCGCCTTCGTCGCGATGGCCGCCGCCGGCCAGGCCGCGCCGGCACCGGACGCCGGGCTGCGCGAGACGCTCGGCCGGATCGGCCGTGACGCCGAGGCGGCGATGATGGCCGCCACCGGCGGCGTCAACACCCACCGCGGGGCGATCTGGGCGCTCGGGCTGCTGGTCGGCGCCGCGGCGCTCGAACCCGGCCGCTGGGGCGCCAGACGCCAGGCGGAAGCCATATCCGGGCAAAACGCCGGGCACATCGCCGGGCACATCGCCGGGCACGACGCCGGGCACAACGCCGGGCACAACGCCGGACACAACGCCGGACACAACGCCGGACACATCGCCAGACACAACGCCGACAGCATTCCGGAGCGCATCGCCGAACGCACCGCGTCGGCCGCCGCCGAGATCGCGCGCCACGCCGACCGCCACGCCCCCGCGTTCACCGGCCACAAGGGCGAGCAGGCCTGCCGCCGCTTCGGCGTGACCGGCGCGCGCGGCCAGGCGCAGGCGGGCTTCCCGCACGTGATCGAACTCGGCCTGCCCACGCTGCGAAGCAGCCGCGAGCGTGGCGACGGCGAGACCGCGGCGCGCCTGAACGCGCTGCTGGCGATCATGAGCCGGCTCGACGACACCTGCGTGCTGTCGCGCGGCGGGCCGTCGGCGCTGGCGCAGTTGCAGGGCGCGGCGGCGGCGGTGCTCGCCGCCGGCGGCTCCGCCACGCTGGCGGGGCGCCGCGCGCTGCGCCGGCTGGACGCGCAGGCGCTCGCCTGCCGGTTGTCCCCCGGCGGCGCGGCCGACCTGCTGGCGGCCACGCTGTTCCTCGACCGCATCGACGACGACGGCGGTGGTGGCGGTGGTGGCGATGCCCGCATCGACGCTCGATTCCAAGTCGTCCACGCGCTGCGTCAAACGAACCCGCACCCGCAGCCGCACCCGCACCCGCACCCGCACCCGACACCCCGGAGGTTCCATGGAGAAGTTTGAGTTTCGCTACGACGCCGGTGCGCCGGCGGCCGGCCGCACGATGGTCGGCGTGGTCGGTTCCGGAGACCTGGAGGTGCTGCTGGAGCCGGGCGCCGCCGGCCGGACCACGGTGCGTGTCACCACCTCGGTCGATGGCTACGGCGCCGTCTGGCAGGCCCAGCTCGACCGCGTGTTCCACGGCGGGCTGGTCGGCCGCGACGGCCCGGCCGTCGCGCTGGAGATCAACGATTTCGGCGCCACGCCGGGCGTCGTGGGGCTGCGCATCGCGCAGGCCTTCGAGGCGATCCGCGATGCGAAGGGAGACCGGTCATGAGCACCGAACTGTTGTCACGCCAGAGCTTCGTCGAGCTCGACGCCCGCGGCCGCGTGCGCGCGCTCGTCGACGGCGGCGCCTTCCGCGAGCTGATCGACCCGTTCGAGCGCATGACCTCGCCGTGGCTCGCGCGCCAGGGCGTCGTCACGCAGTCGGACGACGGCGTGGTCGTCGCCCGCGGCACGATCGACGGCCAGCCGGCGGTGGTGCTGGCGATCGAGGGCGCGTTCCAGGGCGGCAGCCTGGGTGAGGTGGGCGGAGCCAAGATCGCCGGCGCGCTCGAACTCGCCGCGGCCGACAACCGCCGCGGCACGCCGACCCGCGCGGTGATCCTGTTCGAGACCGGCGGCGTGCGCCTGCAGGAGGCGAACCTCGGGCTGGCCGCCATCGCCGAGATCCATGCCGCGATCGTCGACCTGCGGCGCTACCAGCCGGTGATCGGCGTGATCGCCGGCACCGTGGGCTGTTTCGGCGGCATGTCGATCGCGGCCGGGCTGTGCAGCTACCTGGTCGTCACGCGCGAGGCGCGGCTCGGCCTGAACGGGCCGCAGGTGATCGAGCAGGAAGCGGGCATCCTCGAATACGACTCGCGCGACCGGCCCTTCATCTGGAGCGTCACCGGCGGCGAGCAGCGCCACCGCAGCGGCCTCGTCGACGCCTACGTCGACGACGACGCGATCGGCCTGCGCGACACGGTGATCGGGCTGTTCACGAAGGGCCGCCCCGCGGTGGAGCGCAGCGACGCCTACCGCCACTACCTCGACCGCCTGTCGCGCTACGACCCGGCGGTGCAGGCGACGCCGGAGATCGTCCGGCAGGTTTACACATCCGGAGAACGGTCATGAGCGCAGACGTGAATGCAGCGGCGGGCGAAAACGAGCGCGCCGACACCCTCGGCCGCGGCGCCACCTGGCTCGCCGCGCTGACCGGTGGCGCCGCGCCGCGCGCCGGCTTCCCGCCGTCGGTGCGGGTGGTCGACGCGACGCTGGCCGGCACGCCCTGCCGCTACATCGCCGTGCTGCCGGACGCGGCCAACCCCTACCCGCGTGCGCGCACCGGCGAGGTCGGCCTGGTCGAGGGATGGGCGCTCGCGCAGGCGGTGCACGAAGCGATCGACGCCGACCGCGATGGCCCGAAGCGCAGCATCGTGGCCGTCGTGGACGTCAGCAGCCAGGCTTACGGCCGGCGCGAGGAAGCGTTCGGCATCCACCAGTCGCTGGCAGGCGCCGCGGGCGCGTATGCGCAGGCGCGGCTGGCCGGCCACCCGGTCATCGGGCTGATCGTCGGCAAGGCGATGTCGGGCGCGTTCCTGGCCCACGGCTACCAGGCGAACCGCCTGATCGCGCTCGACGACGCCGGCGTGATGGTGCATGCGATGGGCAAGGCAGCGGCGGCGCGGGTCACGCTGCGCAGCGTCGACGACCTGGAGCGCCTCGCGGCCGAGGTGCCGCCGATGGCCTACGACATCGCGAACTACGCGAGCCTCGGCCTGCTGTGGAAGCTGCTCGACGTGGGCAGCGCCGAGCGCCCCGGCGCGGACGACCTGGCGGCCGTCCGCCGCACGCTGGAGGCCGCGCGCCGCGACATCCTCGACGACCCGGACCGCGACCTGCACGGCCGCCTCGGCGGCGTCAACCGCCAGGCGTCGTCGCGCGTGCGCGAGCGGCTGGCGGCGCAGTGGTGATTCGATGGTGGCCAGGCTGTCTCGACGACGGCCCGGGGTCGGCCGCGGCCGGACTCTCGCACCGCCGCGGCCGCGGGAACCGGGCCGCGGTGAGGTGGCCATGCCGACGGTCCGGGCCGACATCCCGGGCATGACATGAACCCGCCAGAGCCGGCCGCCGTTTTCCGCCCGCACGACCTGCTGTGGCTGGTCGATCCGGCGGCGCTCGTCGTCGCCGGGCCGCGGCCCGCCTGGCTCACGCCGGCGTGGCTGGCGGTCGCGCCGGCGGGTGCGCCGCGCCACGCCGGCCGACCCGGGCGTGCTGCCGGTGGGCCTGCGCGGCCTGGCACGGCACGAGCGCTGTGCGGCGGAACTGCCAGCCGCCCAGGTCGCGCGCTCGATGTCGCCCGAGGCCGTGCTCGCCGCCTGGCGAGCGCAGGCCGGGCGGCGCCGGCGCGACCGGCCCTGTCTGCACACGCTGGACACCCTCGCGCCGGCACTGGACGTGTCGCGTCTCGCCTGGGGCGTGACCGGCGGCGCGGGTTTCGCGCTCGCCAGCGGCATCGACGTGCTGCGCGAGGACAGCGACCTCGACCTGCTGCTGCGTTCCGCGTCACCGGCCGACGCCGCGGCGCTGCGCGACATCGCAGCGCTCCTGCCCGGCCAGCCGGCGCGGGTCGACGTGCAGGTGGAGACGCCGGCCGGCGGATTCGCGTTGCTCGAATGGACCCGCACCGGCGGCCGCGTGCTGCTGAAGACCGCGGCCGGGCCGGTGCTGAGCGACGATCCCTGGAACTCGGCGATCCGGCCGGAGCCCGGCCCGCACCCAGAATCCACGGAGCCACGAACCCCGCCCGCGTGATCCCCCGCGGCCGCCCGGAGCTACCCCGATGAGCACGCTCTTCACGTTTCCGGGCCAGGGCGCGCAGCGGCCCGGCATGCTGCACGAGCTCCCGCAGGAGGCCCTCGTGCGCCAGACGCTCGACGAGGCCAGCGAGGTGCTGCAACTCGACGTGCTGACCCTCGACAGCGAGCAGGCGCTGCGCTCCACCGTGCCGACGCAACTCTGCCTGCTGATCGCCGGCGTCGCGATGGCGCGGCACCTCGTCGCGCAGGCCGGGCCGCCGGATGCCGTCGCCGGCTTTTCGGTCGGCGCGTACCCGGCCGCGGTGGTCGCGTCGGTGCTGTCGTTCCGCGACGCGCTGCGCTGGGTCGACCGCCGGGCGCGCCGCATGGAGGCCGCCTACCCGCAGGGCCACGGCATGGTCGCGATCCTCGGGCTGGATGCCGCTGCGCTGCAGCCGCTGATCGCCCGCGTGCACGCGCCGCAGACACCCGTCTACCTCGCCAACCTCAACGCGCCGACGCAACTCGTGATCGCCGGCGCCGAACCGGCCCTGGCGCGCGTGGCCGAGCTGGCTCGCGAACGCGGCGCGCACGGCATCAGGACCGTCGCGATCAGCGTGCCCTCGCACTGCGAACTGCTGGCCGAGCAGGCGGCCGCGCTGGCCGAGGAGATGCGCGACGTGCGCGTGTCGCCGCCGCGCCTGCGCTGGTACAGCGCGAGCCTGGGCCGCGAACTGCGCGACCCGGCACGCATCGCCGACGACCTCGCGCACAACATGGCGCGCCCGGTGCAGTGGCACGACACCACCGTGCTGGCGGCCGAACGCGGCGCCCGCCTGATGGTCGAGATGCCGCCCGGCCAGGTGCTGACCAAGCTCGCCGGCGCGGCCCTGCCGGACGTGCGCGCCGTGGCCGCCGCCGACACCCGGGCCGACACCATCGCCGCGCTGATGGCGCGCGAGGCACAGCGCGACGACTGATCGCCCGGCCACGGCGTCGCGATGGTCGCCATCCTCCGCATTGGTCTGCGCACCCGCGCCTTCGCGGCAACGTCGGTTCTTCGCGTCGAACCGAACAAACCTCCACAGCGCGGCAGGCGGCATCCGCTGGGGGCGATTTTTGGGGCGACGAGGAGCGCAGGCCTGGGGTCGGCGCGCGCAGCGCGCTTCGTTGTCTGACTCGGCGCAGCTGTTTGAGCGGAGTGAGCGCAGCGAACGCAGCGAGTTCTGCGACGCGACCCCGGGTCGAGCACCACAGTGCAGTCGGAGCGAAGCGGAGACCGCCCCAGCATGAGCCCCCGGCGGATGCCGCCTGCCGCGCCGCGCGGATGCGGCGTGGCGTGGCGTGGCGTGGCGTGGCCTTTGGCCGCGCTGCGACCACGATGGACTGCACACATGCGAAACAGCAGTCACCACGAAGAAGCGGCCGTCGCGTGTTGCCACGCGCCGGCCGCCGGATGGATCGGTGACGAGGCGGGAGCGCTCAGCCCACCAGCGCCTTCACTGCGAAGAACAGCAGCGACGGCCCGAGCAGGCAGCCGAGCCCCGTGTGGAAGGTGGCGACCAGCGCGCCGTAGGGCACCAGCTTGCGGTCGGTGGCGGCGAGGCCGGCCGACACGCCGCTGACCGTGCCGGCGAGGCCGCCGAACACCATCGCCGAGCGCGGAGTCTTCAGCCCGAGGAACTTGGCGGCGACCGGCGTGCCGACCATCACGATGATCGCCTTGACCAGGCCGGTCGCGATGCTCAGCGCCATCACGTCCGAGCTGGCGCCGATGGCCGCACCGGTGACCGGGCCGACGATGTAGGTCACGGCGCCGGCGCCGATGGTCGTCATGCTGACCGCATCCGAGTAGCCCATGCTCCAGGCCACCGACGCGCCGACGATGAACGGCAGCAGCGTGCCGAGCAGCAGCGCGATCACGCCGACCATGCCCGCCTTGCGCGCCTCGGTGGCCTGCACCTCGAAGGCGGTGGCGACGATCGCGAAGTCGCGCAGCATCGCGCCGCCCATCAGGCCGATGCCGCCGAACAGCGACAGGTCGGCCAGGCCCTTGTGCCCGCCGGTCTGGATGCCGCCCCAGTAGGCCAGCGCCAGGCCGATGACGATGGCGATCGCCGAGCCGTGCACGCGCCCCATGGTGAGCCGCCTGGAGATCTGCATCGACAGCAGCATCACCACGCCGACGACGGCGAAGGCCGTCACGAGGCCGTTCTGGGCGGCCGCTTTCTGAAGGATTTCGAGCATGGTGGTCACTCCGCGTCGAGCAGCAGGGGGTTGTCGTGCAGCACCGGTTGTTCCGCGCGCGTCAGCTCGCGGTGTTCGGTGCGGTTGATCGCGGCGATCACGCAGGCGCAGACGGCCGCGGCGCCCAGCGCCGACAGCAGCGCCACCGGGCCGCCGCGCAGCGCGGACACCACGTCCTGCTGGGCGGCCATCGCGACCACCACCGGGATGTACATCGCGCCCCAGTACTCCACGCCCAGCTCGGTCAGCTTGGGCAGGATGTCCTTTTTCGCCATGTACAGGCGGGCGACGATCAGCAGCAGCATCGCGATGCCGACACCGCCGACGTTGGTCTTGACGCCCAGCGCATGGCCGAGCAGGTCGCCGAGGAAGATCCCCAGCAGGTGGCAGGCCGCGAGCAGCGCGGTTCCGTAGATGATCATCGTGAGTCTCCTGGCGTGGTGGGCTGGCTGCCGCGGGGCGCGGCGGTCGGTCGGTCCGAACGCTGCCGCGGGCCATGGCCCGCGACCTTCGGTTCCTGGGGGCAGAAGGTACGCAGCCACCCCGGCGCGATCAATCAACGGCCGGAACGGACGCTTACGCTGGTCGCAAAGATGAAGGGTTTACCCTGGCGGCCGGCGTGACCGGCGGGGCGTGCCGCGGACGGCGCGGGGCACCGCTCAGCGCGGGGCGGCGTCGCGATGCGACACGCGGCACACCGCCGCGAGTGCGAGCAGGTTCGGGTCGCGCTCGCGGGTGCGCATGAGGTTCAGGCCGATGGTCTGGCGCATGCGGTAGGCCGGCTGCAGCGGGATCAACTGCACCTTGCCGGCGAACACCTCGCGCACGCGGCCCGGCAGCAGCGTGCAGCCCACGCCGCCGCTCACCAGGTTCATCAGCGAGAAGATGTCGCCGACTGTCATCACGACGTTCGGCGTGAAACCGGCGATGCGGAACGCCTCGACGAAGCCGTTGAAGGTGACGAAGCCGTCGCCCAGGCTGACGAAGCGCTCGTCGGCGCAATCGCGCAGGTCCACCGCCGCGATCCCGGCATAGCGCGAGCCGGCCGGCGCGGCGAAGAAGATGTCGTCCTCGAACAGCGTCAGCGACTCGACGTCCGCCTCGGCCTCGGGCACCGCCATCAGCGCGGCGTCGATCTCGCCCTGCTTGAGCTTGTGCAGCAGGTCGGCGTTGGAGCCCAGCACCAGTTCGGCCTGCAGTTCCGGCCGGCGCACCTTCAGGTCGATGATGACCCGCGGCACGGTGGCGATCGTCAGCGAGTAGAGCGAGCCGATGCGGATGCGGCCGGAGGAATAGCCGCCTGCCTCGCGCGTGGCGCGGATGCCGTCGTTCATCGCCGCCAGCACCTCGCGCGCCACCTCGGCCAGCACCCGGGCGGCGTCGGTCGGGATCAGGTTGCGGCCTTCGTGGCGGAACAGCGGGCAGCGCACGCCGTCTTCGAGCGAATGCAGCGCCCGGTGCACGCTGACCGTGCTGACGTCCAGCAGTTCGGCCGTGCGCGTCAGGTTGCCGGCCTGCAGGTAGGCGAGCAGCACCTCGAGCTTGCGGAAGGTGATCTCTTCGCTGATCCGGTCGGCCATGGCGCAAACCTCGGTGCAATCCGCGCAAGCTCGCCGGCTGTCGGCACAGGCGGTGCCCGTCGCGGGCGGGTCGCAGGGGGGGCGGCCGGGATCGTATCGCGCCGGCGCGTGCCGCGAACCGCGGGCCCGGCCGCCGGCGCGGCGGCCGCGGTGCCATGCGAACATCCGCGCCCGAACCGAGCGACGATCCACGACATGGAACTCCGGCAACTGCGCTACTTCATCCGCGTCGTCGAGATGGGCAGCCTGGGGCGGGCGGCGGCGGACCTGGGCGTGGTCACCTCGGCGCTGAGCCAGCAGATCAGCCGGCTCGAAGGCGAGCTGTCGGCACGACTGCTGCAGCGAACCACGCGCGGCGTGGTGCCCACCGACGCCGGCCTGGCGTTCTGCCGCCAGGCGCAGCTCGCGCTGCGCCACGTGGACGAAGCCTCTCGCGCGGCGCAGCAGGCGCGCCTGTCCGGGCACGTGAGCGTCGGCCTCGCGTCGTCGACCGCGTCGGTGCTGGCGCTGCCGTTCATGAGCGGCATGCGCGCGCGCTACCCGGACATCCGGCTGCACCTCGTCGAGAGCCTGTCCGGCAACCTGGCGGCGATGCTCAACGCCCGGCAGCTCGACCTCGCCGTGCTGTTCGAGACCGACTCGGCCCGGCGCTGGAGCGCCACGCCGCTGCTCGACGAGCGGCTGTTCGTGATGGGCTCGCCGCGGCTGGCCGGCATGCCCTTGGGCAAACAGGTCCGCCTCAGGGACATCGGCGCGCTGCCGCTGGTGATGCCGAGCGGCGGGCACGGCCTGCGGGCGATCGTGCAGGCGGCGTTCGCGCGGGCCCGCTGCGAGCCGAACATCGTCGCCGAGATCGACGGCCTGGCGACGCTGATGGATGCGGTGCACGCGGGCGAGGTGGCGACCATCCAGCCCGGCGCCGCGGGCGCGCGCCTGCCGGCCGACGAGGTTCGGCGGGTGCGCGTGGCCGACGCCTGCGCCCGCAGGCGCAGCCTGCTGGCCAGCCTGTCGGACGACGAGCTCTCGCCGGCGGGCCTGGCCACGCGCGTGGTGCTGGCCGATGTCGCCCGCACGCTGGTAACCGAGGGCCGCTGGACCGGCGCAAGTCTTCACGCGCCCTGAAGGCGCCTTGCCGGGCCGGACCCTACCGGCGCCGCACCGGCCCACCTAGAGTGCTCCTCGAGACAAGGAGACACCCATGGTGGATGTGTTGGTGATCGGCGGCGGCAACGCCGCCCTGTGCGCGGCGCTGATGGCGCGCGAGGCGGGCGCCTCGGTGCTGCTGCTCGAAGCCGCGCCGCGCGAGTGGCGCGGCGGCAATTCGCAGCACACGCGCAACCTGCGCTGCATGCACGATGCGCCGCAGGACGTGCTGGTCGATGCCTATCCGGAGGAGGAGTTCTGGCAGGACCTGCACCGGGTCACCGGCGGCATCACCGACGAGTCGCTGGCGCGCCTCGTGATCCGCGCCTCCTCCAACTGCCGCGACTGGATGCGCCGCCACGGCGTGCACTTCCAGCCGCCGCTGTCGGGCGCGCTGCACGTGGCGCGCACCAACGCCTTCTTCATGGGCGGCGGCAAGGCGCTGGTCAACGCCTACTACCGCAGCGCGGAAACGCTCGGCGTGCGGATCCGCTACGAGACGCCGGTGGCGTCCGTCGAGCTCGACGGCGACCGCTTCGTCGCCGCTCGCACCGCCGGCGGCGAGCGCATCGCGGCACGAAGCTGCGTGCTGGCGGCCGGCGGATTCGAATCCAACCGCGATTGGCTGCGCGAGGCCTGGGGCCGCAACGAGCGCGGCGAATGGCCGTCCGACAACTTCCTGATCCGCGGCACGCGCTTCAACGAAGGCGTGCTGCTGAAGCACATGATCGCCGCCGGCGCCGATTCGATCGGCGACCCGACGCAGGCCCACATGGTGGCGATCGACGCCCGCGCGCCGCTCTACGACGGCGGCATCTGCACCCGCATCGACTGCGTTTCGCTCGGCGTGGTGGTCAACCGCGAGGGCCGCCGCTTCTACGACGAGGGCGAGGACTTCTGGCCCAAGCGCTATGCCATCTGGGGCCGGCTGGTCGCTCGGCAGCCGGGGCAGGTCGGCTTTTCGATCATCGACCAGAAGGCGATCGGCCGCTTCATGCCGCCGGTGTTTCCCGGCACCACGGCGCACACGCTGGCCGAACTGGCCGGCAAGCTCGGCCTGCCGGTGCAGGACTTCGTCCGCACGATGGAGGACTACAACGCCGCCTGCCGCCCCGGCCGCTTCGACCACACCGTGCTCGACGACTGTGCGACCGACGGCCTCGCGCCGGCCAAGACGCACTGGGCGCGGCCGATCGACACGCCGCCGTTTCGCGGCTATGCGCTGAAGCCGGGCGTGACCTTCACCTACCTCGGCCTCAAGGTGAACGAGCGGGCCGCGGTGCACTTCGGCGGCCGGCCCAGCCCCAACCTCTTCGTGGCCGGCGAAATGATGGCCGGCAACGTGCTCGGCCAGGGCTACACCGCCGGCGTCGGCATGTCCATCGGCACCGCCTTCGGCCGCATCGCCGGCACCCAGGCCGCGGCCGCCGCCCTGAACGCGTCCCTGAAGGAGCCCTCCCATGCAGTCGCTTGAAGCGCTGGTGCGCGACGCGGCCGACTTCGACCGGCCGGCGCGCCGCGTGATCCCGATCCGTGCCGCGACGCCGGCCGAGTCCGAAGTCGACCGCGTGATGACGATCTGCAATGCCTGCCGCTACTGCGAAGGCTTCTGCGCGGTGTTCCCGGCGATGACGCGCCGTCTCGAGTTCGGCCAGGCCGACATCCACTACCTCGCCAACCTGTGCCACCAGTGCGGCGCCTGCCTGCATGCCTGCCAGTACGCGCCGCCGCACGAGTTCGCCGTCAACGTGCCGCAGGCGATGGCCCGGGTGCGCGTCGAGACCTATGCGGACTATGCGTGGCCGCCGACCTTCGGCGCGCTGTACCGCCGCAACGGTGCGACGCTGTCGCTGGCGCTCGCTGCCGGTCTGGCGCTCTTCCTCGCGCTGGGCGCCGCGTCGCAGGGCTCGCTGTGGCCGGCCGCGGCGGGTGCCGGCTTCTACGCGGTCTTCCCCCACCACCTGTTGGTCGGCCTGTTCGCGCCGGTCTTCCTGTTCGCGGTGCTGGCGCTCGGCCTGGGCGTCCGGCGCTTCTGGCGCGAGGTGTCGAGCGTGGCATCGCCGGGCGCCGCCTCGGCCGCGGCGCTGGGCGACGCCGCCGACAAGGTGCTGCGCCTGACATACCTGGACGGCGGTCACGGCGAGGGCTGCAACAACACCGACGACCGCTTCACGCTGGCCCGGCGCCGCTTCCACCACCTGACCTTCTACGGCTTCCTGGCGTGCTTTGCCGCCACCTCCGTGGCCACGCTCTACCACTACCTGTTCGGCTGGGAGGCGCCCTACGGCTACGCGAGCCTGCCCAAGCTGCTGGGCATCGCCGGCGGCGTGTCGCTTGCCGTCGGCACCGCGGGCCTGTTCGTGCTGAACCTGCGCCGCCACCCGCAGCAGGGCGATGCAGCGCAGAAGCCGATGGACCGGGGTTTCATCGCACTGCTCTTCCTCGCGGCGACGACCGGCCTGGCGCTGATGCTGGCGCGCGGCACGCCGGTGCTCACGCTGGCACTGTGCACGCACCTGGGCGTGGTCATGGCGCTGTTCGCCACGCTGCCGTATGGCAAGTTCGCCCACGGCATCTTCCGCAGTGCCGCGCTGCTGAAGTGGGCGATCGAGAAGCGCCGGCCGAGCCCGCTGACTGCGGGCAGCGACTGATCCCGAGGGCGCGCCCCGGCGCGCCGTTCCACCGACGCCGTTCCACCACCGCCGTTCCACCCACGCCGTTCCACCGACGTTCCCGACGCCGACCTCGCGGCCGGCGCGGCGTCCCCCTTTTCCCGAGCCTCCCGATGAAGAACACAGTCTCCCGCCGCACCGCGTCGCTGCTCCTGCTGATCCCGTTGGCGTCGCTGCCCGCCGCCGCGCAGGACATCCCGAAGAAGCCGATCAGCCTCGTGGTCGGCTTTGCTGCCGGCGGGGCCACGGACGCCGCCGCGCGGATCATCGCGAAGAAGCTGCACGAGAACCTCGGGCAGCCGGTGGTCGTCGACAACCGGGCGGGCGCCGGAGGCAATATCGCGCACCAGTACGTGGCCGGCGCGGAGCCCGACGGATCGGTCATCCTGCTGGGCTCGATCGGGCCGCTGACGATTGCGCCGCACCTGATGAAGGTGTCCTACCAGCCGCAGAAGGATCTCGCGCCGCTCACGATGGGCGTCACCTTTCCGAACGTGCTGGTGGTGCATCCGGGCGTGGGCGTGAAAACACTCGCCGAGTACGTCGCGAAGGCCAAGGCCAGGCCGGGGTCGCTCGACTACGCATCGTCGGGGGCCGGCTCCGCATCGCACCTGTCCGGCGAACTGCTCAACCAGCGCGCGGGCATCGACACCGTCCACATTCCCTACAAGGGCGGCGCGCCGGCGCTGCATGACCTGCTCGGCGGCCGCGTGGCGTCGTACTACGCCACTCCGTCGACCGCGGCGCCGCACATCGAGTCGGGCAAGCTGATCCCGCTTGCCACGACCGGCCTCGCGCGGCCCGCCTTCATGCGCAACGTGCCGACGATCGCCGAGTCGGGCTTCCCCGGCTTCAACGCCACCAACTGGTATGCCTTCGTCGCGCCGGGGAAGACGCCCACGCCGGTGCTGGAACGTTGGAATCAGGAAATCGTGAAGGCGCTGAACGCGCCGGACGTGAGGGCCGAGCTGGAGCGGCATGGGTTGACCCCCGCGCCCGGTACGCGCGAGGAACTGGCCCGGTTCATCGATGCCGAATCCCGCGCGTGGGGCCAGCTCGTCAAGGAGCGCAAGATCACGTCGAACTGAACGCCCGGCCGGGGCTTGCCGAAGGACGATGGCCCGGCGGTTCCTGGGTGCCCCGGATGCGCCCACCGGGCCAGGCCGGGCCCGAGGTCACGCGGCGACCGCGGCCGCGGTGTCCATGAGCAGCGCGGTGACCCGGTCGGCCGGCAGCGGCCGGCTGATGTGGTAGCCCTGCATCACCTGGCAGCCCAGCCCCGCGAGGAACTCGAGCTGCTCCTGCGTCTCGACGCCCTCGGCCACCGTGGTCATGTCCAGCGATTGCGCCATTGCGATGATGGCGCGGGTGATCGACGCCGCGCCGGTGTCGCCGGTGACGTCGGCGGTGAACGACCGGTCGATCTTCAGCACGTCGATCGGGAAGCGCCGCAGGTAGCTCAGGCTGGAGTAGCCGGTGCCGAAGTCGTCCAGCGCCAGGCGCACGCCCAGGCGCTCGAGGTGGCGCATCGTCGCGATGGCCGCCTCGGTGTCGTGCATCAGCGCCGATTCCGTCAGCTCCAGCTCGAGGCAGCCCGGCGGCAGCCCGGTGTCGCGCAGCACCTCGCGCACCAGCGCCGGCACGTCCTGCTGCTGGATCTGCCGGGCCGATACGTTCACCGCCATCGACAGCGCGGTACAGCCCGCCGCGCGCCAGGCCATCGCCTGCGCGCAGGCGGTGCGCAGCACCCATTCGCCGATCGGCAGGATCAGGCCGGTCTCCTCGGCCAGCGGGATGAAGCGCGCCGGCGGCACCAGGCCGAGTTGCGGATGGCGCCAGCGCACGAGCGCCTCGACGCCGACGATGCGGCCGTCGCGGCCGTCGATCTGCGGCTGGTAGTGCAGCTCGAGCTGGTCGCGCTCGATCGCGAGGCGCAGGGCCGCCTCCAGTTCCATGCGCTCCTGCGCCTTTGCGCCCATCTCGCTGGAGTAGATCTGGAAGCCGTTGCGGCCGTTCGCCTTGGCGCGGTACATCGCCACGTCGGCATGCTGCAGCAGCGTGTCGCAGTTCTCGCCGTCCTGCGGGAACACGCTGATGCCGATGCTGCCGCTCAGGTGGAGCTGGCGCCCGTCCTGCGCGAACGGATGCATGAACGCCGCCTGGATCTTCGACGCCACCTGTGAGGCGGCGGCCGGATCGGCCAGGTCGGGCAGCAGGATCACGAACTCGTCGCCGCCCAGCCGCGCCAGCGTGTCGCTGTCGCGCAGCAGCGTGCCGAGCCGGCCCGCGACGGAGCACAGCAGGCCGTCGCCGTAGCGGTGCCCGAAGCTGTCGTTGACGAACTTGAAGCCGTCGAGGTCGAGGAACAGCAGCGCGACGTGCCGCCCGGCGCGGCGCGCCAGCGCCACCGCCTGCGCGACCCGGTCGTTCAGCAGGCTGCGATTGGGCAGGCCGGTCAGCGCGTCGTGGTGGGCCTGGTGGGCGATGCGTTCGATGTGCAGGCGGCGTTCGGACACGTCGCTCGCGATGCCGTCGATGCGCAGCGGCGTGCCGTCGGGCGCCGCGATGACGCGGGCGCGGTCTTCCAGCCAGCGCACGCTGCCGTCGGGCCGCGTGATGCGGTATTCGAGCGTCATGCCCTTGCGCGCGAACAACTCGCCCAGGCAGTGCCGCAGCCGGCTGCGGTCGTCGGGGTGGACGCTGTTGAGCCACAGGGTGTCGTCGGCGAAGAAGTCCGCCACCGGCCGGCCGTAGATCCGTTCGGCGGCGGGGTTCAGGTAGAGCAGTTCGAAGGTGTCGGCCGAGATCGACCAGACCACGTTGTCGATCGAGTCGAGCAGCCCGGACAGCCGTTCCTCGGCGTGCCGCAACTCCACCACGCGCCGTTCGAGACGCGTGTTGGCGTCGGTCAGGTCGTCGCGCGCCTGCCGCAGGCCCTCGCGCGCGCCGCCCAGGCCGACGGCGGCCGAGCCGATCTGTTCCTGCAGCATGTTGAAGCTGGCCGCCATGTCGCCGACCTCGTCCTGCGTGTTGACGCGAACGGGCGTCACGTCGACGGTGGCGTGCGCGGCGTCCAGGTCGCCGCGCGCGAGCGCGTGCATGGCGCGCGAGAACTCGGCGAGCGTGCCGGTGGCCAGGCGCCGCGCCACGCTGGACACCTCCAGCACCGAGTGCGCGATCATGCCCGGCAGCACCAGCGCGACCGTGATCGACAGCATCGCCACCGCGACGAAGATGTCCGCCAGCGCCGTCATCAGCGCACTCTGCTGCGGCGGCAGGTTGCTGACCGCCAGCAGGTAGCCGCTGCCGTCGAGCACCAGCACGCCGATCATCGCGCCGGTCAGCTTGACCTGCAGCGTGCCGGCCAGCCCGGGCAGGCCGGCGCGCCGGCGGTCGTCGTAGCGGCGCCAGGCGTAGAGCGCCGAGCCGGCGTACGCGAATGCCAGGCCGATCAGCACGGTGCCGAGGCCGAACTGCTCGAAGCCGAGCAGCGCCGACAGGCCCCAGACGACTGCGGCGGCCAGGCCCAGCGACACCATGCCGCGCGGCGCGCGGTACGGCCGGTGCATCGCCGGAGCGTCGCGCCGCAGCAGCCAGACGGCCACGCTGGGCAGCGCGATGCTGATCAGGTAGGTGAAATTGGCCGCCGCGATCAGCCAGATCGGGTCGCCGATCAGCAGGAACAGGATCGCCATCGCCGCGGTCAGCAGCGTGGCGACCCAGGGTGCGTCGGTGCGCGAGCGGCGCGCCAGCGCGCGCGGCAGCAGGCCATCCTCCGACAACTGCGACAGCGCGCGCGCGGCGCCGGCCAGCGGCTGCAGCGTGCCCGAGAACATGCTGAGCACCATGAACCAGATCGCCGCCGCCTTGCCGGCGTTGCCGAACAGCGGCGCGAAGGTCGGGCCGAGCACCAGCGCCAGGTCCTTGCCGAGCGGCTCGGGGCCGAGGCTGCCGAGCCAGACGCCCGGCAGCACCGCGAAGTACAGCCCGGCCAGCAGGCCGCTGGCGAGCATCGCGCGCGGCACGGCGCGGTTCGGGTCGACGGTCTCGCCGACGTGGCAGGCCGCCGCCTCGAATGCCGGTGCGGCAAAGCCGATCAGGTACAGCCCGGCCATCAGGCTCGTCAGCTGGCCGAACCAGCCGTCGAACGGCGTCGTCAGGTGGAAGGTGGTGGCGAGTTGCCAGTCGACCGTGCCGGCGGCGATGGGCGCCAGCCCCGACAGGAAGGCGAGCAGCGCCGACGCGCTGGCGACCGGCACCGCCAGCCGCGTCACCCAGCGGATGCCCGCGAGGTTCAGCAGCATGAAAGACAGCACCAGGCCGACCGCCAGCGGCGTGACCGGAATCCCGGGGAGGTACCACTCGTGGATCGCCGAGGCCGACAGGATCGCCGTCAGCCCGCAGGTGGGCACCCAGCCCCACCAGTAGCAGACGCCGGTCAGGTTGGCGAGCACCGGGCTGTACGGGCGGAACGCCTCCGCGCAGGTGGCGGCGATGCCGCCGACGCGGTGCGGATACATCAGCACCAGTTCGATCCAGCCCGGCGCCGCCGCCCAGGAGAGCAGCAGGCCGACGAAGAGCAGCGGCACCGCCGCGCTGCCCTGGCCGAGGATGTCGCCCTGGCCCGCGAACAGCGCGGCGATGATGAACAGGCTCTGGTTGCTGCCGCCCATCGCCAGGGCGGTCGTGCCGATCCAGCCGAGGGTGCGGGGATGGGGATGCGCCGTGCCGTCAGTGGGCAGGGCCGGGTCGGCAATGGCTGTCATGTCGCATGGACGCTGCCTGCCCGGGTGAAACGGGTCGTCGCCAGCGCGAAGGGTCCGGGTTGGTGCATCGCCGGGGATGCGACGCTTCCGGGGGTTTCGGCAGCGCGTGGCACCGACTTGAGACCCCTGGAGCTTTCGGCATGCCGCGGGCCGATTCCGCGGCATGCGCACCGAAACGGCGCGCGGGCCCTGCCGCGACGATCAGACCAGGAAGCTGGTGATCGGCGTCAAGTTGGCCAGCTGCGCCGCCAGTTCGGCCTGGCGCACCGGGTGGCTGCCGCCCACCCACCGGGCGTTGATCGGATGCGTCGCCGCGCTCCAGGCCGCCTGGAAGTCGAGCTTGAAGTCCTGCAGCGCACCGTACATGTGCAGCACCGTGGACAGCACGTTCAAGTGGTCGATCCGGTTGTCGTAGCGGCCGGGCCGGATCCGGTCGGCCGGGCCGTAGAACAGCGTGGTGATGTTGTCCATGCCGTACATGTAGCTGCCGCCCTTGCCCGGGTAGTACTGCGCGATCACGGTGTCGGTGCCGACATTGGCCACGCCGTTGCTGGCGTCGGTGAAGCCGTCTTCATCGGTCGTCACGATCAGCAGGCTGTCGTTGGCAGCCGCCCAGTCGGCGTAGGGCTTGATGTTCGCCTGCATCCACGCATCGGCGGCCGCCAGGGTGCCGGTGTGGATGTTGTCCATGTCGTTCGGTACCACCAGCGACACGGTCGGCAACTGGTCGAAGGACACCTTGTTGCCGTCCTTGTCCACGCCGAAGCCGGGGTGCCGGGTGCCGTCGGTGTCGACCGTGGCGGCGGTTGCCCGATTGCAGCTCGCCGGCAGCACGAAGCGGCTCTTGTCGGCGGAAATCGTCTTGCCGTAGGCGGGAAAGTTGATCCAGTTGATCGCCGGGTTGTGGCGCCGCGCATAGCCGTCGGCCACGCCGGGCGGGTTGAAGACCCTGCCGTTGTAGGACGGGTAGGGCAACGATTCCGAGAAGGTGGCGAAGCTCAGCCCCCGGGCGAGGATTGCCGCACCCAGGTTGGGCGTGGTGAACGGCAGCGACACGTTGGCAAAGGTCGTCACGAATTCGTTCGACAGGCCGATTTCGCCCTGGAAGCTCGGGGCGGGGTTACCGTCGGAGTCCACGAGGAGGTTGCCGAACTGGTCCTGGTAGGCCGGCAGCGAGGTGCTGGCCGGACGCCCGGAGCCGGGCTGCTGGAACCAGTCGGGCAGGAATCCCTGGTTGTGCCCGCCGAAGAGGTTGAAGTAGTTGGTCTGGCTGCCGCGCGAGGGCAGCGGGTGGGTGAATCGGGGACCGTGGGTCCAGGTGGTCGTCGTCAGGGCCTTGGGGTTGGCCGCGATGGGGGCGCCGCCGGCCGGCACCTGGTTGTAGGGCGTGGGGGCCGCGTACGACCGGGTCATCAATGCGCTGGCGTTTGCCAACTGGCTCAGGAACGGCATGTCGCTGCTGCCGACGAGTTCCTTCAGCGACCGGTTTTCGAGGATGACGATCACGGTTCGCTTCGGCTGCCAGTCGCCATTGCCGCCGCCGCACGCGCTCAGCGTGGCGGCACCCGTGCCGGACAACAGCCCGGCAGCCATGCCACCTTGGAGCATTCCCCGGCGCCGGAGATTCACGTTCCCCGGTTGTCCAATTGCTTGAGCGCCGTCTTGTGGTTTTGTCATGTATTTGTCATCAATGTTGTGAATTTGCACAACAGTATTATCAAGAGATGCGAAGATACTTGTGACGGAGCTGTCATATATGGTATTTACGAGGTGAATGGGCGGGGCGCACGCCCGGGCTGCGGGGCGCGTTCAGGCCCGCAGCCCCGGTTCGTCAGCGGCGCGCATGCGAGTCAGGACCGCGGGCTATCCCGTCGATCCGATTGCGGTTGCGCCGCAGCGGCCGACGACGTTGGCGGTTGATGACCGGATACGCTTGCGCGTTTCAGGGCCACTCGCCGGCATGTCACGCTCCCGGGCGGCGATGCGCGCCTCGGAGGCTCCGCCCGGCCCACGTATCCGTCCATGAACACCGGAAGCACCGTGCAAACAGCATCCAGCGGCGACCGCGCCGCCCTCGGCTCCCGGTGGAAGCCGATCGTCCCCTTCCTCGGCGCACTGATCCTGCTGTGCGCGCTCGAGATCCTCACGATCGACGTGCTGGCGTCGGTGCGGGCCTACGTCACCGGCGAGAGTCTGTTCTCGAAGTCGCAGAAGGACGCCATCTTCTGCCTCGAGCGCTATGCCCGCAGTGGCGACGCGGACGACTTCGAGGCCTACCGCCGGGCGATTGCCGTGCCGCTCGGCGACCGCCAGGCCCGCATCGAGCTCGACCGGCCCGATCCCGACCTGCAACGCGTGCGGGCCGGCTTCGTGCAGGGCGGCAACCATCCCGACGACACCGGCGGGATGATCCGGCTGTACCGCCATTTCCGTGGCCTGGAGCCGGTGTCGCGGGCCATCGCCATCTGGGTCGAGGCCGACCAGGAGATCGCGCGGCTGGTCGACCTGGGCGATCGGCTGCACGTGCTGGTGGCCGCGGGCGAGCGTGACTCGCCCGCGATCCGGGTCGTGACGGACAGCCTGCACGTCGTCAACAGCCGGCTGTCGAACCTGGAGCGGCGCTTTTCCGACACCCTCGGCATGGTTTCGCGCGCGACGCACGGCATGGTGCTGGTGGCCACCGTCGTCGCCAGCCTGCTGCTCGCACTGTTCGCGCTGTTCAGCTCGCTGCTGATGACGCGCTTCCTGCGGCGCCAGGTTGCCAATGAGCGGGCCCTGCGCGAGAGCGGCCAGCGCTGGGACATGGCCGTCGCCGCGGCACGGATCGGCCTGGTCGACTGGGACCTGGGCTCGCGCCGGGCAACGCTCGATGCCCGGGCGGCGGCGCTGTTCGGCGTCGATCCCGGCGAGGGGGGCGCCTGTGAGCTGGAGCGCATCGAACAGCGGGTCCACCCCGACGATCTCGCGCGGGTGCGCGCGTCGCTGCAGCAGGCGATCGCCTCCGGCGCGCCGCTCGAGATGCGCTATCGCGTCGTGGACGACATCGGACAGGTCCGCCACCACGAGCTGAATGCCCGGGTCGGCCAGCCCGCCGACGCTTCGGCGCGGGTGCTGGGCATCGTCCGCGACGTGACCGGCGACATCGTCCGCGAGCAACTTCGGCTGGACAAGGAGGCCGCCGAGCGCGCCAGCGCCGCGAAGACCGAGTTCCTCTCGCGCGTGAGCCATGAGCTGCGCACGCCGCTGAACGCCGTGCTCGGCTTCGCGCAGCTGCTGATCACCGACCACCGCTCGCCGCTCGATCCGACGCAGCACCAGCGCGTCGAGCACATCCGCCGCGCCGGAACGCACCTGCTGGCGCTCGTCGACGACATGCTCGACCTGGTGACGATCGAATCGGGCGAGGACAAGCTGGACAAGCGCTCCGTCGATCTCGCGGCCGTGCTCGAGGACAGCCGGCGCTGGGTCACGCCGCAGGCCAAGGCCGCGGGCGTCGCCATCGTCCTGAAGAGCGCGCACGCGAACGTTCGCGCCGACGCGCGGCGCCTGCGCCAGGTGCTGGCCAACCTGCTGTCGAACGCGGTCAAGTACAACCGGCCGGAGGGGACGGTGACGCTGTCGCTGGTGTCGCAGCCCGACGAGCGCTGGCGCGTGCTGAGCGTGCGCGACACCGGCCGCGGCCTGTCGCAGGAGCAGCTCGCCCGCATGTTCGAGCCGTTCAACCGCCTGGGCGCCGAGCACGAAGGCATCCCCGGCACCGGCATCGGCCTGAACATCGCGCGCCGGCTGCTCGAGCGCATGGGCGGCCGGCTGGAGGTGAACAGCACGCCGGGCGAGGGCAGCGACTTCCGCGTGTGGCTGCCCGCCGCGCCCGACGATGTCGCGGTCCGTCCCGACACGCTGTTCGGTGCGCTGGCGCAGGACATCCCGGATTCGCACGGCGATCGGCTGGACGTGCTCTACATCGAGGACAACCCGGTCAACACCGTGCTGGTGGAGCAGGCGCTGTCCACCCGCGCGAACGTGCGGCTGCGGCTGGCGGAGACGGGGACGGAGGGGCTGGCGGCGGCACTCGAATTCCGCCCCGACGTGTTGCTGATCGACATGGAGCTGCCGGACTTCGACGGCTTCGAGGTGCTGAGCCGGGTGCGCGCCGAGCCCACGCTGAACGCCGCGCGCTGCATCGCGCTGTCGGCCAACGCGATGCCCGACTACATCGCCCGCGCCCGCGCCGCCGGCTTCGACGACTACTGGACCAAGCCGATCGACTTCAAGCGCTTCCTGGTGGCGATCGACGCGCTGACCCACGTGCGCGCCTGATCCGCGGCCGCGTGGCGGGAGCCGGGCCGATCGGGTTGCCCGTGGACGGCGTGACGTTCTCCCCGCGGGTGAGTCTGGGGTGTCGAGCCGTCATTCGGACGGGTCGGCGTCTAGACCGGCTGCGCCCGAGCGCCGGGCGTGCTCGATCAGGCGGTCGAGCAGGCCGTCGAGCTGCCGCAGCTCGGCGGCATCGAGGCAGGCCACGATCTCGGCATTGCGGCGTTCGATCACCGCCATGACGCGCTGCCAGGTGCGGCTGCCGCTCGGCGACAGCGTCAGCACCACGCCGCGGCCGTCGGTGGCGCTGGCCGCCTTGATCACCAGCCCCTGGTCAACCAGCGACTGCGCCGCGCGGCTGGCCTGGCCCTTGTTCAGGTTGGCGCGCTGCGCCAGTTCATTGACCGACAGCGGGCTGAACGCGCCGATCGCGGCCAGGCACCGCCCCTCGCTGAACGGTATGCCGGCATCGCTCTCGTAGGCGGCCTGGGTCACCCGGTCGGTGAGCTTGGACAGCGTGTGCAGGCGGTGGGTGACCGTGCGGTCGAGGGTGGCGGTGGGTGCGTTTGCCGATGCGGGTGCAGTGGCAGGGGAAGAGCGTCGGATAGACATCGCCACGGAGTTCCTGGCTGGCTCGGACGGGGTCGCCGAAAGACCCGGACTGTACGTGCACATGGTTGCGGTCGCAACGATGCGCTGCCGTATTGCCAACCGGATCCCATTGCGACTCCCGGGTGCAGGAGCTGTGGCTGCCACCGGCCCATCCACCGCAACCACGAAAGAAGGCGTCATCGCCGGTTCCGGCACGGCCAGCCGCCAGCAATTGGGCAGTTCACCGACAGGTTGGAGTGCCACCATGAAGCCTTCGCCCTCGTCGCCGCGGTGACGCGGTGCCGGTCCGTATTCCCCGACATCCCGTCCCTCCCAGGCGCTGTCGAGCGGACCGGCGGGCGTTCTTTTGTCCGGTCGATCATCAGCGGCCCCAGGGCGGGTTCGCGCACCGTGCGCGCCGACTTGACCTGAAGCCCGAGGTGACGCCGGCAACGTAGTCGGCAACGAGGCGATCGCGCAGGCGCTTGTCCAGAGGAATCGAACCCTACGCTGGAAGGCTCGCCGATAGTTCATGCTGATTCTGTGGCGTTTGGAGTTGCCCCCTGCGAAGCTCGTCATCGATCCTCCGATGAACGAGACCGGTGGAGACAGTTTCGGTGCTTGATCGAAGCTTCATCGCGCCGTCGATGCTCTGCCAGCGCCAGGCGATGCCCGGCATCTGATCGTACTCAGCCAGTCCTGCTTTCCACAGCGCTTCGAAGAAGCTCGCGGCCTCCCACTCGAGGCATCGCTTGTGCATGGCGCTTGCGCTGCCAAAGCGCTCCTTGCGCAGCGTCTTCCAGTGGCAGCCCGTGCGCAGCACGTAGACATGGCATGGAACATCAGCCGCGACTGCTTTGGCGGGCGGCCGGCCCCGGGCTTGCGCATATGGATCTTGGCCGCAGCCGAGCGCGCGGGAAACAGCAGTTCCACCCGCTGCCAGAACTTGTCGGTTACCACCCACGATTCGACACGCTTCGCCAGCACGAGTCCGAACTTTGCCCTCCCGGCAACGATCGTCGGGCCTTCGCAGACGGCGAAGGCCTGGTCTCGATAGATGGAGAAGATGGCGATCAATCCCGCGCGTATCGACCTCGTGACGCTGCGCCGGTTCTGCTTCGTTGTGCAGACCGGAAGCATTACGAAGGGCGCGGCGCAGCGCAGGGCAACATGGCGTTGTCGACTGCCAGCCGCCGTCTTGCGGACTTCGACGCTACGGCCGGGATGCCGCTGCTGGAACCGTCGGCCCAAGGAGTACGCCTCACGCCGGCCGGGCACGTCCCGATGCAGCACTCGCTACGGCTGTGCCACGGCCTGGAGTTGTTCGATGCCGAGCTCGCGGAGTTTTCGCATGGATTCCGGGGCCATGTCCGCCTGCGGGCCAACATGTCGGCATTGAACAAGGAACGGCCGGATGCCTTGGCGACCTTCATGACCGGCCATTCCGAGATCAAGGTCGAGATCGAATAGCAACTCAGTGGCGATACCGTCCGCGCCTTGATCGACGGCCTGGCCTACATCGGCGTGTTCGCCGGCGGCACGCCGACCCACGGCCTGACGGTGGCACCCTTCGAGTCGGACGAACTGGTGCTGATCTGTCGGCAGGCCAGCCCACTGGCGGAGAGGATCGAAGTCGATTTGCGTTCCTGCCTGGAATATCCGTTCGTCGGGCTGAACCGCGGCAGTTCGCTGCTCGAGCTCTTCGGCCACGCCGCGCAGGACGCGGGCCTGCGGTTCCGGTTGCGGGTGCAGGTGCTCAGTTTCGGCGCGATGTGCAAGATGGTTGGCGCGGGTCTCGGCATCGGGGTGCTGCCGCGCGCGGCCTGCAAGCCGTTGCTGTCCGAGTACGGCCTCGCGGCGTTGCGGCTGACTGTCGGATCGAGCTTGGGCAAGCTCGCCTCGGCGGTCGTCGGCACGTCGGGGAGACTGGCGACGCGGATCTTGTCCGTGACGGCGAGAGCCCGGTTCTTGCCCGACTGGATGTGCGGCATGTACGGCGGTGGCGTACCGGAGGTCAGGTCGACCTGTCCACCGAGCAGGTCCTGCAGCGCAGGGCCAGTACCCTTGTAGGCGATGTGCGTCATCTGGATGCCCGCCTGCTGCTCGAGCATCGCTCCCGTGACGTGCTGCAGCGATCAGG